>CAZCBC010000103.1:2513-8207 GCA_964496775.1 uncultured Oscillospiraceae bacterium
AGGAATTGCTGGAGACGTACGCCGAACTGCGCCGCGCCAAGGTGGACATTCTGGAAAGGGGCGGCACCTGGTGCAAGGTGCGCTATAACGGCAAAACGGGCTACGCCATGACGGGCTTTTTGCAGTTTGCCTCCACCGTGCTGCCTCCCGCCCCCGCGGTAGCGCCGGGGGACTCCACCAAGGCCATTGTAGCCACCCAGCCCGGCCGCAGCCTGAACCTGCGCTCCACCCAGGACAACAGCACCAAGAAGAACATCATCGCCTACATCCCCTCCAACACGGTGGTGGAGCTGCTCAGCCGCGGCCCCACCTGGTGCCAGGTGCGCTACAACGGCAAAACCGGCTACGTGATGAGCGGGTTTCTAAAGTTTCCGTAAAGAGTAGCAGGATAGTTTGATGGGGAAGGCGTTTTTTTCAAAAAGGCGCCTTCTCTCATGAGATATACAGAGGAGACCGTATGAATAACAATGTAACCATGATATTGCTTATATTTGGACTGCTTGTTTTTATTCCAGTTTCAATCGTCACAGCTGTTATCTTAACCTATAAGTATCGCCGTAATCAAAAGAAAAAGCTGTATTCCGGCATAACGAAAGGAAGAATTGATAAAATCAAATACGGTGGTTTGAGACAGTCAGATGTTATTTTTGTTACGTATTGCGTTGATGGCGTTGAATATCATATAAAAGAAACTGCCAAGCTAAAAATTGAAGCGATCAGGATTGGAAGAATTCCAATCGGGCAGCGTAAAACCTACCGGCTGGGAAACATTTCAGAGGGCGATGCTGTTACCGTTCAATATGATCAAAGAAACCCGGAACGCGCGATCATCGCCGAAAATGATGGGGCCATCAACGCGTAATTGCATCGCAAGCACCTTCCCCCTGCCCCATCATAAAAACATATTTTCCTTTCACGCAAAAAGCCTGGAACGCCGCAGCGTTCCAGGCTTTCATAGAAATATTTTACAGGTGGGGCATGGGGAGGATGCTTTTTTAAAAGCGTCCGCCCCGAAAGTTTTACTCGATGCCCTCCACCCGCAGGGCGCTACCCACCCGGGCGATGGCGGGGTCCACTTCCTTTAACGCGGCCTGCACATCCTTTTCAAAGGCGCGGTGGGTGATAACGATGATGGGCACGTCCCCCTCGCCTTCCCCCTTGCGCCGTAATATGGAAGAAATGCTGACGCCGTGCTGGCCCAGCTTGGTGGTGATATGCCCCAGCACGCCGGGACGGTTCATGGCGGAAAAGCGCAGATAGAAGCCGCACTGCCAGTTGTCGGTAACGCTGAGGGAGGGGTGCAGCGTCTTGCCGTTTTCAAAGGAGGGATACTTGGGCTCGGGATGGCTCAGCGCGTGCACCACATCGCTTAAGATAGCGCCTGCCGTGGGCATGCTGCCCGCGCCCCGGCCGTAGAGCATCATATCACCGCAGGCATGGCCCGACAGGAACACCGCGTTGAAGGCCCCGCCCACCGTAGCCAAGGGGTGAGTGTCGGGCACAAAGGCGGGGTGCACCCGCACGTCCACCACATCGCCCTTGCGCTTGCCGATGGCCAGCAGCTTTAGGCGGTAGCCCAAATCCTTGCCGGCGGCAATGTCCTGCACCTGCACGTTTTCAATGCCCTCGCGATACACCTTATCATAGGGCACCCGGGCATGGAAAGCCAGGCTGGAAAGGATGGACAGCTTGTACGCCGCGTCAAAGCCCCCCACGTCGCTGGCGGGGTCCGGCTCTGCCAGGCCCAGGGCCTGGGCTTCCGCAAGCACCTCGGCGTAGGGGCGCATTTCATCGGTCATCTTGCTGAGGATATAGTTGGTGGTGCCGTTGACAATGCCCATCACCTGGGAAATGCGGTTGGCCTGCATGGAATCGTTCAGCACGCGGATGACGGGCACCGCGCCGCATACGCTGGCCTCAAAGTGCAGGCCCGCCGCGCCCTCCTGGGCGGCCTGCTGCAAAATGTGCCAGTTGAGGGCGATGGCCATCTTGTTGGCCGTCACCACTGTCTTGCCCCGGCGCAGCGCCTCAGCCATCAGGGTGGTGGCCGGTTCCTCGCCGCCCATGCACTCGATGACCAGGGTAATATCTTTATCGTCCAAAATATCCTGGGCATTGGCCGTCAATAACTCTGCGGGGATGCCTTCCCTTTGCCTGGCCGCGTCCCGCACCAGGATTTTTTTCACCTGAATGGTAAGCCCTTCCCTATGGGCAATATCCCCCGCCATCTCCTGCAGCAGGGTGTACACGCCGCTGCCCACATTGCCGCAGCCCAGCATGCCGATAACCTTATGTTTCATACCTCAACCTCCCTGTATACTGTGGATACTGTATCATACGCCGAAAAAAACCGCAACGAAAAAGGCAGCGCTACGCCTATAGTTTACCGGATTTTTACAGTCTTTCGGTACTTGCGCGGTTTTTTCGGCGCCGCAGGGGTTTGCCCTTGATTTTTAAGCCAAATCCTGTATAATGAAACAAGATAATAATGTGTGGAGGTACCCCCATGAAATCCATCCCGATTAAATTAAGTTTTGCTGAGGAAGTAAAAACCTTCGTCAACGTTGCCAACCGCTACCCCTACGATATGGACCTGCGCGCCGGCCGCCATGTGGTGGACGCCAAATCCATTCTGGGCATCTTCTCGCTGGACCTGGCCCAGCCCATCAGCCTGGAAGTATACGCCGACGACTGCGATGATCTGATCAACGACCTGAAGCAGTTTGTTGTCGAATAAACCGATACGAACGATTTAGTTTTCGTAGGAGGCGCCTGGCGCCTTTGCAGGACGGCCCACCGCCGTCTTTGATGCCCTGCGCAGGCTTTGCCTTTGCAGGGCTTTTTGCAACAATATTCTTTTGGAACGCGCCCTAGGCGAGAAAGGAAAAGGCATATGATTCTTTGCGATGCTCATTGCGATACCCTGTATAACCTGTTCACCAAGCCCGGCGAGCCCACCGACATCACCATGGAAAGGCTGGAAAAGGGCGGCGTTAACCTGCAAACCATGGCCATGTACATTGGCCCCGACCCCAGCCCCGAAAAAGTGGAGCGCCTGATGAACGGCATGTTCGCGGAATTTGAAAAGCTGAAAAGCCAGGGCTGGGTGCAGGCCATGGACCCCAGCGAAGCGGAGGACGGCAAGGTCAAGGTGATGCTGTCCCTGGAGGGCTGCGAGCCCTTTGAAAAGGGCCTCTCGGTGATTGAGGAATACCGCCGCAAAGGCGTGCGTATGGCCGCCATTACGTGGAACTTTCCCAACAAGCTGGCCACTTCCCACAACACCGACAGCACCACGGGGCTGACGGAGTTTGGGCTGAAAGCCATTAAGGAAATGCAGAGGCTGAGAATCGCCGCCGACGTGTCCCACATCAACGAGGCGGGCTTCTGGGACATCATGAACAAGACCGACGCGCCGCCCTTGGCCAGCCATTCCTGCGCCCGGGCGCTGAGCGAGCATACCCGTAACCTGACGGACGAGCAGCTGAAAGCCATGTTCCAAAACGGCGGCTGGGTGGGCATCAACTTCTTCCCCAAGTTTTTGAACATCGACGGCCCCTCCACCCTCGACACGGTGGTAGACCATATCGACCATATGTACCAGCTGGGCGGCGCCGGGCATGTGGGCCTGGGCAGCGATTTTGACGGCATCGGCACCAAGCCCGAGGGCCTTGACAACCCGCTGGATTTCCCCGCGCTGCTGCGCAAGCTGAAGGAGCGGGGCTACAAGAAGCCCGACCTGGAGGACATCGCCGGGCAGGCCTTCATCCGCTACTACAAGCGCATCTGATGAAAATAAGAAGCACAAAACAAAAAACGCGCCGCCGCCTGCTTTTGGCGGCGGCCTTTATCGCGCTGCTTGCGTGGAGCCTCTGGGGCACCACCGCCCTTCAGGTAACGGAATACACCATCACCAGCCCCCGCCTGCCGAAAAGCTTCGACAGCTTTACAGTGGTGCAGATTTCCGATTTGCACAATGCCGTGTTCGGCAAAGACAATGAAGCGCTGCTTGCCAAGGTGCGGGAAGCGCAGCCCGACCTGGTTGCCCTGACAGGCGACTTGGTGGACAGCCGCCACACCGATATGGAATCCGCCCTGCGCTTTGTGGAGCAGGCCGTTGCCATCGCCCCCGCCTGTTATGTAACGGGCAACCACGAAGCGCGGCTGAAGGAGTACCCCGAGTTGGAAAACAGCCTGAAAAGCCTGGGGGTACGGGTGCTGAACGACGCCTTTTTTACCCTGGAACGCTCAGGCCAGCACATCCAAATTGCCGGCATGCAGGATCCTGCCTTTTTCGGCGACTACCAGACAAGGGAAGAGGAGGCCCATCACGCCGCCTACAGCCTTTCGCAAATGGGCCACGACCCGCAGCAGTACACCCTGTTTTTGTCCCACCGGCCCGAATTGTTTGATTTGTATAAGCAGCACGGCATGGATGTCGCCCTCACCGGCCACACCCACGGCGGCCAGCTCCGCCTGCCCCTGATAGGCGCCCTGCTGGTGCCCAACCAGGGCTTTTTCCCCAAATACGATGCCGGATTGTTTGTGGAGGAGGGCCACGCCCTGGTGATCAGCCGGGGCCTGGGCAACAGCGTCATTCCCCTGCGCTTTAACAACCGCCCCGAAGTGGTGGTGGTTACGCTGAAACGGGGAGGGCATGCCGATAGCCTCTAATGTTCTACCGGGCGCACTGTCCCTGCAACCAGTAAGATCGGGAGTAATCCAATAAAAAAACGCCCTGCCTTTACGCGAAGACAGGGCGCTCTGTTTTTTCATACTTTACAGCACAATATCATCCAAACGGTAGCCCTTGGGCATGGGTTCTTCCTTGATAAAACGGAAGTTCTCATCCTGCAAAATGGGCAGGAAGGCCTCAAAGGGCAGGGTGTCGAACTCGCAGCCGTAGGCGCTCTGTCCAAACCAGCCGCCTTCCTTGGCCTTGAGGTTCAAGTCCCTTGCAAACTTGGTGCGGTTGGCGCAGTCGTGCACCACGATGGGCCATTGTTCCTCACCGGCCTTGCGCATCAGTTGCAGCGTCAGCTGCCTGCTCCACACCGGCGAAATATACCCCCGGCGGGACATGTACATGTTTTCCCCCGCATAGTTGGCAATGTTGTTGGGGTTTAAGTGCAATTCGGCGCAGTTCATCAAATCAATGCCGGTATCGAGAATGCGCTGCTTTTTTAACAGGAAGGCATCATAAAACTCCGGCGTCATGGGCGTTTCAATGCCCACGGTGGGGATGTACCGCTTGGCGATGGCCATGGCGTCAATCACAGCGTCTGCGCAGTTTGACGCCCCTAAGTTAAAACGCAGTTCATTAAGGCCCGCTGCTCCCAAGGCTTTTAAATTTTCCTCATTGGCCAGCGTGCCGTTGGTATACATATGCTGGTGGATGCCCGCGCGCTTAAACTTTTCGATGATGGGGTAGTACACCTCAATCTCCATGAAGGGCTCCAGGTACACATAGGAAACCCCGGTGGGATGGGGCTGTATGGACAGCAGCAAATCAATATCTTCTGTGTAAAAGCGGGTGCCGCCAATGTCCCACGCCCCCGCGCCGATGGGCGGGATGTTGTCCATCTCGCCAAAGTCGTAGCAGAAGGGGCAGCGCAGGTTGCAGCGGTTGGTTTTGCGGATGGCCGTCAGCCCCGTACCCATCAGGCAGGAAGCGCAGCCCTTGGAAAACTTGCG
>CAZCBC010000104.1:0-2236 GCA_964496775.1 uncultured Oscillospiraceae bacterium
GAATAAATTTCCTTATACACTATAACGTTTTTGCACCGCTGTGTCAAATGAAAACAGCAAAAAGCGCCCAGCCTAAGCGGGGCGCATGGAATCAAGAGATAGGCATAGCGTTGTTACCGGGATAGGGCTTTCAGCATTTCCTGATAGCTTTTGAAGCGCCAGGGGGTACCGTATTCGCTATAAAACCCATCTGGATCAAAGAGCACCGGGGAAATACCGGCATTCTTGGCGGCGTCCAGGTCGATGTCCCGGTCGCCTACCATGCAGCAGGTACTTTTATCCAGATTGTGCTTTTTCAGCAAGTGCAGCAGGGCATCGGGCTCAGGTTTATAGGGAAAGCCGTCCTCCCGGGTAACGCAGTCGGAGAAATACTGCCACAGGTCGTCATGGGTAAGGGCTGCTACCGCGCTCATGTCCCGATGGGTGTACAGGTAGTTGTAGCCACCTATTTCTTTTACTGCCCTTAGCATGTCGCCCGCCAGGGGGTAGGGGCGCAGCTCCTCGTTGGTGCGCTGGGCAGCGTAGTGCTGGTATCTGTTCAGCAGCCTGTCCGCTTTGTCCTGATCATTCTCTGTGTAGAGAAGCGCTGCGCCGCCCAATGTGGTTTTTACCTGGGACAATAGCTTTTCTTTCTGGGCAAAAAGTCCTGCGTCCTGCAGGGCTTTTTGGAAATCCTCTACCACCAGGGGATAGGTATCGTACAGGGTACCGTCAAAATCCCAGAACCAGTGCTTGAATGTCATCATGCATTACCTTCTTGAAGATGGCTGGTGCAGTGGGGGCAGCGGGTGGCGTCCTTGACCACTTCGCTCTTGCAAAAGGGGCATAGGCGGGCCGGCTCAGCGGGTGTTTCGGGGGTCTTTTTCTTCAGGCTGTTGATTGCCTTCACGAACAGGAACACGCACAGCGCAATCAGCACAAAGTCAATCACGTTCTGGATGAACATGCCGTAGTTGAAGGTGGCGACACCGGCGTCCGCAGCGGCACTGATGGAACTATACTTGACATCCCCGCTGCCCAGCTGCACAAACAGGCCGGACACGTTGATGCCGCCCGTCAGCAGGCTGATGATGGGCATAAAGATATCGTTCACCAGGCTGGATACGATTTTGCCAAAGGCGCCACCGATGATGACACCGACAGCCAGGTCGATGACATTGCCCTTAATGGCAAAGGCTTTGAACTCGTCAATAAATTTTTTCATGTTCCCTCCTTAAAATGGTCCGGCGGGATTGTAGCACAGAATGGGTTTGGAAGCAATGATTATTATATCTTTACCGGATAAAGTTTGTCCGTACCTTTTCTCTACGCACGGGCAACTGAAGCCCCGCGTCCCGGGCATGGGAAAAAGCCTTTAACATATATGCCATATTTTTTGCCAGCGTGCGCATGGTGTGCAGACCTTCCAGGTCTTGCAGCACTTCCTCCGGCGTGTTGCCGTGCACCTGATTCCAGTAGCAGCTGGACACGATGGGCATGTTGTTCATCAGGAAATACTGGTTCAGCTGCTCAAAGGCGGCGGAAGCGCCGCCCCTCCTGCAGCTGACCACGCTGGCCGCCGGTTTCATGTCCATCTTGCCGCTGGCAGCGTAAAACAGCCGGTCCAGGAAGGCTGTCAGCTGCCCTGCGGGGGCAGCGTAGTAGACGGGGCTGCCCACGATGATGCCGTCTATTTTGGGCAGCATGTCGATGACCTGATTCACCTGGTCATCGACAAAGCAATGCCCTGTGCTTTTGCACGCGCCGCAGGCGATGCAGCCCGCTGAGGGCAGTATGCCCAGCCAGAGGATTTCTGCCTGGATGCCCTCCTCTTTCAGCGTGTCGGCGCAGGTTTTCAGCGCCGTATAGGTGCACCCGTTCTGATGGGGGCTGCCGTTAATAAGCAAAACTTTCATACATCCTCCTAATGGTGGCGTGTGCTGCGCCGACGGCGCACGGGCTGGGGCTGCTGCTTTTCCAAAGGCTTTTCGCCCTTTAAATCAAACAGCTGATCCCTCAGCTTGGCCGCCTTTTCAAAGTTTAACTCCCCGGCGGCGGACATCATCTGGTCTTCCAGCTGCCTAATAAGGGCGTCTTTCTCCTCGGGGCTCATGCCGTCTGTAGCGCGACCCTCGGTATCCTGGGTGATGGCAATCAACTCCCGTATGGCGGAGTTGATGCTTTCGGGGGTAATGTTGTTGTCTTTATTGTACTGCTCCTGCAAGGCACGGCGGCGGTTGGTTTCGGTAATGGCCGC
>CAZCBC010000104.1:2246-6970 GCA_964496775.1 uncultured Oscillospiraceae bacterium
TGGGGCTGTCGGCGTACATGATGACATGGCCGTCGGTGTTGCGGGCGGCGCGGCCGATGGTCTGCACCAGGCTGGTTTCCGAGCGGAGGAAACCCTCCTTGTCTGCGTCCAGAATAGCTACCAGCGAAACCTCGGGAAGATCCAGCCCCTCCCGCAACAGGTTGATGCCCACCAGCACATCGTAGGCGCCGGTGCGCAGATCCCGTATCAGCCCCATGCGCTCCAGGGTTTTAATGTCTGAGTGCAGGTATCTAACCCTGATGCCGTTTTCCCGTAAAAAGTCGGTCAGCATTTCCGCCATCTTCTTGGTCAGGGTAGTAACCAGCACCCGGTAGCCCCTGCCCACTTCCTTGCGGATTTCGCCGATTAAATCATCCACCTGGCCGGTGGCGGGGCGTACGTCGATGCGGGGGTCCAGCAGCCCCGTGGGGCGGATAATTTGCTCCACCGTTTGCAGGGAGTGCTCCTTTTCGTAGGGGCCGGGGGTGGCGGACACATAGATGGTCTGCTTGATGCGCTCTTCAAACTCTGTAAAGGTCAAAGGGCGGTTATCAAAGGCGCTGGGCAGGCGGAAGCCGTACTTGACCAGCTCCTCCTTACGGGCCCTGTCTCCGGCGTACATGGCGCGTATCTGCGGCACCGTTACATGGCTTTCGTCGATAATAGTTAAAAATTCCCCCGGGAAGTAATCCAGCAGCGAATAGGGCGGGTCGCCGGGAGAGCGTCCATCAAAATACCGGCTGTAATTTTCAATGCCGGTGCAAAAGCCGATTTCCCGCAGCATGTCAACATCGTAGTTGGTGCGTTGGCGAAGGCGCTGCGCTTCCAGCAGCAGGTTTTCCTGTTCAAACCACCGGACGCGCTCCTCCATATCCTGTTCAATCTGGCGGATGCTTTCTTCCCGTCCCTCCACCTGGGACACATAGTGGGAAGCGGGAAACACCGAAATATGGTTGACCGCCCGCAGGTTTTGTCCGGTGGTCAGGGGATCTTCCAACAACCGGTCTATTTCGTCGCCGAAAAACTCCACCCGCACGCCGTTTTCCTTGCTGCCGGCGGGGATGATATCCACCACATCGCCCCGAACCCGAAACATGCCGCGGTCCATGCTGATGTCGTTGCGCTCGTACTGGATGCCTACCAGCTGGCGCGCCAGTTCTTCGGGGGAAAGGTTCATGCCGGGGCGCAGGGAAATCATCTGCCCCTGGTACTCCGACGGGTCGCCCATGGAGTAGATGCAGCTGACGGACGCCACGATGATAACGTCTTCCCGCTCCCTTAAGGCGGCGGTGGCGCTGTGGCGCAGGCGGTCGATTTCGTCGTTCACCGAGGCATCCTTCTCGATAAAGGTATCGGAAGAGGCGATATAGGCTTCGGGCTGATAGTAGTCATAGTAGCTGACAAAATATTCCACCGCGCTGTCGGGAAAAAACGCCCGAAACTCGCTGCACAGCTGGGCGGCCAGCGTTTTATTATGGGCGATAACCAAAGTGGGCTTCTGTACCCTTTCGATGACCGAAGCCATGGTAAAGGTTTTACCCGAGCCCGTGACGCCCAGCAGCGTCTGGTGGTGCAGCCCCGCCTTGACGCCCTTTGCCAGGGCGTCAATGGCCTGGGGCTGGTCGCCCCTGGCGGTATAGGGCGCTTTTAATACAAACGGCATGCTTACTTCCTGATGATATCGTCCCGCAGACGGTACAGGGTGGCGCCCCGGCCGGGCTGGCAGAAGGCGTCCACAAACCAGTCAATTTTTTTAACGGCGTCATACTGGGGCAGGCCATAGCGGATGCCATTGCGCTTTTCGCCCTTCATGTTGGAGTCGGTCCAGTACACGCTGTCGCTGGCTTCGTTATAATCCTGCGTAAAAATCAGGCTGTGGGCGCCCACGCCATAGTAATACTTGGCGGACATCTGGAAAAAGTCGCCCTTTTGTACCTCCCGCATGAAGGCCCTGGCCTTTTCCTGATTTTCCTTTTTGCTCAGGCTCTTGTCATACTTGAATTGGTGGGCGGCATAGAAGGGATTGCCCTCTTCGGGCTTGATATCCAGCCACTCGATGCCATATTGATAGGGCTTGCTTTGTTCCTTTGGTAAATTATCAGGGATGACCAGTTTAACGTCAGGAAACTCCGCCATGCGGAAATGATCGCTGTCTGCCTTAAAAACCGCTACGGTGAAGTTTTTGCAAAGATACACATCCCCCGCGTAATGGGCGGACTGCAGGCGGCCATTGGCCTTATCGTACAGGGACTTGGCTTCCGCCAGGATGCTGTCAATCAACTCATCCCGGGGTGAAACTTCCTCAGCCTGCAAAGGCAGAGCGGAAAATGCCATCAGGACAACGAGTGTAAAAAGAATGAAACGTTTCATAGGGTACTCCTTCCTAAAATGCTGCCATTCCATTATACACGCTCTTTTATACATCAACAACCAAGAACGGAGGAATGGTTGATGATAAGACCATATTTTACAACCTGACATTCACGTGGTATACTTCCCTTGTCGCAAGAGCGGCAAGGAGGATGAAACATGGCATCGTTTGTTGACCGGGCACCGGTCAAGATGAAGGCGGGGGATGGCGGCAACGGCTGCGTGTCCTTCCACCGGGAAAAATTTGTATTAAATGGCGGCCCCGATGGCGGCGACGGCGGCAGCGGGGGCGATATTGTCTTAAAGGCGGACCGCAACATGCATACCCTGCTGGACTTCCGCTTTCACACCAAGTTCTTTGCTGAGAACGGCGAAGCGGGCTCCGACCGCAACTGTACGGGCAAGTCGGGCAAGCCCCTTGTCATCCGGGTGCCGGTGGGCACCATTGTCAGGGACAAGGAAACGGGCGACTTGGTGGCCGATATGTCCACCCCCGACAGGGAAAAGGTGCTGCTTCATGGCGGCAGGGGAGGCTGGGGCAATGCCCGCTTCAAATCTCCTACCCGTCAGGCACCCAATTTTTCCAAGCCCGGCGTTAAAACCGAGGTGCGGGAGTTTATTCTGGAGCTGAAGACCATCGCCGATGTGGGCCTGGTGGGCTTCCCCAATGTGGGCAAGAGCACCATCCTGTCGGTGGTCACCCGCGCCAAGCCCAAGATTGCCAACTATCACTTTACTACCTTGGTACCCAACCTGGGCATTGTGTCCCATAAGGGGGAGAGTTTCGCCATGGCGGATATCCCTGGGCTGATTGAAGACGCCAGCCAGGGCGCGGGACTGGGCTTTAACTTCCTGCGCCATGTGGAGCGCACCAGGCTGCTGATTCATGTGGTGGATGTGTCCGGCTCCGAGGGGCGCGACCCGGTGGAGGATTTTGCCATCATCAACCGGGAGCTGGGGCGCTACGGCGGCCTGGACAAGTATCCCATGGTGGTGGCTGCTAACAAGATGGATTTGCCCGGGGCTGAGGAAAACCTTGTGCGGCTTAAGGAAGCGGCGGGGGGTATCCCGGTATTTCCTATCAGCGCCGCCACCCGGCAGGGGTTTGAGGAGCTGCTGAATCATCTGGTTGAGGCGTTAGCCACCCTGCCCCCTGTCCACGTGTTTGAAGAGGTGGAGATGGACGAGACGCCCACCGTGCGCGGCTATGATATCACCAAGGACGGTGTTGTGTACGTGCTGTCCGGCGCTTCTGTTGACAGCATGCTGGGCAGCGTCAACTTTGAGGATTACGAGAGCCTCGCCTGGTTCCACCGCACCATGCGCCGTTCGGGCATCATCGATGCCCTGCGGGAAAAGGGCTGCCAGGAAGGCGACACCGTGCGCATGGGCGATATGGAGTTTGACTTTATTGAGTAGCGCTGATGGAAGTGCCCCATATAAAAAGACAGTTTAGGAAAGAAGGAACAACATGGAATTAACCACCAAACAAAGAGCCACCCTGCGGGCCATGGCCAACGCCCTGCCCGTGGTCCTGTATATTGGTAAGGAAGGTGTAACGGACGCCACCATCAAGGAAGGGTACGATGCCCTGCAGGCGCGGGAGCTGATTAAGTGCGCCGTGCAGCAAAACGCGCCGCTGTCGGCGCGGGAAGCCAGCCAGGTGCTGTGCGACAAGCTGGGAGCCTCCCCCGTGCAGGTGATCGGCAGCAAATTTGTGCTGTACCGCCGCAACGATAAAACGCCCAAGATCGAAATCTGACCGGCATTACGCGGCAAAAGCGGCTGTTTTCCAAAGCAAAACAGCCGCTTTTGCATGCTGTCAAAAACGATGATGCACACAATATATTGTGGGTGTTCCCGAAAAAAATACAATAAATGGTAGAAAAGGCATTGACAGCCTTCCCTTGCCTGTCTATAATGGAAAAACACGCATCATAATGGGAGGTTTCGTCATGATTACCATGATTACCAAGCGCGACGGCCGCTTAATGCCTTTTGACCAGGAAAAGATTGAACAGGCAATTCTGCGCGCCTTTGTCGCATCAAAAAGCCAGAAAGGGGAGGAGTGCGCCCGGGAACTGGCCGCGTTGGTGGTTAAAGACCTGGAAAGTAACGAGAATGTTTCTGCCACCCCTACGGTGGAAGAAGTACAGGATACGGTGGAGCGCATCCTGATAGAAAAGGGTTTTGTGCGCACCGCTAAGGCCTATATTCTTTACCGCGCCGAGCGCAGCCGCGTCAGAGAAATGAACACCCGCCTGATGAAAACCTATGAGGACATCGCTTTTAAAGACGCGGTGGATTCCGACGTCAAGCGGGAAAACGCCAACATCAACGGCGACAGCGCCATG
>CAZCBC010000104.1:6993-8094 GCA_964496775.1 uncultured Oscillospiraceae bacterium
CCGGGAGGGGGATATCCATATCCACGATTTGGACTTTTATACCCTCACCACCACCTGTTGCCAGATTGACCTGCTGGATTTGTTTAAGAACGGCTTTTCCACCGGCCATGGCGTGCTGCGCGAGCCCAAGGATATCGCCAGCTATTCTGCCCTGGCGTGCATCGCCATACAGGCCAACCAGAACGACCAGCATGGCGGCCAGAGCATCGTGTCCTTTGATTACGGCATGGCGCCGGGGGTAAAGAAAACCTATAAAAAGCGCTACCGTGATAATATTGCCCGGCTGCTGGATGCCGTAGTCGGCGTGGAAGACAGTGAGGATGCCGCCCAGAAGATGCTGTCCCAAGTGGAGCAGGAAACGGGGCTGTATCCTGAAATGTCAATCAATGAAACATTCCAGCAAGCCCTCAAAAGCAAGCTGACCGCTTATATGGACGAAGCAAAGGCTGACAAGCTGATGGCGGATGCCCGCAAGTTTTCCGACAAGGAAATTGTGCGCGCCACCTACCAGGCCATGGAAGCCCTGGTGCATAACCTGAACACCATGAACAGTCGCGCCGGCGCCCAGGTGCCCTTTTCTTCCATTAACTATGGCACCGATACCTCCCCCGAAGGCCGCCTTGTGATGGAGCAGCTGCTGCTGGCAACAGAAGCGGGCCTGGGCCGGGGCGAAACGCCCATCTTTCCCATCCAGATTTTCAGGGTGAAGGAGGGCATAAACTTTAACCCCGGCGATCCCAACTACGACCTGTACCGTCTGGCCATCCGCGTCAGCGCCAAGAGGCTGTTTCCCAACTTTTCCTTTATTGATGCGCCGTATAACCTTAAATACTATAAGCCCGGCCATCCTGAGACGGAGGTCAGCTACATGGGTTGCCGCACCAGGGTACTGGCCAATGCCCATGACCCGGAACGGGAAACGGCTCCCCGCCGGGGCAACCTGTCGTTTACATCCATCAACCTGCCCCGCATCGCCATCAAATCCCACGGCAATGTCCAGTGGTTCTTCGAGGAACTGGAGCGCATGATGGACCTGGTGTACGACCAATTGAACGAGCGGTTCGAGATCATTGCCCGCAAGAAGGTGTATAACTTCCCCTT
>CAZCBC010000105.1:0-7835 GCA_964496775.1 uncultured Oscillospiraceae bacterium
GCGTTTGGTTCGGGACCAAAAGGTCGCAGGTTCAAATCCTGTCACCTCGACCAATACAAAAATCCGAACACTAAACAAGTTCGGATTTTTGTTTATTCATTTGATAAGTAAAATTGGTTGTCGAGTGGTTGCACACACTTTATTTGTGATAGAGTTATTAAAAGAGGTTTCAAAATGACAATCCATATAGTTTATGAGGCTCTGGTTTATAACTTTCCAGTCTGTGATGGATATGAATTTGAGGAACATTCTTTCATAAGAAGTAATGTGACAAAGGAAATAGAGCAGAAGTTAAATTCTCTTCAACTACCATTGCTTGCGAATCCCACCTTTCTCGCTTGTATTACTAATACTGTAGAAAGTGGCCAACAATTCATGGTTATGAAAAATAAGAATTCTATTCCCTATAATCTGATTGATGCAGATGGCGTGTCAAAAAGTGCAGCATTCAAATACACAATTGCAAATATAATAAGATTGGAAAGGCACCTCCTACTTAACTTGAATTTTCCAGTGTTTTTTCCAGTCATCTGGATTAAACTAGTTTCCGAAAAAGGCAGAACTATTGAAAACTATGTACAATTAAGGAATGTACCTATTTTCTCACCTGGTGGAAAATGGGCTTCACACCTAAGTTTCCTTGATATAAACAAGCGCTTGAACTTCAAAATTAAAATGGACAGTTTTGAGAACTTTCTTAGTAACAAGAACCGCACTCGCTTCAAATCTTCGTGTGAATACTATATTAGGTCGTTTTATGAAACAAGTCATGAAACCGCCTTCTGTTCTCTGATATCATCAATAGATGCAATCACAGGAAGTAGAAGCAAAGAACGTCTCACAAAAGCAAGATTGGCAAAATACTCCAGCATTCTACTATGTGAGCCATCAAGAATGGGGCATAACGAATCGAATCTAAAGCTATTTTATAAATTAAGATCAGAATTTGTCCACGGAAAAGGTAGTCGAATTAGTGTGACGGACGAATTTGTTCTTAGAGAATATGTTCGTATTTTTCTTATAGCTTATTATTTTTTCTGGCAAGAACTGAAAGTGAAAAACGAACCACAAATGCTACAAATACTTGATCAAATATATGATAATCATGAGCTATATGTAAAAATGGCCCCTAGTTCATACTCATTTATCTCAGCTATGCGAAAACATGAAAGCGGATATGAAACGATTTTTGGAACTTCTATTGAAGAACAAAAACGGTCGGCAAGCAGGATTCTGATGGAACCATTTGTTAGTCAACATCTAAAAAATGATTCAGAACAATAAGCTTCCTTCTTCCGCCCACAAAGTCATTATTAAATATCAAGCATCGGGTACGGTGTGTCATAAACTCGAATGAAAAGTTCTCATAACTCTGGTATTCCTGTTAGAGATATTGGTAATTTCTTTCTTGTGAATGCCTATCGACACAACATGTAACGGACTCCAATGACTTCCTATTCCTTCGCTTTTATGTGTATACCCGACTTATTCTATTGTTTAAACTTCCACATATAAGAACATATTCTTAAATGGAAAACTCTCATTTTACGTTATCCGGCATAACCGACTGATAGATTCTTTTCATTTCTTCCTTGACGGTTTCCAGGTCGAAATCCTTCACCTTTTCCATGTTGTATTGGCCCATGGACAAGGCGTCGGGATTGGCGACCATCCGCTCGATGGCCTGCGCCATGGCATCAGTGTCGCGGGGATCAACCAGGTATCCGCCCTTGCCTTCATCAATCAGGTCTGTATTGCCGCGGATGCGGGAAGCGATAACAGGCAGCCCGCAGGCCATGGCTTCCATCAGGGCAACGGAAAGGCCTTCATGGAAGGAAGGGAAAACAAAGGCATCCGCCGCACCGCACAGCAAAGGAATATCCGTGCGGAACCCCAGCAACTGTACCTGATTCTCCAGATGCAGTTCCGAAATCAATTGCTGATAGTTGTCGTGCAGCCCACCGATGCCTACAATCAGATATCTGATGCGCGGATTGTTTACTTTTTCCAACGCCTTGATGGCAACCGTCTGATTTTTACGGTGGGACAATTCGCCAACGGATAAAAGCACAAATTCGTCAGGCTGTATGCCCAGTTCCTGCCGCTTTTGCAGCCTTTCTTCCTTGGACGCTTTGATAAACTTACCCGTGTTGACGCCCACACCCGGTAAATACTCAACCCGCTTGGCGTGCAGGCATTTGCGCGCCAGGGCATAATCTTCTTTATTGAGGGTAATCAGCACATCGGTCCAGCGGGCGCACAGCCATTCCATAGGGAAATACAGCAGCCAGTTAGCAAGCGGCGCACCTTTAAAAAAATGAAAGCCATGCCCTGTGTACAGGACACGGACTCCCTGCTTGCGCATCTTCCGCAATACAAAACGCGCGATGACAGAACTGATGGGAGAGTGGCAATGCACCACATCATAATGATGCTGTTGGAGCACATTTTTCACTTCGCGCATTGCCTGAATATGCTGCTTTAAGTTCATAGGGCTGCGCGTAAAGTTGATTTGATATACTTGCCTGCCCTTGCCAAGCATTTCATCATGAAAGGCTTTATTCTTTTCTTTTGAGTTACTGTCCTCCGTTAAAAAGTTGGCTGCCAAATCCACTTCAAAACCCAGGTCCAGTAAAATATCGATGGGCGGCCTGTTGAAGTTATCCAGCATGGAAGCCATAGAGGCTATAATCAACGCTCGTTTTTTGTTGCTTGCCATATCAATCTCCAATCTTAAACTGCTTCGTCAGGGTGTATCGCCTCCTGTTTTTCCTTCAGGGGCATCCTTGTGCAATACCCCTGTCCCCCCTTCAACAACGCCATCGTGTTTGAATACGCTCATGATGGTGCCAAGAAAGCACTTTACATCCATGGAAAAACTGATGTTTTTAACATAGTAGCCATCGTACCTGGCCTTTAGGGGGATTTCCAGTTCATCCCGTCCGTTGATTTGCGCCCAGCCCGTCAGCCCTGGGCGCAAATCATTGGCATTATACTTGTCGCGTTCCGCGATTAAATCGTCCTGATTCCAAAGCGCTGGACGGGGACCAATGATAGACATATGCCCAAGCAGGATATTCAGCAGCTGGGGCAACTCATCTAGACTGGTTTTACGCAAAACCCTGCCCGGCGCGGTAATCCAGGCAGTGGGATCTTTCAGCAGGTGGGTAGGGGTATCCCGAGGTGCATCGATACGCATGGTGCGAAACTTCAGCATCATAAAGGTTTGTTTATGAATGCCCACCCGTTTCTGCTTAAAAAATACAGGGCCTTTGCTGCTGAGTTTGATGGCAACCATGATAATAAGAAACAAGGGCGATAAACAGATTAGGCCGATAAGGGCAAGAGTAAAATCCAGAGGTCTCTTTACATACTTAGAATACATGCAATTACCTGCTTTAGAGAATAATAAGCATCCCATAAAGATTGTATGGGCTTTGCACAACCTTGTAAACACCTTCATCTTAGCCTGTTTTGTTATGGCTGTCAACGAGGTTTCCCTGCTATATATTGTGCTGTTACCACACCCAAACCGTGGTATAATAGGGTATACTCTCAGAAAGGACGACGTGTATGTATTACGATTCTACTTTTCTCTTGCTGATACCGGGCATTTTACTGGCCTTATGGGCGCAGATGCGGGTAAAGAGAACCTATGCCAAGTACAGCAAGGTGATCTCCAGTTTTCCCGGTTCTGCTGCCCAAGCGGCGCAGAAGATGCTGAACGACAGCGGCAACGACCGGGTGCGGGTGCAGCCTACCCAGGGCATGCTGACGGACCACTACGACCCCCGCAACGAAACGCTGAACCTGTCGGAAGAGGTGTACGGCTCCAACTCGGTTGCTGCCCTGGGCATTGCCGCCCACGAAGCGGGACACGCCATGCAGAAAAAGGACGGCTATGCGCTGCTGAACCTGCGCACTGCTGTGGTGCCGGCAGTCAACATCGGCTCCAACCTGAGCGTGCCCATCTTCATCCTGGGCTTTGCCCTCTCCTTTGACCCGCTGATCACCGTGGGCATCGTACTGTTTTCCTTAACGGTGCTTTTCGCGCTGATCACCCTGCCGGTAGAGTTTAACGCCAGCAAGCGGGCGGTGGAGATGCTAAGCAACAGCGGCATCATCACCAGCCAACAGGAAGAGGCCGGAGTAAAAAAGGTATTGTCCGCCGCCGCCATGACCTATGTGGCCGCCGCCGTCAGCGCACTGCTGCAGCTGATTCGCCTGATTCTGTTAAGGCGGAGGAACGATTAGGAAACTTCTGTATTAATAATAAAAAACACAAGAACAGGGCCTCTTTCCGAGTTGGAAGGAGGCCCTGTTCATTCATTGACTGAAGGTCGAGCTTCTACATCGGTCCTGATGAAACATACTAACCACTACAGCGGCGGACACTTTCTGCCCTCTGCTGTTTTATGGCTGGACTTCACCAGCCCCAGCATCCACCCGTGAAAGGAGTTACTCCTCCTTCGCCGCTGTTACCAGCGCCTCAAACAGCAGGCGTCCTACTTCGGCGCCGCCGTCGATCAGTCCCAGGGTTTTATCCCCATAGTAGGCGGCGCGGCCGTGCACCGCCCGCATGTTAGCGGTGTTTTCCGATCCCTGGGCGGCGGCGATATGGGCAGCTTCAAGGGCGGGCAGCATGCCTTCCTGCGCATGGGCGGCCAGGGCCTTGGCGGCGGGGTCCAAGGCATCCAGAATGGTCTTTTCTCCCGGCTTGGAGCCTGCCCTTTCCATAATTCGTTGCACACCGGCCTCAAGCGCCTGGGCCAGCAGGGCCGCGTCCATATCCTCATGGCCTTTAAGCGTGCGGGCCATGCCCATCATACCAAGGGAGGTGATGGTACCCAGCGAGGAGGGCGCCGACTCGTTAAAGGCTTTGCCTGCCGCCATCATCAGCTTGCCCAGGTCTTTTTCCTCGCTTTGTTTCAGCGCTTCCGCGGCGGCGGCATAGCCATCCGCCATGGAGATGCCCAAATCTCCATCGCCGTTGCGCTGGTCCAATTCAATTAAATACTGCCTGTTTTCCGCCATGATGCGGGCAATTTCCTGCATGCCCCGGCGCAGGCTCTCAGCGTTTGCCATGTTTGTCTCCTTAGATGTTCTCGTTGGTATAGAAGGGAGAGGTAGCCGGCGCCCGCATCAGCCCTTCCAGTTCCTCGTCCAGGCGCATTACCGTTACCGACAGGCCTGCCATCTCCATGGAGGTGGCATACTCGCCGATATGGGGCATCACAGGCTGTATGCCTTTTTCTTTAAGCACCTCAGCCAGGCGGCGGTACACAATCAGCAGCTCTTCCTTGGGGGTGGCGCCCAGGCCATTCACCATGACGGAGACCTTCTCCCCCTCAGCAACGGGCATATCGGTCAAAATCTTGTCCAGCAGCAAATCAGCGATGGCATCCGCCGTCATCATTTCCCGCACTTCAATACCCGGTTCGCCATGGATGCCCATGCCGATTTCAATCTCATTCTCCTCAATGCTGAAGGTGGGCTTGCCCACTTCCGGCACAATGCAGGGGGACAGCGCCACACCCATGGTGCGGATATTGTCCAGCGCCTTTTGGGCGGCTGCGGCCACACCCTTCAAATCCCGGCCTTCCCGGGCGGCGGCGCCCGCCACCTTAAAGGCATACACCATGCCTGCCACGCCGCGGCGCTTGTCTTTATTCTCCGGCGGAGCGGAAGCCACGTCGTCCTTGACGCGGACAGTCATGGTTTCGATGTCATCCACCATTTCGCAGGCCATGTCAAAGTTCATGTTGTCGCCGCCGTAGTTGCCATACAGGCACAGTACGCCCCGTCCCCTGTCACAGGCTTTAATCATATCGGCCATCTTCTGGGCGGAGGGAGAAGCAAACACATTGCCCACGGCACAGCCGTCCAGCAGCCCGTCGCCCACATAGCCCAGGAACACCGGCAAATGCCCGCTGCCCCCCGCCGTGACGATGCCCACCTTGTCATCCTTCACAGGATATTTGGAGACTAGCACCCGCTTGTCTCCATTGAGCAGGCCCACCCTGTCGCCATAGGCAGCGATGATGCCTTCCATCATTTCGTCCACAAAGTTCTCCGGTTTGTTTAGAATTTTTTTCATATCGTTCCTCCTGTTTTTAATCTTGTTGCATTTCAAAGCAATTGGTAAAATGGCACAGGTCTTCTTCCAGCACCTTCAGCGCCAGGTTCAAATCCTCCGCCAGCAGAGCGTCCAACAACTGCGCATGCCTCTCTTCAGTGAAGCGAATACGCACCCTGGACCAGATATTCCAGCAGGACTGGGCAAAGGCCCGGTTCTGTATGGACAGGCAGCGGCGGATTTGCTCATTCACATAGGCGTTGCCGCCCAAACTATGCAGCCGCATATGAAACTCGGTGTTCATGCGCCAATCGCTCCATACATCCTCGGCTTGGTTGCTGCGGGCAGGCTGCACCTTTTCCCGGAGGGCTTTCAGCTCTTCCCGGCGCGCCTTTTGATACACCAGCGGCAAGTTGCCTTTTTCCAGAATGATGCGGCACTGCATCACGTTGCGGACTTCTTCCTCCGTTAGCAGGACGATTTCGTAACCGTACCTGGGCAGGCTGCGCAGCACGTTTTCATTGCGCAAATTGACCAGCGCATCCCGCAGCACCGCGCGGCTGACGCTGTATTTTTCCATCAGCGTTTTCTCGTTGAGCACTTCCATGGGGGCATATTCGCCGCGGATGATATCCTGCAGCAGAGCGTCATACACCTGTTGTTTTGCGGGCGTCATGTGTCCCCTCCGTAGGAATAGCCGGGGTTAAGCACCACGCTGCGTCCGCCCGACACTTCCAGGGATGTGCCGGTGATATAGGACGCTTTATCGGAACACAGAAATACGATGGGCCAGGCAATTTCCTCGGGCCTTGCCATGCGGCGCAGCAGCGTGCCATTTGCGTTGTAGGCAAGCTCCTCTTGGGAGATGGTGCGCTCCACCGCCGGTGTCATGGTAAAGCCGGGCAGCACGGCATTAACGCGGATATGATGGGCGGCATACTCCGCCGCGAACATCACTGCCAACTCCCGCACCGCCGCCTTCAAAGGGCCATAAAGGGTACTGCGCCCCGCTGTACCGCAGCGGGCAGCCAGGGAGGAGATGTTGACGATGGCGCCCCCCGTTTCCTTCATGTACTGAAAGGCAGCCTGGCAGCCATATACTGCTGACTCGAAGCAGACGGCCACCGTTGCTTGTACTTCCTGTGGGGTATACTGCTCCCCCGCCCTTTTGACGCTGGCGCCTACATTGTTAATCCAGCAGTGTATGCCTCCAAAGCGTTCCATTGCCTGAGCAGCAAAGCGTTCCATATCCTGCTGGTTTGTCGCGTCCGCCTTAACGGCCAGCACCTGGCCCAGGGGGGATAATTCCTTCAGTGCCGCATCAAGCGCCGCTTTGTCCCGCCCGCACAGGGCAACATGGGCGCCCTCCACCAGAAAGGCCCGTACCGTTTCCAGGCCGATGCCCCGGCTGCCCCCGGTGATAACTGCCGTTTTTCCGCGCAAGCCCAGTTCCATATGTCCTCCTTACGCCCCCAGATACGCCTTCTTGACATCTTCGTTAACAGACAGGTCTTTGCCTGTGCCCGTCAATGTCATCCGACCATTTTCCAGCACATACCCCCGGTCGGCGATGGACAACGCCATGGCTGCGTTTTGCTCAATCAACAAAACGGTGGTACCGCTTTCACGGATGCGCAGAATCAAGTCGAATATTTCCTCCACCACGATGGGGGCCAGCCCCAGGGAAGGCTCGTCCAGCATAATCAGGGAGGGTTCCATCATCAGCCCGCGGGCGATGGCCAGCATCTGCTGCTCTCCC
>CAZCBC010000106.1:0-7767 GCA_964496775.1 uncultured Oscillospiraceae bacterium
GGATTTCGTTGGGCTTCCAGCGGCCATATCGGTCGCATACGCCGGAGCGCATGATGATATCCTTTTCAAAAACCTTCATATCCGTTTCCTCCTTGTCTATCAGTATATCACAACTGTCTTAAAACTGTCAGACTTGAAAAAGGAAACGGAGGAATCATTCCCATTTGCCCGATTTGGTAAACTCTTCGGCGCGGCGCCGGGCATTTTGTATTACGCCTTCATCAAACCCCATTTGCTTAAGCAGGGCGATGGCGTTGCGGGTAGTGGTCGGCCCCTCATGCAGCAGGAAGGTAAAGGTGATGCGCCCGTCCGCCATCTCTTCCCTGAAATGCCAGTTTTGGTACAGGGGATGCAGCAATTTGGTCAGCTCAATATCATGGGTGGTCGCCATGCACAAAATATTGTCAGCCGTCAGGCTTTCCAGCAGGGAGGAGGACGCAGCGATACGCTCCTGGGTATTGGTGCCGCGCAGAATCTCATCAATGAAGCAGAGCAAAAAGCCCCCATCCCGGGCAGCGTCCACAATGCGCTTCAGGCTTTTCAATTCCCTGATAAAGTAGCTGTCCCCCGCCTGCACATCGTCCCGTATCGCCATGGAGGTCATCACCCGGGCGCGGGGCATGCGGAAGGCCTGGGCAAAGCACACCCCCAGGGTTTGCGCCAGAATGGCGTTGATGGCCACCGCTTTGATAAAGGTGGATTTGCCCGACGCGTTGGAGCCTGTCAGCAAAATGTTCTGCCGCCAGACAAAGCTGTTGGGTACGCAGTCTTGCACCAACGGGTGCAGCACGCCTTCCCCCTCCACCGCCCGGTCATTCAGGAATACCGGCTCGCACAGCGCTGGATACCGCTGCCGCATCTGCGAAAGGGCGGTGCAGGCGTCCATTTCGCCTACCGTTTCAAACACAACGCGCAATTCCTGCTGCCGCTTAACCAGGTGCCGGATGATGCGGCAATAGGCGAACACATCAAACAGGAAAAAGATTTTGATATAGTCGATTATTAGCTCTTCCAGCGTTGTCCCGTTGACGGAGAACACAGGCACCCAGCGCAGCACCGGCTTTAAAACCTTGCAAGCATCCCGCATGTCCTGCACATAGCCTTTCAGTTGCGGTGCCTTGACCTCCAGCAGCTTGTTGGCGGCGCCAATCACGCTGGAAATGTACTTGAGCGCCAATTCTTCCTTTTTCCATAGGGGGCTGCATTTGTAGTACACCACGGCGTTAATAGCCATGGACAAAATGACCAGTGGAAACAGCCGGGAAACAAAGAGGGAAGAAACAATCAGCACAAGAAGAATCAGCCCCAGCAGGGTATACACCTGGCGGTTTTTGGGGTACATAAACTCCGCCTGCCAGAGGTACCGATGGGCGCCGTGGAAATGGCCCCGGTTGATTTTCCGCAGGGCTTTCGTCACCTGAAAACGCGTCTGCTCATCCCGGGCGAAGCAGTCAGCGGCTTCACGGCGCCGGCTTAACCTTGCCTCTTCCGCGCCCGTATCCCGCAACATGGCATACAGCACCTCGCTGCCCGCGACGGACTGCGTCGCGTCCACCAGGCGGAACACATCGTCCATATTTAAGTCGTTCCAGGTGATGTCGTCCACATGCCGGTTTGGCGGAATGGTTTCCTTTTTCTTGCGCCAGAAATCCGCCACATCGTCCAGCAGGTCCGCATCCAGCAGCTTTCTGCCCGCGTCCTTGCCCCACTGGTTCAGGCAGCTCTTCTTTTCTATCTTTCTTTCCCAGCTTACCTTCGCCAAAAAGCTTCCCGCCAGCAACACGATGATTAACGCAACCGCCTGCGGCACAACAGACCTCCTAAAGTGAATAGTGCGTCCAAATATTACTTCTTAAAGTCAACCAGCATCAACTGTGCCGGTTCGTCTTCGGCCCTCGCGTATATCATCAGCCGGGCGTTTCCATAGAACTGGATGTTGAAGCTTCCGGAGAATCCCTCCAGCACTTCCTCTACCCAAAGGGTGTTTCCCGTTTGGGCGTCCAGGATGGTCATCAGCTTGTACTCGGCGTCCTCTGAAACGTCCTCCAAAAACGCCATCATTTTGCCGTCGGGGGAGATGTCATACACGGTTACCTCATCCATAAGGGCACTTACTTTTTCAAGTTGCGCCTGCACCGTAGGGGGCAAGGGTTTTGCCTGATAGGTTTCGCTGTCCACAGCAAGGGAGGAGCCGTACAGCGTACTGCCCACCATGCCATAATAATAGCCGCGGCCCGTCATGCGGTAATTGGTATGGGTTTTCAAGTCGTATATGCCAAAGCCCGCGCCCCATTCCCACCCGGAAACGGTGTAGACAAAGCGGGAATCATCCAGGGCTTTTACGGCATGGTAATTCCGCCAGAACCAGATGTCATTGTCGCGGAAGGTTTGCTCGTCTATGGGCAGCGCAAAGGGCAGCGGGTTGCCCTCCATGTCGGTGCCGTCATAGCCCACTTCGTCGGGGCTTGCTTCATACTGTAAAAAAAGCTCGTATGGAACCTCCTGAAGGTCTGCGGTGTAAGGGGCGCGCACGCCCTGAAGCAGCAAGTTGCTTTCCTTAGTCAGAAGGTTGTCAGCGTACAGGCTTCCGTCATCAGCCTCGCGGATGATGGTCTGCCCGTCGGGCATTGTTATGCTGCTTCGGGATACTTCACGCACGCTGACAACATAATCTGTTGCGACGCTCACCCTGATGCGCTTGGGGGGAGCATCTTCGTTTTCCGCATCCCAAGCCATAAACTCCATGTAAAAGGTGTCCCCATCCCATCCGTAGCCCTCCAGATAGGTCGCGCCGGGAACGGGATGTCTGGACAGCACGGCAACATCCTTCATCTGTATCAGCAGCACCTCCATGCTTTCATCCTCCGGCGGCTGAAGGCAAAGGGCGCAGACCTCCTCATTCAGCATCCAGGCGTTGGCGGCATGCTCCGCTTCGGAACCGATGATTTTGCTTAAGTTAACCTGCGTTTTTCTGTCCACGGCCAGGCCCATGCCTGCCGACACATAAGGCATTATCAAGAGGAAAGAAAGTACCAACAGAACCAACCGAATATTCTTATGTCGCATATGCGTCCTCCTTCTCCGTTTATGGGGTAGGATATATTTACCTACATTATATATGTTTAACGTTTAAACTCAATATCCTACCCAACAGATAAGAGCGTACTTTACAGGTCCCGCCGCTGATAGAACCGGCAGGACAGGTACACGGACAGGCTGACGATGGTAATAACCGCCGCCAAAGCGCCCAGCAGCCCGGGAAGGCTTAACAGCAGGGCTTCCAGGCGCTTTGCCTCAAAGGCAACGTCGATGCCCAGCCATTTAACAATCATGGGCCACAGAACAACCACCAGGAAAAGCACCAGCAGCGGCGCATAGGAGAGCGTTCTGCCCTTTAAGTAGCCCACCTTAAAGTAAATGGGATACTGGAAGGACACGACGACCAGATAAATAATCAGCATAAGCGCCGCTGTCATTAGGGAGGTACCCAGGGAAACGCCGCCCTGCATCAGGGGCGAAAGGGCATAGGTCAACAGGGCGTTAAGGCCCAGCACCAGCACGCCAATCAGCAGCACCATGGCGTAGCGGCCCAGCACCACGTCCCTGCGCCGCACGGGCAGTGTGGCATGCAGCACGTCGGCATTGCCCTTTTCCCCCGCCATAAATGGATAGGTGGAGGCGGTGAGGCAAGCGGTCAGCAGGTAGGCGTTTACCATGGTGGATGTCCGCATGAATACGCCAAAGCCAACGCCCATCGCCAGCATCAGCAGCATGGTTTTCGCATAGGGCTTCACCATCAACACATTCAGCCAGGCAAGGCGAAGCACGGGGTTGTTTCTTTTCATCGTAACTCCTCCTATCTTTCGTCCCGCAGGGCATACCACCTTTGGGACAGGGCGTAGGATACAGCGTATAGCACCAGAATAACCGCCGCCGCTATCAGGTCGTAGCGTACAGACATGCCGCTTAAATCCAGGGATTGCAGCGCCTGCCGCACGTTCGTATTGTTCAGAAAACGGGACAGCAGCGAGGGCAGGAACAGGACAATAAAGATGGGAACAGTCGCTGCCAGCTTCCCCTTGGCAAAGCCCAGGCGATAGAAGATGGGATATTGTATAGAAACAAGCAGCAGCATGATACAGAGGGTAATCACCTGCAGGGATACCACGTCCCAAAAGCGGAGGGGCTCCCCCAGCAGGGCAGCGAGGGCAAAGCTCAGTAGAAGGTTAATCGTTACCATGCCCAGCCAAATGGCCAGCGGGAAGGCATAGCGCCCCTTCACCATGTCCCGCCGGGTTACGGGCAGGGTGCCAAAGAGAATATCCAAGCCGTATTTATCCGCCACAGTGAAGGGCTGGTTGGCCGTGGTAATCATCAGATACATGGTAAAAAAGGAAAATATCATGGCGGATTTCATCGCCCAGGCAATCACGAAGAAAAAGGGAAGGAACAAAAAGATATACAGAGAATAGGGCTTTAACATGCGGGCATCCAGTTTAACCAGTTTCCAAATGTCAGCCATGGCGCTTGCCCTCCAGGTTGAAGCGCACCACCAGTTCATCCAGGGTGCACTGCTCCACCACGGCATCCCTGGGCATCAGGGGCTGGTATTGGCTTTCTACCAATCCCTCAAAGCCGGTGCCATGCTCCCTCAAACCAATGATTTTTTCCTTTTGCTCAGCCGTCAAGGCGCCCTTTCCGCCCTTGATAACCATGTACTTTTCCATCAGGTTGTCCTTCAAGTCGGAAGCGATGACCCGTCCGCCCGCAATAAAGGTGATGTAGTCGGCAATTTTTTCCAAATCCGATGTGATGTGGGTGGAAAACAACACGCCCTTGTTTTCATCGCTGATAAACTCCAGCAAAATGTCCATCAATTCATCCCGCACCACGGCGTCCAGGCCGCTGGTGGGTTCGTCCAGTATCAGCAGTTCCGCCTCGTGGGAGAGGGCGGCGGCAATCATCAGCTTCATCTTCATGCCCCGGGACAGTTCCTTCACCTTCTTTTGCTTGTCCAGTTCAAACCGGTTCAAAAGGGCTGCGAAGGTCTGGCTGCTCCACCTTTGGTAGAAGGGTTTGAGGGCCTGTTCCACATCGCTTAAGCGCCAATCCTCCACATAGAAGGGCTGGTCCATCACCACGCCGATGCGCTGCTTGATGTCAGTTTCCTGCTTTAGGTTGTCCATGCCAAATACCTTGATGGCGCCCGCGTCCCTGCGCAGCATGTTGAGAATCAGCTTGATGGTGGTGGTTTTGCCCGCGCCGTTGGGGCCGATGAAGCCCATGATGTAGCCCCGGGGCAGAGAAAAGGATACGTCATTCAGCGAAAATCCCTTGAAATGTTTGCTGAGCCCCTGTACGTCCAGTATGTTAGCCATTGTCTTCCTCCTCCAATAAGATGCGCAGCATCTGCATAATTTCTTCCTTCGGCAGGGCAATCAGCCGGGCGGCCTCGATGGCGGCGGTAAAGTGTTCCTCCATGTCCCGCAGGGTTTTTTCGCGGATAAAGTCCGCGTCCGGGGGCTTGACAAAGCAGCCCTTGCCCTGCATGTTGACCACGAAGCCTTCCTGCTCCAAATCGCTGTACGCCCGGGTGGTGGTAATGACGCTGATTTTCAAATCCCGCGCCAGCTGCCGCACCGAGGGCAGCATATCGCCTTCCTTGACAGTTCCGGCAATAATGGCTGCCTTAATCTGATCCTTAATCTGCTGGTAGATGGGCACCCCCGCTAAATTGGATACGATGATGTCCACAGCGTCCCTCCTTCCTCTACTGTTTATATTATGTATATACAGTAATCCCGCTCGAATGAAATGTCAAGGGGGTAAAAAATTATTTTTGCGCCCGCCCGTAAAAGGAGAACAGAAACGAAACACACCGCTGGCGCCTTGAGTGGTATAATGATGGCCGAATGAAACATATTTGAAAGGATACGCTATGCCTATCATTGACTTTTTATCCCACAACGCCAGAGAATACGGCGATGAAACGGCGCTGGTAGAAATCAACCTGGATTTGCAGGAAGAACACCACGTTATCTGGAGCGAGTACGAGCTGATTGAAAACAACCCCGCCGGGGAATACCGCCGGGAGATGACCTGGCGTGTGTTTGAGGAAAAGGCCAACCGCTTTGCCCGACTGCTGTTACAGCGGGGCGTTAAGAAGGGCGACAAGGTAGCCATCCTGATGATGAACTGCCTGGAATGGCTGCCGGTGTACTTTGGCATCCTGAAAACCGGCGCGCTGGCGGTACCCCTTAACTACCGCTACTCGGCGGAGGAAATTCGCTACTGCCTGCACCTGGCAGAGGTTTCCGCGCTGATATTCGGGCCCGAGTTTATCGGCCGCGTGGAAAGCATTGTAAGGAATATAAGTCAGGTGAAGCTGATGTTCTTCGCCGGAGAAAACCGCCCCTCCTTTGCCGAAAGCTACGACAGGCTGACGGCCAACTGCGCCTCCACCGACCCGGGCATACAGTTAACCGATGACGACGCCGCCGTTATCTATTTCTCCTCCGGCACAACGGGCTTCCCCAAGGCCATCCTGCATAAGCACCGGATGCTGACCCAGGCCGCCATCACCGAGCAAAACCACCATAAGCAAACCAGGGATGATATCTTTCTGTGCATCCCGCCGCTGTACCATACCGGCGCCAAGATGCACTGGTTCGGCAGCCTGTTGTCGGGCAGCAAGGCCATCTTGCTAAGGGGCATACGGCCTGAGTGGATTTTACGCACCATCTCCGATGAAAAAGTCACCATTGCCTGGCTGCTGGTGCCTTGGGCACAGGACATTCTGGACGCGCTGGACAAGGGCGATTTGAAGCTGAGCGATTATCAGGTCAGCCAGTGGCGGCTGATGCATATCGGCGCGCAGCCCGTGCCCCCCAGCATGATTCACCGGTGGCAGAAATACTTCCCCGGCCAGCAGTACGACACCAACTACGGTCTGAGCGAATCGGGCGGCCCCGGATGCGTGCATCTGGGAATAGAGAACATCCGCAAAGTGGGCGCCATCGGTATACCGGGCTACGGATGGGAAACCAAAATTGTCAACGACAAGGGCGAAGTGGTTAATCCCTGCGAGGTTGGGGAGTTGGCGGTAAAAGGCCCGGGGCTGATGACCTGCTACTTCAACAACCCCCGTGCCACGGAAGAAGTTTTGAAGGACGGCTGGCTGCTGACGGGCGACATGGCCAAGGCCGACGAGGAAGGCTTTATCTACCTGGTGGACCGCAAGAAGGACGTCATCATCACCGGCGGTGAAAACCTGTACCCGGTGGAGATTGAGGATTTCCTGCGCCGCCATCCCGCCATACGGGACGTGGCGGTCATCGGCCTGGGCGACGAGCGCCTGGGCGAGATTGCCGCGGCGGTGGTATCCGTCAAGACTGGGTTTACCCTGCAAAAGGAAGAGATTGAGGAGTTTGCCAAGGGCCTGCCCCGCTACAAACGCCCCCGTCGCTACATCTGGGGCGAGGTGCCCCGCAACCCCACCGGCAAGATTGAAAAACCCGTGCTGCGCAAGCGCTACGGCGTGGAAGGTCTGGTAGGCGAGCAGACGGAAAGCACCTTCAGCTGCAAAGCGCAGCCGGCGGAAAAAGCATAATATTACGGTTGGTTTCCTATTAGGAATGTAAAAGGCGTCCGGACGATATGACCCGGGCGCCTTTTGTTGATTGCCACCAAGTTTTAAATTTATTTCCGCTGATTAATACTAATTCAAAACGTAAACGCATCTATTAGCCATTGTCTTCTGGTAATGGA
>CAZCBC010000107.1:0-5731 GCA_964496775.1 uncultured Oscillospiraceae bacterium
CGCTTGGACACCACCAATATGGACAGCCTTTTGTGATTAAAGAACAGTTCGGCGGTGTGGCTGGCGAGGCCGGGGTGCAGTGTGCGGTCTGCCAGCATGTGGAAAGCTACCCGACCGCTGCTTTGGCGCATCTATGGAGCCTCACCCAAGTGGAGGAACAGGCGACCTGCAACAAAGAAGGCAGTGAACGCTGGACTTGCAGTCGGTGCAAACAAACAGAAATCAGAACAGTTCAAAGGCTGACCCATGTCCCCTTGGAATGGAGCGAAACATTAGCGCCGGATTGCTTGAAAGAGGGCCTGGCAGAAACGACATGCAGCCTGTGTGGTGGAAATCTTTCCCGCGCCTTGCCCGCGCGGGGACATACCTACATGGACTGGGAAACGGTGATTACGCCGACTTGTGAGGATTCGGGGGAAGAAAAGAGGGGATGTACTGAATGCGATATAGAGGAGCGGCGCATTATTCCTGCTACCCGTCATCGTTGGACTACGTGGCAGGAATTACATCCGGCATCTTGTGATAAAGAAGGGGCCTTTGTTAGGCACTGTGAAGTATGTGGAGCGGAAGAACAGCTAACCACGAAGCAGTTGCCGCATAAATTCGGACGTTGGGGAAAGCCTACATATAACAATTGTCTGGAAGGCGGCATACGTACCAGAGAATGTGAAAACTGTGGCACTTTAGAGAAACAGGCGACACCTCCACGCAACCATTGGTACCGTGCGCGCACGACTATTCTTAAGGCGACATGTGAGGAGGCAGGTGTCCGGCACCGGGTATGCAGGCGGTGCGGATATACGCTGGTAGAAAGCATTCCGGCCAAAGGTCATAAACCTGCGAAGAAATATGTTACTGTGCAGCGCGCCCGACCCTACCGCCCCGGGAAACAAGAACTTAGGTGCAGAATCTGTGGCAAAACTTTAGCGGTAAGAAAGTATATGCCTTCCCCGGAAGCCTTGAAGGTGGTGTTTTCTCCTCTTGGAATACCACTTAAAGAATTGCTTCCAGAAACCACCAGCAAGTGGTATATGCTTTTGCCGGTGGACACCTCTATCCCGGGGATAAGGACATATCCACTGATTGCCGATAACCAATATGTGGTGGGTGAACTAAAGATTCATGTGGAACAGAACCAGCTGACGGTTTCCAGTACCTATTTTGATGACCGCACCATGCCTCTAAGAACAATCCTGCATTTTTATCGTAATCTGGAGGAACTTACACCCAAAAGAATTGTGTACCGCTATAAAGGGTATCAACTTGATAAGCCAATCAAACTCGATAAGTACGGGGCAAGAGGAATTCTTCTGATGTACCTGCGTATTGAGGGGATATTTGACGAGCGCAGGGTGGCGAATACAGCCTTCGATAGTTTGGATTATCAGAAAGAACTGCAGGATATGCTGCAAATCATCAAGAAAAAAGATTAAAATAATAAATTCAATGTTGCGAAAGGTTTGCGTTTATGGTATTATACCATTTGCTTGCTAAGCACATGTTAACGCAGGAGGTGAAGGAAGTTGCCGAATATCAAGTCCGCTGAGAAGCGTGTCCGTGTCATTAAGAAGAAAACATTGCGGAATCGTATGGTGAAGTCCAGCGCGAAAAATGCCGTGAAGAAGTTTCGCAAAATGCTGACTGAGGATGTCGCTGTTGCGCAAAGCCATTTAAGCGCCACCGCCTCCGCTATTGATAGAGCTGTCGCCAAAGGCGTCATGCATAAGAATGCCGCGAACCGCAAGAAGTCTCGTATCGCGCGCGCTCTGAATAAAGCCGCCGTGTAAATGCTGATTCACTAAAAAGCCCCCCGGGTACATTGGTATCCGGGGGCTTTTTAACGTGCGGCTGTTAGCTTATGCGCGGCAATAACTGAGACGGGTGAACGTGTATTCGGATTATTTGCCTGCTTTCAGGGCGCGGGCGATTTTGGCGGCGAGCGCGACATTGTTGAACACTAATTGTATGTTGGCTTCCAGGCTCTTGCCTTCTGTTAACTCTACTATTTTAGCCAGAAGGAAGGGGGTTACCTCTTTGCCTTTGATGCCTTTTGCCTCCGCTTCCTCTACCGCCGCCGAGATGGTGGCGTTAATTTTTTTGGCAGACATGGCATATTGCTTTGGAATAGGGTTGGTGACCAACATACCGCCCTGATAGTTTAGCGCCCTTTGCGCAGCGATGATGGCGGCAACCTCTTCAGGCGTCTCAATGCGATAGTCAACAGAAAATTCGCTCTCATCAGTGTAAAAGGCAGGCATGGTTTTGGTTTGGTAACCCAAAACAGGGACCCCCTTGGTTTCCAGGTATTCCAGCGTCAAACCGATATCAAGGATGCTTTTAACGCCAGCACATACAACGGCAACGGAAGTCTTGGCCAGTTCCTCCAAATCGGCAGAGATATCCATGGTGGTTTCTGCACCGCGGTGTACTCCGCCTATACCTCCTGTCGCAAATACGGGGATTTCGGCCAGTGCGGCGATAATCATGGTAGATGCAACGGTGGTGGCGCCATCCTGTTTCTTGGCGATTAAGAGAGGCAGATCTCTCCTGCTGGCCTTTTGAATGGCTGTGCCCAGGTATTCAATTTCCTGTTCAGTCAGCCCCGCGCACAGCTGTCCCTTGATGACGGCGATGGTTGCCGGTTCGGCGCCGTTATCCCTGGCGACCTGTTCACAGGCAAGGGCAGTTTCCACATTTTTGGGGTACGGCATGCCGTGGCTTATAATGGTGCTTTCCAGCGCAATAACCGGCCTTCCCTCGCGAAGGGCAGCTTCTACCTTGGGGGATTTCTTAACAAGTTGATTCATGTTTCTATCTCCTGTGATTGATTCTTAAGATATTTAGCAGCGCTGCGTACGCCTTCCATAGCGCCCGCAGCGGCATCCATTCCTTTAGCGATAGCCATTGCGATGCCGGCGCACATGGCGTCCCCGGCGCCCGTTAGAGAGGAAGGTGCTACCTGCAAAGCGGGAATATGTCCACTTTGATTTGCATCGGCAAACCAGATACCCTCAACTCCCATTGAAATGTACACCTGTTTAACGCCCATGTCCAGTAACTTTTGAGCGGCGGACTCCGGGGATGCTTCCCCGGTCAGGGCCTCAGCCTCAATCCTGTTAGGTTTGATGGCGTATAGGCTGGGAAGCACAGGCTTAAGCCGCATGGCCTTTTCCAGGCTGCCGGGGTCAGCCAGTACAGGGCAGGACACCTGAGACATAAAATACGCGATGCTTTCTTCCGGGATGTTGGCGTCCAGTACAGCGGCATCCATGCTTGGCATGGCACGTAAGTAGCCCGACAGGGCCTCTGGCGTCAGGGATTTAAGCAGGTCCATATCGTTGACAGCGGCTGCCATGTCACCCTCAGCATCATGGATGGCGAGGTATAGCGGGGAGGGGGCATTGAAACGCAATGCCAAGCTTAAATCAATGCCTTTTTCAAGGCAGGAGGCGTACAATTCATCTGCAAAAGCATCATTTCCCAGGGCGGTCAGCAGGTAGGTTTCGGCGCCGGCCAAAACCAACTGCTCCGCGATATTGCGGCCAACGCCGCCGGGTTTTAACAGTACCTTGCCGATGTTGGAATCCTTTGCGAAATAGCCACGGCGGGGATATCCTAAGATATCCATGTTCATTCCGCCGATAACAAGAAACCGTTGTTTGTGCGCGATACTCATTTTTTTCTCTTTCCGAACAGCATGCCTGCCACGAGACGTACACTGTTCACAATCAACGCGGCGGCTGCCGCCCACCAGAGGTTTTTATACTGTATCATGCCGGGAAATAGAAGTGTCAGAAAATAGATGAGGCTTGTGTCCAGAGCGATGTACAGGATGCCCAGCGTCAGAAGATTAAAAAGCCCCAGGAGTAGCCGCAGGATGGGGCGCAGCACAAGATACAGCAGCATCAAGACGGCGCCTGCCAAGATGGCGGTTTCTGTGCTGTTGCACCAGAACCCCTCTAACAGGTAGTCCGCCAGCGGCAGTGCCAGAGAACCTAAAATGTACTGCATAACGATACGTATCATAGCATAATCAAATTGCTGCCAATCAGCATGCAGTCACCGAAACTGAAAAAGCGATACTTTTTGTTTACGGCTTCCCTATAGGCATCCAGCGCGTTTTCACGCCCCATGAAAGCTGAAATCAACATAAGCAGCGTGCTTTCGGGTAAATGAAAATTTGTCAGCATCATATCCGTAGCTTTGAAGCGCACACCGGGCTTAATAAAAATCTGAGTGGAACCGCTGCCTGGCAGAATGGTTCCATCTTCCTGTGCTACGGTTTCCAGCGTGCGCACGGAGGTGGTTCCGATACATAGTACCCGGCCGCCATCCTTTTTACACCGATTGATTCTGTCGGCTGCCTCTTTGGAAACTTCATAATATTCTTCGTGCATCAGATGGTCTTCTACATTTTCCGCCTTTACCGGGCGGAAGGTGCCAAGACCGACGTGCAGCAGAACGGGTACAATATCCACCCCCATAGAAGCGATACGTTTGAGGGTTTCATCGGTAAAGTGCAACCCTGCCGTGGGCGCTGCCGCGCTGCCTTCCTGCTTGGCGTACACTGTCTGATAGCGGTTGGCGTCTTGGAGCTTTTCGTGTATATACGGGGGCAAAGGCATTTCGCCCAGCGTGTCCAGTATGGCTTCAAATACCCCCTCGTACTGGAAGTGAACGACACGACCGCCGGAGGAGGTGGTGTCGCCAATGACGCATTTGAGCATGCCATTGCCGAAGGATACTTGCGCTCCTTCCGGCAGCCGCCTTCCGGGCTTTACCAGAGTTTCCCAAGTGTCCTTATCTAAGCGCTTCAGCAACAGAACTTCTACCGGAACTTTGGTTTCAGTCTTTTCGCCCAATAGTCTGGCGGGAATTACTTTTGTCTGGTTGATGACCATAACGTCCCCCGGCCTCAAATAGGAGGGAAGGTCGCGGAATACACCATGATGACGCAGGTTGTTTTCCCGGTTGCACACCAGCATGCGGCTCGCATCCCGTGGGGAGATGGGGGTTTGGGCGATTAATGTGTCGGGCAGGTCGTAATAAAAATCATGTGTTTTCACTGAAAAAACCTACTTGCCCTTGAGGAAGAGATGGATCTTCTTTGGCGGGCATCTCCATTTTGAAATGTTGGTATGCGAAGTTTGTTGCCACACGGCCGCGGGGCGTGCGCTGGATAAAGCCCAGTTGAAGCAGATAGGGCTCGTACACATCCTCAATGGTGATGGCGTCTTCGCCGGTAGCAGCGGCCAGGGTATCAAGGCCTACGGGACCGCCGCCGAATTTTTCAATCATGGTCATCAGCACCGTGCGGTCTACCCGATCCAGGCCTAACTCATCCACATCCAGCATATCCAGCCCCTGGTGGGCAATGTCTTTGGAGATATGCCCATTTGCTTTCACCTGAGCATAATCCCGCACCCGTTTTAACATGCGGTTGGCGATGCGTGGAGTACCGCGGCTGCGACGGGCAATTTCCATGATGCCCTCCGGGTCTGCCTTCATACCAAGGATGCCTGCGGAACGAAGGACGATGTCGGCTAACTCCTGCGGGCTGTACATTTCCAGCCTGAAGGTGATGCCGAAACGGTCCCGCAGGGGGGCAGACAGCTGACCTGCACGGGTGGTAGCGCCGACCAGGGTAAATTTAGGCAAATCCAGCCGCATGGAACGAGCGGTGGGGCCTTTGCCAATCATTAAATCCAGGGCATAGTCTTCCATGGCGGGG
>CAZCBC010000107.1:5741-7633 GCA_964496775.1 uncultured Oscillospiraceae bacterium
AATAAAAAGGATATCCCCATGGGAAAGGTTGGTTAATATGGATGCCAAATCGCCCGGCCTTTCGATGGCGGGGCCGGAAGTAATACGGATATTTTGCCCCATTTCAGATGCGACAATGCAAGCCAAAGTGGTTTTCCCAAGACCGGGAGGACCATACAGCAGCATATGGTCCAGCGCATCCCGGCGCTGCAACGCCGCCTTAATGTATATATTCAGGCTTTCCTTTACCTTCTGCTGCCCAATGTATTCCCTGAGGGTTTTTGGGCGAAGGGAGGTTTCAATTTCCTCATCCCCATCTTTAAATGTGGTTGTTACCAGGCGATCGCTATCCATACATTATCCTTTCATGATGCCGCGAAGAGCGAGGCGCACCAGTTCATCTGCTTTATCTGTCTCGGCACCGTTTTTCCTTGCGGCGGCAACAGCACGGGCAGCTTCCGTCTGGGTATACCCCAGTGACTGGAGGGCCAGAATGGCTTCGCCAACAGCGCCCTGGGGCGCGTCCGAGGTGCCTGGTGCGGATAAATCAGACCAATCCTCTGAGAAATCATCGGCGGAAACTTTATCCTTCAGTTCCAGTGCCAGCCTTTGGGCGGTCTTTTTACCTACGCCGGGCGCGCGGGACAGCATGGCGATGTCTCCTGTCATAATAGCCAGCGTCAGCTCCTTCAGCGGCATGCTGCCCAAGATGGAAAAGGCGGAACGGGAACCAATACCCGAGACACCGGTCAGGCGCATAAACATGTTTTTTTCTTCCAGGGAAGCAAAACCCAGCAGTTCGATATTATCCTGCAATACGTTAAGGTACGTATATACCCGCATGGTTTCTCCCCGGGCTGGCGCATTGGAGAGAGCGGATGAGGTGCTTCGTATTTCGTATCCAACTCCGCCCACATCGATGATGAGGGTGGTGGCGGATTTATCCGCTACAGTTCCTTCTATATATGCGTACATGGTACCTCCGTCATTTCATTTTAAACTGGAAACGGGCACGCCCGGCATTCGCGTGGGTAATGGCAGCGGCAACGGCGTCGGCAGCGTCATCGGGTTTGGGCGGCTCCTTGAGGTGCAGTATCATTTTGACCATCTGCTGTACCTGATGTTTGTCTGCTTTACCGTATCCCACCACCGCCAGCTTGATTTGCATGGGTGTGTACTCGAACAAGCGATTCGGCGCAAACTCAGCGCACACCATAATGGCTACCCCTCGAGCTGCCCCGACAGTAAAAGCTGTGGTGACATTACGGGCGAAGAACAATTCCTCAAAAACAATTTCCTCAGGATGATAGGTATCCAGAATCTCTTTCAGCTGATTTTGGATGGAGAGTAGCCTGTCGGGGAAAGACATGTCCGGCGGCGTGGAAATAATGCCGCATTCCACTAAAGACATGGAGCCTTGCTGAGCGTCAATGATGCCCCATCCCATGGTGGCAAGGCCCGGATCAATTCCAAGTATGCGCATGCGTCCTCCTTATCCCCGGGTATCATAAAACATTTGTTCCCCTCTGTCAAACATTGGAATCCGAGGCTTCTTGGCTTGCTATCCAACGCTGCATCAGCTTTTCAACGTGCATTCGCGCGTAACTTGAACTGAGACGTACTTCGTCCCCAGGGGATTTTTCGCCCATCAACCCTAAAAATTGGCTGACTTTAAGCCCCAGCGCCTCCTGAATATCGGCATCGCTGCCTTCGGGGGATACCAGGTAGTAGCATAACAAAGAGTCTTTTTGGCCCATCCGGTGGGCTCGATCCTCTGCCTGGCTGTGTACGGCAGGCGACCAGTCCAATTCCCCAAAGACGACACAGGTGGCTCGCTGCAGGTTAAGGCCGGAAGCTGCCCGCAATGAAATGCAGCACAGGTTGGTGCGCCCGGCCATAAAGCGCTCCACGCT
>CAZCBC010000108.1:0-3207 GCA_964496775.1 uncultured Oscillospiraceae bacterium
GAGAGGGATTTTGGCTTGCAGCAAGGAGCAGTGAAGGAAGCGTAGCAGCGCTACGGTGACTAAACAGCCGACGATGCTGCGGGCCAAAAGAACCGACACGACGATGCAGTAATGTTTGGAATCAGTATTACTTGATTTCGACTTTGGCGCCGGCTTCTTCGAACAGCTTCTTGATTTTTTCGGCTTCGTCCTTCTGCACGCCTTCCTTGATGGCCTTGGGGGCGGCTTCGACAAAGTCCTTGGCTTCCTTCAGGCCCAGGCCGGCGACGACTTCGCGCACAACCTTGATAACCTTGATCTTCTCGGCGCCGACATCGGTCAGCACAACGTCAAACTCGGTCTTTTCTTCAGCGGCGGCAGCGGGGGCGGCGCCAGCGGCGGGGGCGGCGGCAACGGCCACAGGGGCAGCGGCGGATACGCCAAACTTCTCTTCCAGTTCCTTGACCAGTTCGGCCAGCTCCAGTACGGTCATGCTCTCGATTGCAGATAAAATTTCTTCGCGTTTCATGGGTTATTCCTCCAATTAATTTCTTATTTTTGTGGGTTAAGGGTTAGGCACTTTCTTTTTGCTTACGTACGCTATCCAGCGCGTAAACCAGTGAGCGCAGCGTAGCGCTGAGTACGCCGACGAAGTTGGTGATGGGGGCATTCATGCTACCCATCATCTTGGCGATCAGCACATCGCGGCCAGGCAGTTTGGACAGGGCGCGCACCTCGTTGACGTCAATCACGCGGCCGTCGATAACGCCAGCTTTGATTTGCATCTTCTTGGCGTTGTCCTTTTCGGCGTCGATGAAGTCAGCAACGATTTTGGCGGGGTTCACCGCATCGCCAAAGGCGAAGGCGGAGGGACCCAGCAGATGCTCGTCCATTCCTTCGATGTTCAGGTCGTTCAGCGCGCGGCGAACCAGTGTGTTTTTTAGTACGCAGTAGTCCACATTGGCTTCGCGGAACTTGGTGCGAAGGTTGGTAATCTGCTCCACAGTAATGCCTGTATAGCTGACAACCACCATGCTTTCGTTGTTTTTAATCTTCTCCGCGATTTCGGCGACCGCTTGCTTTTTCAGTTCCAGATTCTTGCTCATTGTTACACCTGCTTTCAGGCTAAATTAAGAAACCCTTGTGCGCGGCACAAGGGCATAATTACTTACGCTTCTCGCACCTCGGCGGGCGGCAACTGCCTTTGAACGCTTGCGCGTACCTGCTGTCTTTGGCACCGGCTTCTTCAGCCAAGCAGTAAAATACCACTAAAAGTAAGATTTGTCAACCCGGCTGATGAAATTTTGCGCTGCTGGCGGCATGCCGCGTCAGTACCAAGGCGAGCAGCAAACAACTGAAGGCACTCAAGCCATATAAAAGAAGAGTGGGAAAGGGTAGCTTCTCATAAAACTCTGCGCCGATAACAAATACTGCCGCTATTAGCAGCATACCCCAGCTGAGGGCCACGCGCTTAGGGGAGAGGCGGCCGTCCTGTTTGGTCAGGTACAAAAGAACGCCTAACAGCATCCCTAACGCCAGCAGCTGGTTAACCCGGATGAAACCATTGCTTTCCAGGCGCATATAGTTGTCCCGGTGGAGGGATTCTAAGAATAGCTGGGCGCAGGAGACCATCGCCAGCATGCTCAGCCCCCTGCCGCCGGGGCGGGAGACCTTTATTTTTTGCAGCAACCCCGCAATGACCAGATAGCTGATGCCTTCCATCAGGAAGACCGCGCGGTAACTTTCTCCAAACTCGTTGGAGAGACTAAACAGGAAGACGGGTTCTTCCAATATCTCGCCGTAGCCTTCTCCTGCTAGAATGGCACCGCCCGTCAGAAAGACCATCAGCAGGGCGGAAGGAGCGGCCAGCCAGTCGAACAGTTGATGGAAGGGCTGATTCGTAGTCTTGGCAGTCAAAGCAGCCGACAGCACCAGGCCAAACAGCATGCCCAGTACGCTGACGCCCCCTTCCCACACCCGGAAGAAAGGCCAAAGGCCCAGGTAGGCGCCGTCCACAGGATTATAGAACACCATGCTGCGGCGGATGAATACAAACAACAGGCGCCCCAGAAACAAGGACAGGGGAAGGGCCAGCGCCATCAGCCGTTCGGATGTATGGGGCTTTATCTGAAAATGTTTTTGGGAGCCGTTCAAAAAAGCCCAGAGGGTGAAAAATCCCAGGGCTGCTGCGACCCCGTAACCGTAAACGGTCACAGGGCCTACATTCCAGGAAATCAGCGGAAACGTACCCATTATCTCACCAAAGTCGCGAAGTAAATAATGTCGTTGATGTAGCGGGATTTGGCGCCCGGCGCGTTAATCTTGATATTGTTGACGATGATGGTGCTGCTACTACCTCCATCCAGGTTGTAGGACAGAAGGCAGCCCGTGTCGGACAGCTCCAACCCCACCTGCTCGGTAGTCTTGGCCATTTCATACAGCGTCATGCCGCGGGAGTTTTCGTTGTCCGGCCCCTCCGTGGCGATGACCAGATAGTCCAGCGGGCCCAACTGGGAAAAGGTGATGCGCTGAGCGTATACCTGGGCGCCGGCGTTGAAGTACTGGAAGTTTTCATCTTCAGGGATGCGGCACTCACCGTTGTCTACCATCAGGGGGCCGAAAGTCAGGGCGTTAACGATGGTCAGCCCCTGGCTTTCCAAATCAGCCAACGCCTTATCTACCTCTTCCTTGGTTTGGGGGGCGTTTAAAATGTGAAAATCCCCCTTGTTGTCAATGAGCAGCACATCCTCGCCCGTGGGGCGGTTGCGGTACAGCGTGCCCTGACGGATGGCTACGGAGTAGGAATCCATCATGAAAAAGTCACCATTGATGGCGGCAACAGCGTTATAGCGCTTGGCGATGGAACGCCCCAGGGTGGCGGATTGGGAGTTAAAGCGGCTGGCAGGGGCGGTGCGCAGTTGGCTGGGGTCGGTCAGCTTGATGCGTAAATAGACATAGTTGGTGTCAAACGCCCTGCCTTCGCCGCCCGTTACTTCAATGGAGGCATCCTTGTACGACATGCCGTCTGCGCCAAAGCAGGCGGGGTTGGGCTTGGGCCCGGGGGAAATATCAATAGGCAAAGGGGCCAGAGCGCCTTCCGCCAGCAGGTTGGGGGAAGACAGCAGCAGCGTCAGTGCCGTAATCATCAGCACCACGATTACTTTTCGCAGGGTTTCCAACTTCATACAAACCTCCAGAGGCCTTGTGTTCTTATCAAATACGGCTTAT
>CAZCBC010000108.1:3217-6399 GCA_964496775.1 uncultured Oscillospiraceae bacterium
CAATGCCGCCCCTGCCCTGTAAGTGTTGACTATTCCACACACGATAAGGTGGTTTCAAGCATAATAATTTTAGCAGAGATATCCATCTGGGCACGACATATTTTGGCTATAACAAGGTGATTGCCCGATTGCCCGTGGATGGAAGATATGGTATGCTGTCTTCGTTTCACCGCCGCTTTGCGGCAGGATTGGGGAGGTTTGTTTGCGAAATCACAAATGGTATCGTTTCCTGATAGGAGACAGGGCCTTTTATAAAAGAATACTGCACATTCTGGTGCCGGGCGTTATCCACATGAGTGTGGCCAACTTTGTGAACTTTTTGGACAACATCATGGTGGGCTCCCTGGGCACTGCTCAGGTTTCGGGAGTAGCCATTACCAATCAGCTGATGTTTGTATTCAATATGATTGTGTTTGGTGTACTGGGGGCAGCAGGTATCTTCAGCGCCCAGTACTTTGGCGCTAAGGATGTTGATGGTGTGCGCAGCGTGTTCCGGGCGAAACTGTGGATGTCCATGATAACGCTGCTGATTGCCTTCTTTCTGCTTATCACATTTGAGACGGAACTGATTTCCCTTTACTTAAAAGGGGAAGGCGAACCCGCGCTGGCTCTTCAAATCATGCAGGAGGCAAAAAGTTACCTGCATGTTATGCTGTGGGGGCTTTTGCCCTTTGTCCTTAGCCAGTGCTACGCTACTACCATGCGCGAAGCGGGGGAGCTACACGTGTCCATGCGGGCAGGTGTAGTGGCGCTGATTGTGAACCTGACGGGCAACTGGCTGCTGATTTTCGGCAAACTAGGGTTTCCTGCCATGGGCATACAGGGCGCTGCCATCGCCACGGTATTAAGCCGCTATGTAGAGCTTAGTATTATCGCATATGCCGCACATAAGAGCGAGTTGTTTTACTTTTTCCGGGGCGTTTTCCGCAGCTTGAAGGTACCGGGACGTTTGATAGGGGACATCCTTAAAAAGGGTTCCCCCCTCATCGTCAATGAAATTTTCTGGGCGGTAGGCATGGCTACGCTGATGCAGACTTATACCCTGCGCGGTTTGCCTGTGCTGGCTGCCACCAACATATCCAGCACCATTACTAACCTTTTTAACGCGGTGCTGATTTCCACGGGCTCCACTGTAGCAGTTATTGTAGGTCAGCAGCTGGGTGCGGGAAAGGTGCAGGAGGCCCGCCAGGACATATGGAAACTGATTTTCTTTGGCTTTGCAGGCACCGCAGCCGTGGCTGCGGTTATGGGCGTGATGGCGCCACTTTTTCCCAAACTCTACAATACCGAGGACACCGTGCGCCATCTGGCCACCAGCTTTATTATTTCATCGGCCATATTAATGCCCTTTAACTCCATATCCAACAGCAGCTATTATGCCCTGCGCTCAGGCGGCAGCACCGTGATCACCTTCCTGTTTGACGCGGTGTTCAACTGGTGCGTGATGATTCCCTTCGCTTTATTTCTGGTACACTATACCTCGCTGCATATTACCACGCTGTACTTTTTAAGCCAGGCTATCAACTTGCTCAAAAGTGCGCTGGGCGTTTGGCTGATACACCGCGGGGTGTGGGCCAAGAATCTGGTTAAAGAACGGGAAGCATAAATGGGTTTTTAACCTTTGTTTTCTTTGCTCCATGGCATTGTAAAAAACGGTGCCATCGTGTATAATATTTTGGGCGTGCCCGGGAGTATTTGAATATTTCCCTGCATATACCACAAACTAACCGAAGGAGGATTATTCATGACAAAATATGTATACCTGTTCAAAGAAGGCGATGCGTCCATGCGCAACCTGTTGGGCGGCAAAGGCGCTAACCTGGCGGAGATGACTAACATCGGTCTGCCCGTACCACAGGGCTTTACCGTTACCACCGAAGCCTGCACCCGTTATTATAACGATGGCAAGACCATCGCTCCCGAAATCGAGGAAGAAATCTATCGCGCGCTGGAAGCTACTGAAAAAGAGTTCGGCAAGAAGTTTGGCGATATGGAGAATCCTTTCCTGGTATCCGTGCGCTCCGGTTCCCGCGCCTCCATGCCCGGTATGATGGACACTATCCTTAACCTGGGCCTTAACGATGTCGCTGTGGAAGGCCTTGCGCGCCTCACCAACAACGAGCGCTTTGCTTACGACAGCTACCGCCGCTTTATCCAGATGTTTTCCGACGTGGTGATGGAAGTGGACAAGGGCCTGTTCCATAACGCTTTGGAAGATGTTAAACGCGAGAAGGGCACCACCCAGGATACCGACCTGAACGCCGAAGACCTGAAAGAAGTGGTTCGCCGCTACAAGGAAATTTACCGCAACGCAAAGGGCGAGGAATTTCCCCAGGATCCCAAAACCCAGCTGATGGAAGCCATCAAGGCTGTGTTCCGTTCCTGGGATAACCCCCGCGCCATCTACTACCGCCGTATGAACGACATCCCCGGTGATTGGGGCACTGCCGTTAACGTACAGGGCATGGTGTTTGGCAACATGGGCGATGACTGCGGCACTGGTGTTGCCTTCACCCGCAACCCCTCCACCGGCGAAAACAAACTCTACGGCGAATACCTGATGAACGCCCAGGGCGAAGACGTGGTTGCCGGTATCCGCACCCCCCATCCCATGGCGGACATGAAAGAAGAAATGCCCGAAGTGTACAACCAGTTTGTCAAGTATGCACAAATCCTGGAAAAGCACTACCGCGACATGCAGGACATGGAATTTACCATTGAGCGCGGCAAACTGTACATGCTGCAGACCCGTAACGGCAAGCGTACCGCCGCCGCTGCTGTGAAGATTGCTGTTGACCTGGTGGACGAAGGCATGCTGACCGAAGAAGAAGCCGTGTTGAAGGTAGAGCCCAAGCAGCTGGAAACCCTGATGCACCCCAACTTTGATACCGCTGAGCTGAAAAAGGCAACTTCCTTTGCGACTGGCCTGCCCGCTTCCCCCGGCGCCGGTGCTGGTGGCCTGTATTTTACCGCCCATGAAGCCGCCGCCGCCGGTAAAGCCGGCAAAGCTGTCATTCTGGTGCGTGATGAGACCACCCCTGAAGATATCGAGGGGATGGACTTTGCCCAGGCAATCCTCACCGCCCGTGGCGGCATGACCAGCCACGCCGCCGTTGTTGCCCGCGGTATGGGCCGTCCCGCTGTTGTGGGCTGCGGCGCGCTACAAATTGACGATGTGAAGA
>CAZCBC010000108.1:6505-7630 GCA_964496775.1 uncultured Oscillospiraceae bacterium
TTAAGGTGCGCACCAACGCCGACACCCCCCGCGACACTGTCCAGGCTGTAGAGTTTGGCGCCGAAGGCATTGGCCTTTGCCGTACCGAGCACATGTTCTTTGAAGCCGATCGCGTCAAGGCTATGCGCGAGATGATCCTTTCCGATTCTGCCGAGCAGCGCCGCGCTGCGCTGAACAAAATCCTCCCCTTCCAGCAGAAGGACTTCGAGGAGATGTACAAGGCGCTGGAAGGCCGGCCCATGACGGTGCGCTACCTGGATCCGCCGCTGCATGAGTTCCTGCCCCAGAAGTCCATGGTAAATGAAATCGCCGAAATCGCCGCCGAGCTGGGCACCACCCCCGAAAAGATTGTCCAGAAGATCGACGAGCTTCACGAGTTCAATCCCATGATGGGTCACCGCGGCTGCCGTCTGTCCGTTACCTATCCTGAAATCGCCGAGATGCAGACCCGCGCCGTCATCGAGGCCGCTGCCCTCAAGGTGCGCAGGGAAACCGGCATGGCCGTTGTTCCCGAACTCATGATTCCTCTGGTAGGCTCCAAGAAGGAACTGAAATTCGTCAAGAACATCGTCATGGAAACCGCCAACAAGATTTTTGAGGAACAGGGCGAGAAGATCGACTTCATGGTAGGCACCATGATTGAAATCCCCCGCGCCTGCGTTACCGCCGATGAAATCGCCGAGGAAGCGGAGTTCTTCTCCTTTGGCACCAACGACCTGACCCAGATGGGCTTCGGCTTCAGCCGCGACGACGCCGGCAAGTTCCTGGACGCCTACTACACCAACAAGATCCTGGAGAGCGATCCCTTCGCCCGCCTGGATCAGGAAGGCATCGGCGAGCTGGTCCGTATGGCGGTCGAGAAGGGCCGCAAGACCAATCCCAAGCTGAAGCTGGGCATCTGCGGCGAGCACGGCGGCGACCCCTCCTCGGTGGAGTTCTGCCACGAAGCCGGCCTGGACTACGTCAGCTGCTCCCCCTACCGCGTGCCGATCGCTCGCCTGGCGGCAGCCCACGCGGCCATCAAGGAGAAGCAGGCGAAGAAGGCCTGAGGCAAACAGCTACTGGCGTAATCACTAACCATGAAACGGCACCCCGCGAGCGATCGCGGGGTGCTGCTTTATCCAA
>CAZCBC010000109.1:0-7500 GCA_964496775.1 uncultured Oscillospiraceae bacterium
TTTTGCCCTCTTTCATTGTGTTATTGATATTAACATTAATCCCGCTTCTCCTCACTATTTATCTGTCCTTTACGAATGCCACCATTACAACGCTGAACAAGTTCGAGGGAGTTGGCCTTTCTAACTATATCAGCATTTTCACAAAAGACAGGTACTTCTGGGATTCTTGCCTGGTCATGCTCAAGCTGGCAGGCGGCAACATTTTGCTTCAAATGTTCTTTGGTGTTTTAATTGCGTTATTGTGGTTTATAGAGTTTAGGGGCGTGCGCATTTTCCGGGTGATGCATATGATTCCCATGATGATTACCGGCATTGTATGCGGATTTATTTGGCGCATGCTTCTAAATACGGATTATGGTATTGTCAACTATCTGCTGGAAATCGCCGGTTTGGAAAAAATAAACTGGCTGGGAGATGAAACGTACGCCATGGTTTCTTTATACATCGTGGGGCTTTGGAGGGATACCCCCTTTGTGTCCATCATTATTTTAGCCGCTCTCCAGGGCGTGGATGAATCATATACCGAAGCCGCGCTGATTGACGGGGGAAACTCCCGGCAAATCTTTTTCAGAGTAACATTGCCGCTTATCCGCCCATCCTTAATCATGGTCGTTATGTTTCAGCTAATCGGTGCCATTCGGGCTTACGACACCATCAGCGCACTGACAGCGGGTGGGCCAGGACGCGCCACCACCCACTTAAATATGTACACCTACAGCGTTGGTTTTATGCAGTGGCGTCTGGGCTATAGCGCTGCGCTATCCATGTTAATGCTCATTATCATTCTTGGCAGTTCGCTTATTTTTACCCATTTTATCAACAAAGACAACACCGAACAATAAGCTCGGATTAAAGGAGATATCATCATGGCATGGAAGATGGACCACTGGAAGGAAGAGAGGCCTATTATCGCCGCGCACCGCGGTTTTTCCGCTCTCTACCCTGAAAATACGCTGATCGCTTTTGAAAAAGCTGCCCGCCTTGGGGTAGATATGGTTGAACTGGATGTTCAACTCTCAAAGGATGGCGTACCGATTCTGTATCATGATTCATCGCTCATGGAAAAAACCGGCTATCCCGGTTCAGTCATGGACTATACCTGCCAGGAGCTGACAAAAATCCAGATTGGCAAAAGCCTTGGCCTTCAGGCGGAAAATATTGCCACATTGGAAGAATTGCTCGTTTTATACCGAAACGAGCCAAATATCCTACTTAATATCGACCTAAAAAGCGCGCCGGTTGAGGTTATTGTCGCTCCGGTATTGGCGATGGTAAAGAAACACAGGTATGAACATCGCTGCATTTTCAACAGTTTGAATGGCGATGTAACAAAACACCTAAAAGCGCATACTGACTTTTTCACAGTCGGCCCACCCGACAATTTTTCGGGAAACGTCAATCATATCAACGGCGTTGACGGAACATACGCAACCCTGGACGGCGTGTGTGTACCCTCTATGAGCCTCACGCCTGAAATCGCGGATTATTACCGCAGCATCAACAAAGTACTGCTGTGCGCCCCGGTCGAGGATGAAGAAAGGGCGAGGCTGGCGCTTGATTGCGGCGTTCAAATCATCATGTGCGATGACCCCCGTTTTTTGCTCCCCCACCGCTAAACCTTCTCTTCGTTATCCCTTCTTTGTCGATTCCCATTGCCGTCAGCGTATTCGTTAGCATATCCCCGGCAATCCGGCAGGCTTTACACCGGTTTTCATGAACCCACTTTGCAAAAAACCGCCTTCGTTTTGCTGGTATTTCTTACATCCGCGCATCGTTTATTCTGAACGGTGGCATGCTATATTTCCTTTACGGTTTCCGGAAAACATGTGCTTTCCGGAAATTTTTTTGCATTTTTTTATAAGTTATGATTGACAGACCGCACCGGGGTGTATATACTGGGTACGAATTGAAAACGTTTCCGATAACGTTCCCATACCCCGAAAGGTCGGTACACCAGGTAGCCCCGGTTTTATCTACGTATCATCCGGCTGCGGCCGAATGAATATAAAAGGAGGTTCTTTTATGAAAAAACTATTGTCCCTCGTGCTGGCGCTGTGCCTCATCCTGTCTGTAGGCTCTGCCCTGGCAGAAACCGTTGCCCTCAAGGTCTGGGGTTCTCAGGACGACCAGGCTATGCTGCAGGAAATGGTGGAGGCTTTCAAAGCCGCCAACCCCGACAAAACCTATGACATCACCTTTGGTGTGGTAGGCGAGCCCGATGCCAAGACCAAGTACCTGGAAGACCCGGAAGCTGCCGCCGACGTGTTTGCTTTCGCCAACGACCAGCTGTACGATCTGCTGAGCGCCGATGCCCTGTACGAAGTTACCCTGAACAAGGATGCCATCATCGCCGCCAACGTGGCCGGCTCCATCGAAGCCGCCTCCAACGGCGACCACCTGTACGCCTATCCCATGACTGCCGACAACGGCTACTTCCTGTACTATGACAAATCCGTCATCTCTGAAGAACAGGTCAAGACCCTGGACGGCATCCTGGCCGCAGCGCGGGCCGCGGGCAAGAAGATGTTCATGGACGTCTCCAACGGCTGGTACATCGCTTCCTTCTTCCTGCCCGTCGGCAAGCTGGGCCTGGATGAGAACGGCAAGCAGACCTGCGATTTCAACAACGAAGCGTGCGTCGCAGCCGGCGAAGCCATCAAGGCCCTCACTGCCCACGAAGCCTTCCTGACCGGCGATGACGCCATCCTGACCGGCGGCATGGGCGACACCATTGCAGCTGGCGTATCCGGCACCTGGAACGCCGACGCCATCAAGGAAAAACTGGGCGACAATTACGCCGCTACCAAGCTGCCCACCTACACCGCCAACGGCGAACAGGTACAGATGGGTTCCTTCGCGGGCTTCAAGCTGATGGGCGTCAACACCATGACCCAGTTCCCCGAAGATGCCATGGCGCTGGCCGAATGGCTGACCAACGAAGAAAACCAGCTGAAGCGCTTTGAAATGCGCGCCATGGGCCCCTCCAACATCAAGGTTTCTGAAAGCGAAGCCGTCCAGGCCAACGAAGCCCTGGCCGCCCTCGCCCTGCAGGCACAGTTTGCCGTCAGCCAGAAGGACGTGCTGGGCAACTACTGGTCTCCCGCCGAAGCCTTCGGCACCACCATGGAAGCCAAGGATTATTCCAAGGACGTCAAGACCCTGCTGGACGAAATGGTCGCTCAGATCACCCAATAATACGTAACCGCTCAGAGGGAACAGCCCCAAAAGGGCTGTTCCCTTCTACTTAATTTCAAGGAGGTGCCTGCGCTTGTCTGGAATAACCATCAAACAAAAAGACGCAAGAAAAGTAAGCAGGAAAAGAAACGGGCTTCAGGAGCTTCTGAACATCTGGCGGCAGGGAGATGCCGCCACCAGGACAAGCTTTCTGGTGATGGGCTTTGGATGCCTCAAGCGCAAACAGTATATCAAGGGGCTCTTGTTCCTGATGGCGCAGGTCTTATACATTGCGTACATGGTGGGCTTTGCCTGGCAGTATATAAGCAAGGTAGATACCCTGGGTACCGCCGCCATGCGCCGGGAATGGAGCGAAGCACGCCAGATTTTCGTGCGTACCCCGGGTGACAACTCCATGCTGATTTTGCTTTTCAGCGTCATGAGCTGTCTGTTGACCATCGCCTTTATCATGCTGTGGCGCGCCAATGTCCGCGCCTGTTACAAAGCGCAGGTAAACGAAGAAAAGGGCCGCCAACAGCCTAGCTTCATGGAAGACATCAAATCCCTGTTGGATGAAAAATACCATATCACACTGCTTTCATTGCCTTCCCTGATGGTGGTGGCCTTTACCGTGCTGCCCATCATCTTTATGATATTGATTGCCTTTACCAACTTTGACGCCGACCATCAGCCCCCCGGCAAGCTGTTTACCTGGGTGGGCTTGCAGAACTTCAGCGACGTATTCTGGAGCGACCCCCTGAAGGCAGGTACCTTTGGCAAACTGTTGGGCTGGACCTTGATCTGGGCAGTGTTCGCCACATTTACCAACTATTTCTTTGGCATGATTCTGGCGCTGATGATTAACAAAAAGACTGTGCGGCTTAAAAAAATGTGGCGCACCATCTTTGTCATCACCATTGCCGTGCCGCAGTTTGTCAGCCTCATGCTGATGAGCCAAATCCTCCACGACCAGGGGCCGCTGAACATGCTGCTTAAAAAGTGGGGCTTCATCACCCAGAACATCCCCTTTTTAACCAATGCCACCTATGCCCGCATCACGGTCATTTTAGTTAACATCTGGGTGGGCATACCTTACACCATGCTGATTACATCGGGCATTCTGATGAATATCCCCGCTGATTTGTACGAGAGCGCCAGCATCGACGGCGCCTCCCCTGTGCGCATGTTTTTTTCCATCACCCTGCCCTATATGCTGTTTGTTACCACCCCCTACCTGATTACCGCCTTTGTGGGCAACATCAACAACTTTAACGTCATCTACCTGTTAACCAAGGGCGGCCCGCTGGTAACCGACTACTACCAGGCAGGCAAGACAGACCTGTTGGTCACCTGGCTGTATAAGCTGACGGTGGAGAAACAGAACTACTCCCTGGCGTCCACCATTGGCATCTTTGTATTCCTGATTTGCGCCAGCCTGTCGCTGGTTGTCTATAATCTGTCCGGCTCTTCCAGGAAGGAGGAAGAATTTCAATGAAAAAGAAACAGAACCTCCGCTTAAACCTGGTACGCCTGGTGCTGGTTTTCACTGCGCTGATGGGCCTAAGCCTATTGTTGCCCTGGCTTTCTACCCTGCAGGAAGCAGGCGAAAAAAACTATTCAGGCCTTCAGTTGCTTAAAGACGGTACATTGCTTAAGCTGATGCCCCTGCTGATTGCTTCCGCCGCCGCCCTGCTGCTGGCGGGCCTGTCGAACCTGCGCCCCCGCAAGGGACTATTGATTCTAACCGCCGTAGCGCTGTCCGCAAGCATCGTTTCCGGGGTCTATGCCCTGTTGACTGCCAAGGAAACCGCCGATGCTTCCGGTTTATTAACCCAGCCCTTCATGGTAAAAGACCTGGGCATGGGCTTCTGGGCCTATATGGCGCTGGCCGTCGTCGCCCTGTTTATGACGCTGTCCTCCATGCGGGAGCCGGTCGAATACATTATCCTGACAGTAATGGCCTCCGTCTGGCTGCTGCCCATTGTCTGGCTGGTGTTGACGGCCTTCCGGCAGGAGCCGGGCGCCTATACCCCCTACCTGCTGCCCAAAAACTACACCACCGACAACTTTACCCGCCTGTTTACCGAGACCAGCCAATTCAACTTCCCCCGCTGGTATATGAACACCCTGGTCGTAGCCATCTTCACCTGCATCCTGACCACCATCATGGTACTGATGATTTCCTACACCTTCAGCCGCCTGCGCTTTCCCGCGCGAAAGGCGCTGATGAACATCGGGTTGATTCTGGGCATGTTCCCCGGCTTTATGTCCATGATTGCCGTGTACCACATCCTGAAGGCCATCGGCCTGGCCAAGTCGCTGGTTTCCCTGATACTGGTTTATTCCGGCGGCGGCGCCATGGGCTACTTTATCGCCAAGGGCTTCTTCGATACCATCCCGCGTTCGCTGGACGAGGCCGCCATCATCGACGGCGCCAGCAAGAACACGGTGTTCTGGAAGATTATCCTGCCCTCCTCCCAGCCCATTATCGTGTACACCGCCATCACCGCCTTCATTGCCCCCTGGGTGGACTTTATCTTCGTGTCGGTCATTATGAAGGATGACTACCAGAACTACACGGTAGCCCTGGGGCTGTACCGCATGCTGGAGAGAGAGCATATCTACGAGTACTTTACGCGCTTCTGCGCGGGAGCCGTACTGGTGGCCATCCCCATCACATTGCTGTTTATCAAGATACAAAAATTCTATGTGGAGGGCGTCACGGGCGGTGCTGTCAAGGGCTGATGAAAAAACTGCTTGCGCTGCTGTTGGCACTGCTGCTGATCCCCCTGCCTTCGCCTGCGTTGGAGGGGGTGGTCTACGAAGTCTTCGTGGCCTCCTTCCAGGACAGCGATGGCGACGGCATGGGCGACCTGAAAGGCATTGAGCAGCAGCTACCCTATATTCAAACGCTGCACCCCAAAGGGCTGTGGCTAATGCCCATCCACCCTTCCCCTTCCTACCACAAGTATGACGTGGTGGATTACCTGAGCATCGACCCTACCTACGGCACCATGGAAGACTTTGACAGCCTGGTTGCCGCTCTAAACGACAAGGGCATCGGGCTGATACTGGACTTGGTGCTCAACCATACCTCCAGCGAACATCCCTGGTTTCTGTCCGCGCAGAAAAGCCTGAACATTCCCCCCTGCGGACAGGAAATCTGCCCCCATCAGGAAGGGTGCAGGCAGCACAACAAATATGTCGGGTACTACCTGTTTGCCGAAGGTACGGGCAAGCACCCGGTGCCCGGAGCGGAAGGCTGGTACTACCACAGCAACTTCGGCCACCACATGCCGGATTTAAACCTGGATAACCCCAACGTGCGGGAAGAGATTACCAACATCGCCCACTTCTGGCTGGACAAGGGGGTACAGGGCTTCCGGCTGGACGCCGTCATCCACTATTACGAGCAAAACGGCGAAAAGAACGCCAGCTTTTTATCCTGGTTCAACAACATGGTGAAAGCCCATACCCCCGACGCCTACATCGTGGCGGAGGCCTGGTCGGACAAGAATACCATTATGAACCTGTACCAAAGCGGCATCGACAGCCTGTTTGACTTTCCCCTCTCCGGCGCCGACGGCTACATCATCAAGGCGCTGCGCTCTAAGGATGGGCAAACCCTGGCCAAGACCCTGGCGCAAAACAACCAGGCCTTGCTGAAGGCCCATCCCCTGGCACAGAACGCCCCTTTCCTTAGCAACCACGATACGGGGCGCATTGCCGGGATACTGCGCAGGGATGTCACGCAGCTCAAACTGGCCGCTGCCCTGTACCTGACATTGCCCGGCGTGCCCTTTATCTACTACGGCGAGGAAGTGGGCATGACAGGCTCGGGCCGGGATGAAAACAAGCGCCTGCCTATGCTGTGGCGGGGAGATGGCCAGGGCCTGTCGCGCGGTGGCGGAGGGGGAGAACCCGGCCCTGACCCTGCCCCCAAAAGACGCGGATCAGCCTCAGCGCCAGTCCCTGGGCGTCCTGGAACAGGAGGCGGACCCCGCCTCGCTTCTGTCGTATTACCGCGCACTGCTGAGCGCCCGGGAAAATTGCCCGGAAATGGCCAGGGGCAGTATGGAAGCGCTGGAAACGGGACATCAGGCCATCGCTGCCTACACCATCCACGACGAACAGGGCGCCTGCACCGTCCTGCACAACTTGGGGGAAGAAGCAATTTCCCTTGACATCACCTGGCCAGGAAAGCTATTATTTGCCGGTGGCAATGAATATGGAACCCCAGAACTTCAGGGCAGCATTCTGCTGCTGCCTCCTAATACTCTACTCAAGTTGAAATAGCCATACTATTAACAGAGTGCTATAATATCC
>CAZCBC010000110.1:0-1026 GCA_964496775.1 uncultured Oscillospiraceae bacterium
CCGGGGTGGTCAGGTGCGTAGCCTCCACCGAGCGCTATGGCTCCATCTCCGCCATTGGTGCGGTTTCCCCGCCCGGCGGCGATATTTCCGAGCCTGTTTCCCAGGCGACGCTGCGCATCGTGAAGGTATTCTGGGGATTATCTGCCGCGCTGGCATACAAGCGTCACTTCCCCGCCATCGACTGGCTGGCCTCCTACTCGCTGTATATCGACTCCATGCAGGATTGGTTCAGCGACAATGTGGCCGCCAACTGGAACGCCATGCGTGCCGAAGCCATGGCCATTTTGCAGCAAGAGTCCGAGTTGGAAGAAATCGTCCGCCTGGTGGGCATTGACGCCCTCAGCTGGGACGACAGGTTAACCATGGAGGTGGCCCGCTCCATCCGCGAAGACTATCTGCATCAGAATGCCTTTGACGAGGTGGACACCTATACATCGCTGGAGAAGCAGCACCTGATGCTGCAGCTGATTCTGGCCTATTCCCACAAGGGACATGAGGCGCTGAAAAAGGGCGCCACATTAAGCGGCGTATTGAGCCTGCCGGTGCGCGACCGTATTGCCCGCGCCAAGTATGTGCCGGAAGAAAGCCTCCATGAGTTTGATCAATTTGAGTCTGATTTAAACAGCCAGATTGCCGCGCTGACTGACGAGGGAGGGCTGTGAGATGTTGAAAGAATACCGCACGATAAAAGAAGTCGTAGGCCCCTTGATGCTGGTAGAACAGGTATCGGGTGTCACCTTCGACGAATTGGTAGAGATTGAGCAGGCCGACGGCGAAACGCGCCGGGGCCGTGTATTGGAAATTAACGGCGACAAGGCGCTGGTGCAGCTGTTTGAAAGCAGCAACGGCCTGAAGATTGACGACAGCAAAGCCCGCTTCCTGGGCCGGGGCATTGAGCTGTCCCTGTCCATGGACATGCTGGGCAGGGTGTTTGACGGCATGGGCGAGCCTCGGGACGGCGGCCCCGCCATCATCCCCGAGTCCCGCCGCAACATCAACGGCGAGCCTCTAAACCCCGCCGCCCGC
>CAZCBC010000110.1:1094-1896 GCA_964496775.1 uncultured Oscillospiraceae bacterium
AAGCTCGCCGTGGTGTTCGCCGCCATCGGCATCACCTTTGAAGAAGCCAACTTCTTTATCACCGACTTTAGGCGCACCGGTGCCATCGAACGCGCCGTGCTGTTTATGAACCTAGCCAACGACCCCGCCATCGAGCGCATCGCCACCCCCCGCATGGCACTGACCGCCGCCGAATACCTGGCCTATGAAAAGGACATGCATGTTTTGGTCATCCTGACGGACCTGACCAACTATGCCGAAGCCCTGCGCGAGGTTTCCGCCGCCCGCAAGGAAGTGCCGGGCCGCCGCGGCTATCCCGGCTATCTGTACACCGACCTTGCGTCCATGTACGAGCGTGCCGGCAGGGTGAAGGGTAAAAAGGGCTCCATTACCCAGCTGCCCATCCTGACCATGCCGGAGGATGACATTACCCATCCCATTCCCGACTTGACCGGCTACATCACCGAAGGACAAATTATTCTCAGCCGGGAGCTGCATCTGCGCAGCATCGTGCCTCCCATCAACGTACTCCCCTCCCTGTCGCGCCTTAAGGACAAAGGCATCGGCAAGGGCAAAACCAGGGAGGACCATGCTCCCACCATGAACCAGCTGTTCGCCGCCTATTCCCGCGGCAAGGACGCCAAGGAACTGGCCGTCATTCTGGGCGAAGCGGCGCTGAGCGATACCGATAAAAAGTTCGCCGAGTTTGCCGACGCCTTTGAGAAGCAGTACGTTTCCCAAGGCAACGAGACAGACCGCAGCATCGAGGAAACATTGAACCTGGGATGGGAACTGTTGAAAATCCTTCCCCGCAACGAGCTGA
>CAZCBC010000110.1:1906-2919 GCA_964496775.1 uncultured Oscillospiraceae bacterium
GCCTTTGGAAACTGAGGAGACTAACTAATGGCCACCCTGCGCGTTAACCCCACACGGATGGAACTCACCCGCATCAAGCGCCGTTTGGTGACTGCTAAGCGCGGTCACAAGCTGCTGAAGGACAAGCGGGATGAGTTGGTGCGCCGTTTTATCGGGCTCATCCGGGAAAACGCCGCCCTGCGCGTCAAGGTGGAAAAGGATTTGCAGCTGGCGCTGCGCCGTTTTGCCATGGCAGGCGCCGTGATGGATAGCACCACGCTGGAAAGCGCACTGATGTACCCGCCCGCAGCGCCAAGGTCAGCATAGGCATCCGGAACATCCTGTCGGTGCGCGTTCCGGAAATCAAGTTAGAAGAGGAAAGCCTCCAGGAAGCCATACAGCCCTACGGCTACGCCAAAACTTCCGCCGAATTGGATGATGCCATCGAAACCATGGCGGCCCTGCTGCCGGAGCTGTTTCGCCTGGCGGAGCTGGAAAAGACCTGCTCGCTGCTGGCTAACGAGATTGAAAAGACCCGCCGCAGGGTTAATGCCCTGGAATATGTGATGATTCCCCAGTTTGAGGAAACCATCCGGGTTATCACCATGAAGCTGGACGAAAACGAGCGCAGCTCCATCATCCGCCTGATGAAAGTAAAGGAAATCATCGCGGCGAGGGATTGATAGACGGAACCATGTGAGGGTTCCAAGGGAAATGATTTCCCTTGGTGGGTCTGGGCAACGCCCAGAAAAACTCAAACGCAAGGAAAACAGCGAGGCGTATTTTCCGACTGACCACGCAAGGCAATAGCAAAATACAGTCTTGCAGATAGCAACAGCGTGACGCAAAATGCGCTACGCTGTTTTGCTTCATGGTGACAACGTGGGGCTTTGACCCACACCCCACCAAAGGGCATGATGCCCTTTGAAATCCGCAATTGTATGATTGCAGCCACTTTCTTCCCCCCGCTCATCCGCCTTGTCCCAGGGGAACGTACGTGCTATAATTTGCAGCGTAGCATTGTAAAGGAGCAT
>CAZCBC010000110.1:3014-7421 GCA_964496775.1 uncultured Oscillospiraceae bacterium
CAGTTGGTGGTACTGACGGGGCTGTCAGGCTCGGGCAAATCCTCCTTGGCATTTGATACCATCTATGCCGAAGGCCAGCGGCGGTACGTGGAGAGCATGTCCTCCTACGCCCGGCAATTTTTAGGGCAGATGGATAAGCCCGATGTGGACAGCATCGAGGGCCTTTCCCCCGCCATCTCCATTGACCAGAAAACCACCGTGCACAACCCCCGCTCTACCGTGGGCACGGTTACAGAAATACACGACTACTTAAGGCTGTTGTATGCCCGGGCGGGCATCCCCCACTGTCCGCAGTGCGGCAAGGAAATTCACCAGCAGACGGTGGACCAGATAGTAGACGCCCTGATGGCGCTGCCCGAAGGTACCCGGCTGTTGATAATGGCGCCCATCGTCCGGGGGCGCAAGGGCGAACATATCAAGCTGATGGAAGCAGCCCGCAAGGACGGCTTTGTCCGCGCCCGCATCGACGGCGAAATTTATGAACTGGATGAGCCGCCCAGCCTGGACAAGCAAAAGAAACATACCATCGAAATCGTGGTAGACAGGGTGTCCATCCGACCGGGTCTTGAAAGCCGCCTATCTGACTCCATCGAGACCGTGCTGAAGCAGTCCGCCGGGCTGGTTTCCGTGCAGATTGTGGGAGGCGAGGATATGATGTTCTCCCAGAACTACGCCTGCGCGGAGTGCGGCATCAACTTGGAAGAGCTGACACCCCGCATGTTCTCTTTCAACAACCCCTACGGCGCGTGCCCTACCTGCTCGGGGCTGGGGCGGTTTATGACGGTCTCGCCAGACCAGGTCTTCTCCGACAAAACAAAGTCCCTCAACCAGGGCGCCATCAGCGCCATGGGTTGGAACAGCGCGGGCGACGCCCGCTCCACCAGCCATATGCTGTTTGTAGGTCTGGCGGAGCATTATAAGTTCAGCATGGATACGCCGGTGGGCGAATTGCCGGAGAAAATCATCGACATCCTATTGTACGGCACCAAGGGTGTCAAAATCCCTGTGAAGTTTGAGTCCCTTTCCGGCTCCGGCGTGTACAAGGTGGCGTATGAGGGCATCATCCCGTCAATCATGCGGCGTTATACCGAAACCAATAGCGAAGGCATGAAGGCCATGTATGAGGAATACATGAGCGAGCAGGACTGCACCGCCTGCGGCGGCAAACGCCTGAGGCCCGAAGCCCTGGCTGTAACGGTGGGCGGACAAAACATTGCAGAACTGAGCGATATGAACCTCATCAAGACAAAAGACTTTTTGACCTCCCTCAGCCTTTCCCCCACCCACACAATGATTGCTGAGCCCATCATCAAAGAAATCAATGACCGCCTGGGGTTTTTGTGCAATGTGGGGCTGGAGTACCTGACGCTGTCCCGCGCTGCCGCTACCTTATCAGGCGGCGAGGCGCAGCGTATCCGCCTGGCCACCCAGATAGGCTCCAGCCTGATGGGCGTACTGTATATTTTGGATGAGCCCAGCATCGGCCTGCACCAGCGGGACAATGCCCGGCTGCTGGATACGTTAAAAAAACTGCGGGACCTGGGCAATACCCTCATCGTGGTCGAGCATGACGAAGACACCCTGCGCGCCGCCGACTACATTGTAGACATTGGCCCAGGCGCTGGAGAAAGCGGCGGCGAAGTGGTAGCCGTCGGGCAAATTTCCGACCTGATGGCGGCTCCCCGCTCGATAACAGGCGAATACTTAAGCGGCAAAAAAAGCATTCCCATCCCCGCCAAGAGGCGCAAACCCACCGGCTGGCTAACCATCAGGGGCGCCCGGGAAAACAACCTGAAAAACATCGATGTAAAATTCCCACTGGGGGTGTTCTGCAGTGTGTCCGGCGTTTCAGGCAGCGGAAAAAGCAGCCTGGTAAACGAAATCCTCTATAAATCCCTGGCCAGGGATTTAAACCGGGCCAAGTGCTACCCCGGCAAGCACACCGGCATTGAAGGGCTGGAGCAGCTGGATAAAATCATCAACATAGACCAGTCCCCCATTGGGCGCACCCCCCGCAGCAATCCCGCCACCTATACTGGGTTGTTTGATTTGATTCGCAAGGTCTTCGCCCAGCTGAACGAGGCCAAAGCACGGGGTTACAACGCGGGCCGCTTCTCCTTTAACGTCAAGGGCGGCCGGTGCGAAGCGTGCAGCGGCGATGGCTTGCTGAAGATAGAGATGCACTTCATGGCGGACATCTATGTGCCCTGCGAAGTGTGCAAGGGCAAGCAGTACAACCGCGAAACGCTGGAAATCAAGTACAAAGGGCATAACATCGCCGATGTGCTGGATATGACGGTGGAAGAAGCCATGCGGCTGTTTGAAAACCACCCACAGATTATGAACAAGCTGAACACCCTGCATGATGTAGGGCTGGGCTATATCCGGCTGGGCCAAAGCAGCACCACGCTGTCAGGCGGTGAAGCCCAGAGGGTGAAGCTGGCGACAGAATTAAGCCGCAGGGCGACAGGCAAAACCATCATCCTTTTAGACGAGCCCACCACAGGGCTGCATATGGATGACGTATCCAGGCTGATCCATGTATTGCAGCGGTTGACAAAATCCGGCAACACCGTCTTGGTGGTAGAGCATAACCTGGACGTGCTGAAGACTTCGGACTACATTATCGACCTGGGTCCCGAGGGGGGCGACGGCGGCGGCCAAATTGTCGCCCAGGGTACACCAGAGGACGTTGCCGCCGTTAAAGAAAGCTATACCGGACAATACCTGCAAAAGGCGGGGATTATCCCCGCCACAGGCAAGCCTAAGAAAGGGAAAAAGTAATGCGGTGCGGCTGCCCCCAATGCGGGGACTATATGGTGCAAACAGAAAGCGGCGAGATACGCTGTCAGTGCCCCAACTGCGGCCAAAGTTGCAACGCCTGCATGGGCGCCGGCAAGGTACTGACGAGGGAAGATATCGCCCGCCTTCGGGAGGGGATGATGCCTTCTCCCCTTCCCGAAGAAACGGAAGTTGACTTCAATCCTTTCTTTGGATAACTTGTACCCCCGCCTTGCGTTAGCGGGGGTATTGCTCTATAATTTATGTATTAAACTATAGGAGGATTTTCCTTTGAAATCATCTTCTCCGCATGCGATTGCCAGAGAAACCATCAAAAACCACCGGATGGCTCTGATAAAGAATCTTCTGTTCCAGCTTACCGTGCGCCTGCTTGTCCTTGTCCCCGTTATCGTTGGTTATTTCCAGGGGTATTTTCAGCTTCCCCTTGTTTCTGTTTCCGCCGTTGTCATGATCCTCGCATTATCCGCCCTGCTGTACCTGCTGCTGGCGCTGCCCTTGCGTTTCCATTCCCGCGGGCATATGATGCGCTATGTTAAGGGGCACCAACCACCCCAGAAGGTACCATATGGCCTGTGGCTTAAGTTGGCGCTGTCCCGCTTTGGCCGGGCATTTTTCTGGCTATTGCCTGCCTTTATCTGCATGGTAGGGCTTTACTATCTGTGGAACATTGCCGACGCTACCCAGTTGGTAAAGGTCATCCGTTTTTTAGCTTCTCTTGTCGGGGGCAGCTATCTGCACGGCACGCTGATGCTGATGGCCATCTTCCTGTTAAGCCTGCCGCTGGCGTACATCGGTTGGCGCAGGCATCTGGCGCTGGAATATTTGCCCCGGGAACTCTTGGAAAACAAGCCTTTTGAAGCAAACCATCAGTGGATGCAAGCCAGCAAATCCGCCCTGACATCCGCCACGTTTAAAAATTTCCTGATTTGCCTGCCGACTGTTCTGGCGGTGCTGGGCATCCTGTATATGGACATGGCCCCCAAGATGCGGGGCAGTATGACGGGCGATTTGCTGATAATACTGGAAACCGTCAACAAGCTGGCTTTTTCCGCCAACGCCTTTATGCAGCTTGGCGCAGCCCTTGTTGTGTTCTATCTCCCCTTTGTGCAGTACCGCAAGCTTGCCCTGGCCGCCGCGCTGATGGACAACCATGCCTGAAACCCTGCGGTTGGACAGGCTGCTGTCTCTTTTGTCCATTGCCACCCGCAGCCAAGCCCAGGCTATGGCCCGTAAAGGGCGCATCCAGGTGGACGGTCACAGCGTTTTAAGCGCCGCCACCCAGGTAAGCCTGAACAGCCAAATCACGCTGGACGGCGCGATTATCGACACCCAGCTTACCTATCACCTGATGATGAACAAGCCCATGGGCATTCTGACTGCCGCCAGCGACCGCAGGCAAAAAACCGTCATGGATTTGTTGCCGCCAAAGTTCCTTTCCCTAAACTGCATGCCTGTAGGCAGGCTGGACAAGGATACCCGGGGCCTGCTGCTTTTTACCCCCGACGGCACCCTGGCCCATCGGCTGCTGTCTCCCAAGCGGGAGGTAGACAAGGTGTATGAGGCGGTCGTTACAGGCCGACTTACAGACCATGCCGTCAGGCGCTT
>CAZCBC010000111.1:0-6995 GCA_964496775.1 uncultured Oscillospiraceae bacterium
GGAAGCTAATATCTCCTGGAAGATGCCCCGCATCGACATGAAAAACACCATCATCATGAACGATATGCTTGAGGACATGGGCCTTCAAAGCCTGTTTGAAGGGGCAGACCTGTCCGGCATCGCCAAAGGCGCCTTTGTTAGCAAGGTACAGCAGGATAACCGGATTATCCTGGACGAGAAAGAGGTAAAGGCGGCTTCGGTTACCATCATCGATGTGTGTATGGCCGTGCCTATGCCGGACTTGGAAATCTTTAATATGCACCTTGACCGTCCCTATCTGATGGCCATCTATGCCCGCTCCGGTGAACTGTGCTTTGTGGCAGCGGTTAATAATCCGTAAGGATGTAGCACGCCTTTGGTTTGGCGGGGTTCGGTAATTGTTCACCGGACAAGGGCATCACAAATAAAAAACAGGGCGCATTTCACTGCTGCCCTGTTTTGTTGTTTGCCTGTGTCTTACGCAAAATACGCTGCGCTGTTTTGCTTACGCTTTATTTACTGGGTCTTGCCCAGGCCCACCAAAGGGATTTCATCCCTTTGGAATCCCATCCTTCTTGGGCGGGGGAAAGGTAATTTCGCACAGCTCCCGGGCCAGGTGGGTAACAAAGTCCTGCACATTGGCAACCAAGGTGCGGCTGGAGAGGCTGCCCCGGTCGCGCAGTTTGTTGAGGGGGAACTCCGACACGTCTACGCAGTAGAAGTAGACGGGGCGCACCCTGCCGCCCCTGACCCTGTAGGAGGGGCTCATGTTGCCAACGGCAATGGTGTGCAGCGCCGTGGCCAGGGTGATGATGGTGGTGGCGTCGCGTACTTCATGCCGCATGGCGTCCTGCGCCTCATAGACATTGGCGTATACGCTGGGCAGGGGCCCATCGTCCCGGATGGAACCGGCCAACACCAGGGGCACGTTCTTTTCCACGCAGGCCTGCACGATGCCGTCCTGTATGTTGTGCTTTTCAATCAGCCGGGGGATGGAGCCTGCCGCCCGGGCATGGTTTAACAAATCCAGGTGGCAGTAGTGGCCGTTGGGCATGCTGCGCTGGGTGTAGACATCCTGCCCCAGGGCGGTGCCGTACAGCCCTGCTTCCAAATCGTGGGTGGCCAGGGCATTGCCCGCCAGCAGAGCGTGGACATAGTTTTCCCGAATCAGCTCCGACAGGGCGGCGCGGGTATCGGCGTCAAAGGAGCAGGCAGGGCCCATAACCCAGACAATCTTGCCGTGTTCCCGCTCGTAACGCAGCAGGTCGTACAGTTCGTTATAGTCCCGGGAAAAGGCGGTCTCCCGGGAGCGTCCCTGGCGAAAGGCGAAGGTTTCCTGGGGGTTTTCCTCATCCACAAAGCCGCTCGGGTGCAAGTAGATGCCCTCGCTGCCGTCCTCTGTGCGGCCCACGGCGACCAGGTCGCCCTTTTTCAGCAGCCGAAACTCCCGAATCTGTATGGCGCCCTTTTCCAGCACGGCTACACAGTCCATCCGGCTTTCCTCTGCCAACAGCCACTGACCGCTCTGCTTAAAATACTCCGGATAGATGCTCATGGCGTGAAAATTGTCCGGCGCTACGCCGTCCATGGGCGCCGGCACAAAGCGGGCGTCGGGGGCATCCTTCAGCAGACTAAAATTTGGTGCGTGATACACGGGAAGATGGAACATACGGCCACCACCAATCTATTTTTTCTGCCTCTATCTTAGCATAAACCCCCGGCTATATCCAGCCGGGGGTGATAGAAATTGAATAATTCGATATTTATGCGTTTTCTTCCTTGATTTGAGCCGGCAGCTTGCTGCGCCAGTTGCCCTTGCGGTAGTAGTAGGTGTTGATGAGGGCGCCAATTACCCAGGTCAGCAACAGGGAGACATACACCATCAGCGGTTCGCCCAGGGGTTTTTCGGGGGTCTTGCTTACTTCCACCAGGGCATACGCCAGGACAACACGGATAAACACCGACACAAACATGGAGATGGCCATGGGGGTCACGGTATCGCCCGCCCCCCGCATAACGCCCGACATGCACTGGGTGATGGCCATGGCAATGTAGCCAAAGGTCAGCAGCTTCATGACGCGCATGCCCAAATCCACCACTTCCTGGGTTTGGGAAAAGATATGCATGATGCCCCGGCCAAACAGCAGAATGCAGGCTGTCAGCATGATGACGGTGGCCACCGCCAGCATGGTGCCTTCCCGGGCGCCCTGCCTGATGCGGTCGTATTTTCCCGCGCCCACGTTCTGGCCGACATAGGTGGTCATGGCCTGGCCGAAGGAGAAGTTAGGTAGCATGGCAAAGCCGTCCACCCGCTTCACAATGCCGGTGGTGGCGACAAACAGCGCGCCAAAGCTAAACTCCAGTCGCAGCACCAGCAGCATGGCGGCGGAAAAGGAGGCATGCGTCAGCCCCGTGGGAAGTCCCAGGCGCAGGATATCCAGCGCAGTTTCCTTGTCCAGCTTCAGCGTCTTAAAGCTAAGCTCAAACACATCCTTCATGCTGCGCAGCTTCAGGAAACACATCACGGCAGAAATGCTTTGGGCGAGGATGGTGGCCAGCGCCACCCCGGCAACGCCCATCCTGAAGGAAATAACAAACCACAAGTCCAGCACCACGTTAAGGGCAGCGCTGAGCAGCAAAAACAGCAGCGCAGAAACGGAATCGCCCATGCCCCGCAGAATACCGCTTAAAATGTTGTAGAACAAAAACCCGGCAATGCCGATAAAGAAGATACGCAGGTAATCCCCCGTCCAGACGAAAATTTCCTGCGGTGTGCCCAGCAGACGCAGAATAGGATCTGTAAGCGGAATACCGATAAGCATGATGATAAGTGAAGTGATAATCGTTAGGGTAATGCAGTTGCCAACGACCCGGGACAACCCTTCCCGGTCTTTGGCGCCATAGTTTTGTGCCACACGGATGCCCGCGCCGGTGGCAATGCCCACAAAAAGCGCCAGCAGCAGGTTAAAGATGGGCGTGGTGCTGGTGACGGCGGCCAGGGCGTTGTCGCCCACATATTTGCCCACCACTGCTGAGTCCACCGTGTTGTACAGCTGCTGGGCAAAGTTGCCGATCAGCATGGGCACGGCAAACAGAAGAATGCTTTTCCAGGGCGCCCCCCGGGTCATATCGTGGGGGGCAAACAGGGCTTTTATTTTTTGCAGCAAAACGGAATTCCTCCTTTAGACACAAAAGGCATTATATCATATTTTGAAACGAAATAAACAAAAATGGAGCGTTTTTTCCGCTCCATAGGGCAAGTTTTTTGAAAACAGTTGTTTTTAGGGTTTTAATCAGAACAGCCCTGAAATTTTGCCGTTTTCGTCCACGTCAATTTTTTCGGCGGCGGGCAGGGGAGGCAGCCCCGGCATGGTCATCACTTCGCCGGTTAATACCACCACAAAGCCGGCGCCGGCGCTGACCTTTACATTGGATACGCTGATGTCAAACCCTTGAGGCGCGCCCAGCAGCAGCGGGTTGTCGCTGAAGGAGTATTGGGTCTTGGCCATGCAAACCGGCAGGCCGCCAAAGCCCAAATCTTCCAGCTGCTTCATCTGTTTCTTGGCGTTGGCGGAAAACTCCACCCCATCGGCGTGGTAGATGCGCTGTGCCACGGCGATAATCTTTTCCTGCAGGCCCATGTCGTCAGGGTAGGTAAACTGAAGCTCTTTTGTTTCTTCGCACAGGCGCACCACTTCCTCGGCCAGGGTTTTGCCGCCTTCGCCGCCTTTTTCCCATACCTCGCTCAGCGCCACGTTGACGCCCAGTTCCCGGCATTTTTCTTCCACTAGATTCAGTTCCTTTTCGGTGTCATCGGGGAAACGGTTGATGGCCACCACACAGTTAAGACCAAACACTTCCTTCACGTTGCGCACATGCTGCAAGAGGTTGGGCAGCCCCTTATTGAGGGCGTCCAGATTTTCTTCCTTCAAGGCTGTTTTGGGCAGGCCGCCGTGCATTTTCAGCGCCCGCACGGTGGCGACTACCACCACGCAGCTGGGGCGCAGGCCCGACAGGCGGCATTTGATGTCGAAAAACTTTTCCGCGCCCAAATCCGCGCCGAAGCCCGCTTCGGTCACTACATAGTCGCCCAGCTTTAGCGCCATGCGGGTGGCGGTGACCGAGTTGCAGCCATGGGCGATGTTGGCAAAGGGGCCGCCATGCACAAAGGCGGGGGTGCCTTCCAGCGTCTGCACCAGGTTGGGCTTTAAGGCATCCTTTAACAGCGCTGCCATGGCGCCCTGGGCGTTCAGGTCCCCGGCGGTGACGGGCTTATCCTCATAGGTATAGCCCACAATAATGCGGCTGAGGCGCTGCTTTAGGTCCGCAATGCTGCCGGACAGGCACAGCACTGCCATAATTTCGCTGGCTACCGTGATGTCGAAGCCGTCTTCCCTGACAACGCCGTTGGTGCGCGGCCCCAGGGCGCCGATAATGGAGCGCAGAAAGCGGTCATTCATGTCTACGCAGCGTTTCCAGGTAACGCGCTTGGGGTCGATGTTCAGCTTGTTGCCCTGGTAAATATGGTTGTCCAGCATGGCGGCCAGCAGGTTGTTGGCTGCGCCGATGGCATGAAAGTCGCCGGTAAAGTGCAGGTTGATATCCTCCATGGGGATCACCTGTGCCCAACCGCCGCCTGCCGCGCCGCCCTTGACGCCAAATACCGGCCCTAAGGAAGGCTCCCGCAAGGCGACGACGGTTTTCTTGCCGATTTTGCTCAGCCCGTCCGCCAGGCCGATAGAGGTGGTGGTTTTGCCCTCCCCGGCGGGGGTGGGGGTGATGGCGGTCACCAGAATCAGCTTGCCCTCGGGCCTGTCTTCTTTCAGCAGCTTCAGGTCTACCTTGGCCTTGTTGCTGCCGTAGGGCTCCAGATACTCCTGGGGTACGCCCGCTTTGCGGGCAATCTCGGTAATGGGCAGGGGCTGTACGCTTTGGGCGATATCGATGTCACTCATGATGGCCATATGTTTTACTCCTTTACGTTGTTCAACTTAATTTCTGCGACCAGGAAGGCGGAGGATTGCAGGGCTTTCATCCGGATATCTTCCTGCCGGTCGGTGATCACTATATTTTCCTCCTGCTTGATAAGCAGGAACCCCTTCGCCGCCTGTATCTGGGCGGCGCCCTTTATACAGTACACGGCCAGGGTGTCACAGGACAGGGGAAAAGAAAACTCGCCGTTTTCCGGCATGTGCAGCGCGTACATGTTGCCAAAGCACTTGTCCTTGCGCAGCATCAGGTGGATGCCTGTCGCCTTGCCCCGGCAGTGCACCAATTCCGCCCCGTCAAAGGAGATGATATCCAGGGGGTTAAGCGTCATGGGCGGCTTGTCGCCCATGGTTAGTGTCAGCTTGCCTTTTTGCAGAAACAAAAACCGATGATAGTCGGGCAACTGGGTCAAGGCGCATTCTTCCTGCTCCATGGAGGCGAGGCTTAAACGGAACAGAAAGGCCTTGTCCGCGTAGCGGGCACCAGGGGGGTGGATGTACATCTGCCGTGTTTTGCCCCCGGGCCACAGGCCGACGATATGATCCTCCGGGGTTACGTGTACAATGCGGGTCATAGGTCCTCCAAAGTCAAAGGGGCTGATGGCTGGCTAAAGGGTGCGCCGGGCTGTCTTCATTACGTTTCGCTTCCAGTAGATGGTGTTCCAATACCTGCTGCTGGTAGTTGTAGTTTTCAAGCTGCAAATAGTAGGCTGCCGTATCGACAAAGGCCTTGGCGGGTGCCATGCCCACCAATTCGGAACTGAGGATGGATACGCCCCAGCGCTTCGCCTCAAAGCGGATGGCCTCAAACACCCGGTACAGGGGCGTCCCCTCGTAGTTGACCATGTTCATGGACACCTGGGCCATGCCCTTATCCTTTAACAGAATACCCAGCGCCTTGCAGTGGGCAAAGCCGCCGGAGGAGCCGCGTATGGCTTTGGCGATGGCCTTGGCAATGTCCACATTGTCGGTGTTCAGGTTTACATTGAAGGCAATCAGCGGCATGCGGGCGCCGATGGCGGTAATGCCGGCGGTGGGGTGTACAAGAGGTGTTCCATAGTCAGGCGCCCATTCGGGCTGCTTCATTTTGTCGTTCATGCCCTCAAACTCGCCCCGGCGCACATCTGCCAGGTTGCGCCTGTGGGGGGCGGAGGCCGACTGCTCGTAAAGAAAGCTGGGAATTTGAAGTTCTTCCCATATCCTTTGCGCTACCCGTTTGGAAAGGTCCACGCATTCCTGCATGGTGCTGCCGCTTAGCGGCACAAAGGGCAGCACGTCGGTGGCGCCCATGCGGGGGTGGGCGCCCCGGTGCTTCGTTAAATCAATGGTGTTTCCGGCCTGTTTCACCAGCTGAAAGGCGGCCTCCTCGATGGCTTGGGGGCTGCCCGCCAGGGTAAATACGCTGCGGTTATGGTCAATGTCGGTATGCACATCAAGAAGCGCGCAGCCGGGCACCGCCGCCGCGGCGCTTTTCAGCCCCGCGAGGATACTTTGGTCGCGTCCCTCGCTGAAGTTGGGGATGCATTCCACTACCTTCGTCACGGCACACCTCCATTATCCTACAATAGTAGGATAGTTTTTTCGAAACGTCAACCGGGGGTTATCTGCGCCGCCGCTTGTTGGAACGGGTGGTTTGTCCACCGCTTTCTTTGGCAGCTGCTTTCTCGGCATATTTTTTGCGCAGCCACAGGCGCGCCCTTTGAGGCAGGCTCTTCAATATATCCCGCAGGCTGCGGTGGGGGCGCATGCGGCTTACTAATAGTTTAACCTTCTGAACAGGGTTTAAGGCCAAATACACATTGTTATAGGCAATCTGCATGCGCTGGGCGGCTTCGGGGATGGCTTTGCGGCGGCCATAGCAGGCGGCGCTTACGGCGGAGGCCAGGATGCGCAGGTCGGCATCGTCCCCGGCTATCCGGCGGGCATAGGCCTGCATGGTTTCATGGGGCGCCATGGGCTGACCTAACACGGCCTGGGCGCGGCAGTAGGCCTGCCACCAGATATTTAATAGCCATACGGGGACCCCCG
>CAZCBC010000111.1:7005-7405 GCA_964496775.1 uncultured Oscillospiraceae bacterium
AGATAAGCAATTGCCGGGTGGGATCCCCCGCCTTCAAAGCGCGCCGCTTCGGGTCGCTGGAGCGGGCACGCCACACGCACAGACCAATGAACAGCAGGATGAGCAAAATCCACCACGGGAAAGGGGGCTTATTCGGGTCGGGCAAATCCTCTTCCTCCGGCGGCACCTGGGTAGGCGCGGGGGAGGGGGAGGGCAGGGGCTGCATGGTAGGGCTGGGCGAAGGCTCGGGCTGTGTGTCCGGCTCAGGGGAAGGGGTGGGCTGCGGCTCGGGGGAGGGTTCAGGCTGCTGGTCGCCGCCTTCTTCCCCGCCCTCATCGTCCGGGGTGGGGGCGGTAGCGTCAAACACGACCCAGCCCACCGAGGGGATATACACCTCCGCCCAGGCGTGGCCGTTGCGGCT
>CAZCBC010000112.1:0-4940 GCA_964496775.1 uncultured Oscillospiraceae bacterium
GCATTTCGGTGATATACTATTTCCGCTGCCCAAAAAGCAGCCATGCGCCCTTAGCTCAGCTGGATAGAGTGTTTGACTACGAATCAAAAGGTCATAGGTTCGAATCCTGTAGGGCGCGCCACAGAAAAGCCGTTGAAACCTTAAGTGTTTCAGCGGTTTTTTCTATGAGGATTTATTTTTTCATATTAGCGCGTCCTATTATTTAAGCAAGATTGCTACTAAAGATAACAACTTCGTATCAAGAAGTGGTTCTTCTGCCATACGTTAGCATTTGATAGTCATGGTCTTATGCCCCTCCCTCTTGAGGTATGCTCTACTTTGTGTTAGGGTGGGGCCGTAGAGCGGCGTGGCCCGTTCCCTGTTTTCTTAGAGAATCGCTTTCATTCCAGTGGCTGCGGTTCTCTTTTCGTTTCCTACGAGGTTAAAATTATTATGCCAGATTCTTGACTGGTGATTTATGTACATCTATAGAGTACATAAGCCCATCCCCCGCCGAACTCCAGGGCGCTGTGACCCCGGCATTTGGCAGCAAGCATTGGGCTGTTTGGTTATGCCCTTGCTCAATCAAAAAACACACTTGACGAAGCAACTTCTTACATATTAAAATTATTATGTCCTCAACTGATGCGGGATCGTTATCATTCCTGATAACCCCGTTCGTGCGGTTGAGGATGTTTTTGTTGTTCTGCATTTTCAAACGCCACTTTGAACATACCATCTGGAACATCAAGCCATTATCCTTTACCAAGGATAAAAAATCCTCTACACCTAAAATGCTTGATGCTAACTGGGCATGGGGTCACTGATGATGCTCATCAAATGCTGATAGCTATCCACAACTCCGTAGCGGACTTTGGCATCAGACAGGGTGTTGAAAAGTTTTTTGGCGCATGCCACCTTTGCACTCTCGATCGCTCTTAGCTGCATGCTTTCCATGCTGCCTTTGGTTTCGGCGATGAAATAGATATGCTTCACCGTGCCCTGGTGGAAGGCAATGGCCCAGTCGGGGTTGTAGTTGCCCACCGGGGTGGGAATCTGGAACCCCAGGGGCAGCTTGGCATAGACGCACACTTCCTCTGCCAGGTCCATATCCTCCGCAAAACGCCGCTCTATGCTTTGCTCTGCATAACCATCGGTAAACACATAGTCCTGTATATGTTTCTTCGCCTTAAAGGCCTGGTCGAAGCGCTGGGCGCTTTTTTCCAGGGTGAAGATGGTGCTGTCATAGCTATCCTCTGTCTGGTTGTAGCTGATATGCTCCACAATCATGGTGGCTTTCTGTTCTTCAATCAGGCGGATGGCCTTGGCGATAAACTCCTCCGGGTTCTCTTGAAACAGGCTAAGGGTTGCCCGCTGGATGCCGCCCAAGATGGCCGCAGCCGTGCGGCGGGTTAGGGTGGTGCCTTTGGCAATCTTGCCAATCAGGTCGTATTTCAGGCTGGTGCCGCCACCCTGCCGAAGGGTTTGGGTTTTGGTTTTCTCTGCCACAAAGCCCTCGCCGCGCTCCAAGGTATATTGATCCATCTGATCCTGCTGCACCCCCAGGGTAACGCTGTATTGCAGGGGCGTTACCATCAGGTTGCGGTCCAGGGCAGAAATGGCCTTTTGGATCAGCTCGCCGCTGTCAAACTGCACGGTATACACATATTTGCGGTTGATGTAGTTCCATAAAGTCTGGAACTCTTTTTTGTAGAAATTATCGTTGAGGGGATTGCTGCGCAGCTTGGTTCTGTTGCCGTCCTCCACCATTTTAGCCAGCACGCTCTCGTCAAAGATGCCCTGAATCAGGGTATGAATGTCTGCTCCGTAAGGCCGTAATTCCTCCGGCAGCGCTGCCAGGTTTTTGTTTGCCAGATCTGCACGGTAAGTATCGCTTACGCCGTCGTTTTTATCCACATAGCCATTCACGCGCAAATAGATATAGATTTCCAGGGCGTCCTTGTCGCTTAGCTGCTTGGTACCGTCTACAGAAGTCACTGTCTTTCCAGTGAAATATTCCGGGCTTGCCTTGGTGGGGCGGTCGTACAGTTCTTCGCGAATCTGCTGCTGCAAATCCCCCACAAAGTTTTTATAACTTTCGCTGGCGATGACCGTCAGCTTGTTGATATCGTGCACGCTGTCGCCCAGAGTGTCGGCATCCATGCGGGCGCCCGCGTGGTTTACACAGATGCGCAGTCCCCGCCCAACCTCCTGCCGTTTGGTGGTGGTAGAGTCGCTGCTTTTCAGGGTGCAAATCTGGAACACGTTGGGATTGTCCCAGCCCTCCCTTAAAGCGGAATGGCTGAAGATAAAGCGTGTCTTTTCCTCAAAGCTCAGCAGGCGCTCCTTATTTTTTAAGATTAAGTCATAGGCGCTGATGTCGTCGCTGATATCGCTGCCCCGCTTTACGGCGCTGTCCACGCTGCGGCGGGTTTTCTTGTCAATGCTGAAATATCCCTTGTGCACATCCGCCACCTGATCCCGCCGAAGGAATGCCTGATAGGGGGTATCGAACAGCTGGATATAGTCGTTAAGGATATTGGTATACTCCTCCTCAAACATCCGGCCATACTCGCCCAGCAGCTCCCCGCCATCCTCATCATACTGGCGATATTTCGCCACCTCGTCGATAAAAAACAGGGACAGAGTCTTGATGCCCTGGTGGAAAAGCTTCTCTTCCTTTTCAAAATGGCTCAGGATGGTTTCCCTTATCTGCACCCGCCGCATGGCCTTCTGAGAGGTGTCGCCTACCACGTCGCCCTTGCGCAGCACCAAACCATTTAAAAAGGTCACCTCATCCCGGGTGGGGTCAATCAGGCTGATGGTATACCCATCCTGATACTGCTGCATGTTGCCGGACAGGTGGTACAGATTGTCCCCCTGTTCCAGGGTGCGCGTCCTGCGTTTGGTGCCGTTTGCCTGGGCCACCTCAAACTCCAGGCGCACCCGGGGCGGTTTGCTGCTGGACAGCACAAAGCTTTCCAGGTACAGGTATTGCCCGGTGCCCCGCAGGTTTTTCACCTCAAAGCCCTTTACCTCAATCTTCTTTACCAGGCGCTTGTTGTAGGCATCCAAAGCGTCCAGCACATACACCGGGTTGTGCTCCTTTTTGTGCGTGGCGGAATAGTTCAGGGTAAAAAGCGGGTTAAAGCGTTTCAGCGCCGCCTGGGTAACCTCCCCGCCCATTTTCTGCGGCTCGTCCCGGATGATAATGGGCTGGTTGGCGGCAATGACATCAATGGGCCTCCGGCTGCCAAACTCGTCGCGAATATCATAGATGATGCGACTTTCCTTGCTGCGCCCGCCTTCCTTCAGGCTGGTGGCAAAGGCCTGGGTGTTGATAATCATGGCATGGATGCCGCTGCCGGAGCTAAAGGTGTCCAGCTGGTGCAGATCGCTGCTGCTGTAGATAAAGCTGCGCACCTTGTGGCCATACTGCTCCATAAAATGGTCTTCCGTCATCTGGAAGCTTTTCAGCACCCCTTCCCGGATGGCAATGGAGGGCACCACAATGATAAACTTGCGCCAGCCGTACCGCTTGTGCAGTTCATACATGGTTTTGATGTACACATAGGTTTTGCCCGTGCCCGTTTCCATTTCCACGTCCAGGGCAGGCACGCCAACGTCCTTAACCAAGCTATTGGACTGGCGGATGTTGCCCCGCTGCTGAATGGCCCGGATGTTGTTCAGCAGCTGCCCATCGCTGATACTAAGGGGCGCGTTGCGGTAGCCGGTATCGTCCTCGGCTTCAAAAATAGTTATTTGCCGGTCGAACAAATCCAGCTCCATCTGCTGTTCGGCAGGTACCGCCACCGGCTGCTTCACCCCCAGGTCGCGGATATACAGGGAATGCTCCTGATACCTTTGCCCCTGGAACGCCTTGCACACCGCTTCCACGGCGTCTGTCTGATAGGCCTGTATTTTAAAGGTAAATTTCATGTAGCGCTACCGCCTTCCAACTCCTGACTTTTGCTTTCAAGCTCCAGCAAAAAGCGGTCAAAGTCCGATTCGTACAGGCGGTCCTGTACGACGCGGTATTTTTCAAACTCTGTTTCTGCGTGCAGTTTGGCGATGGCCGCCGTCACCTTTCCGGCATCCTTAAGCAGGCCATATTCAAACATTTGGATAAAAGCATTCAGCCTGCTTTCCCAATCCGACATGGTCAGAGGGATTTTGCGCCGGGCCATGTTTTCCGCAAAGTCCAGATAGCTGCTTACCATGCGGTTCAGCTGTTCCAGTTCCCCCTTGCTTAGGTAGTTCTTGGCAATGGTTACATCGCTCTGTTTAATCTTTCCCTCCGGCCCATCCTGCCAGCTGGTCAAGCCCATGTGCTGTTTTGTGCTGTCTGCCCGTTCCACAATCAGCTCTGCTGCCGTGTGCCCGTGTACGGCATAATGCATTTTATTTTGCACGCTGGCATAAAAACGCCGGGTCGTCTTTGCCTGGCTGTCATAATCCAAGGCGGTGGCGTATAAATCTGTCACCTTCTGATAGAATTTGCGTTCGCTGGCACGAATTTCCCGGATGCGTTCCAGCTGCTCTTCAAAGTATTTATCTGTCAGGTAGGTGCCCCGTTTCAGGCGCTCATCGTCCATTACCCAGCCTTTGATGGTGTACTCCTTAGCGATATGGTTCACCCACTTGCGGAATTGCACAGCACGCTCAGAGTTCACCTTAAAGCCCACGGCGATAATCATCTGCAAGGCATAGTGCTGGGTATTGTATGTTTTCCCATCTTCAGCAGTTATTCGATATTTTCGAACAACTGCCTCTTCTTGCAGTTCGCTGTCGGCAAAAATGCGCTTGATATGGTAGTTAATGGTAGAGATTGCTGTTTCGTATAACTGCGCCATCATCTTCTGGCTCAGCCAGATGTTTTCATCCTCATAGCGCATCTCCACCGTTTGATCGCTTTCCCCTGTGGACGCCACATAGGAGAGATACTCCGCCGCGCTGCTGCG
>CAZCBC010000112.1:4950-7259 GCA_964496775.1 uncultured Oscillospiraceae bacterium
GGATGCTGATTGCATGGGCTTTCTTCTTCATATCCTTAGGCATTGCCGTGTCCTTTCTGTTGCGGTGTGCCATATGGTTGGTATGCAACCACCATCACAATACCCTCCTGACGGTATGGGGGCTGTAGGCTTTGAAAATCTGCTCAAAGTTGGTGGCAACGCTGTCGTTGGCGTAGCTGCTATCCCGGAAGACGGCATAATGGGGCTTTAATTTGGCGATTTCTGTAATGGTGGTCTCGTTGATAGCGCTGTCAAAGCAGGCCAGCAAAAAGCCTTCCGCCACGCTGAACACACGCTTACCGCCCAGCCGCATCTCTGTAATGGCGCTGCTGGGCAGCACCCCCAGCTCCAGCATCACCTGGAACAGCAAATCTTCCGGCGTCCTGTCCTGCTTGATGTTGTCCGCCAGGTGTTCCATCTTTATCTGCGTGGTTTCTGCCGGGGTATAATACACATCCTTCATGTTGCTGCTGTCCAGTTTCAGCACCCGGAAGCCGATATCCGGTGTAGGCTTTTCGTCACTCAACACCTCGCTTATCTTCTTTCCATAATCTGAGCTAGCAAGATCGAAATTATATGTTGTTAATAAAGGCTGAGGTTGGCATGCGGCAACAATTGCATCTCCAGCCCTGCGGATGCGCTCCTTACCTATTTCACAGATGTTCTTATAGCCCGCTTTATAGGCTTCACTTTTCTTGTCTGTGGCTTCCGGCAGCTGTACCATGATGAACTTCCGGTTGCCGCCATCTTCGGCGTTCAACTGCATAACGGCATGGGCGGTAGTGGAAGAACCAGCAAAGAAATCCAAAACAATGCTATTTTTTTCTGTGGCAATATCAAGCATTTTTAGAATTAATCCCGTGGGTTTAGGAAAATCGAAAATTCCACGACCAATCAGTTTTTCTAAATCCTTGCTTGCTGCATCTGTTGTGCCAACATCACGATAGTACCATAAATTTGCAGGCACAATTCCTCCCTTCATTTCGGAGAGAAATTTCTTTAATCTTGGATATTGATTTTCACCATTTGCTCCCCAGTACAAACGATTATCTTGAACGTGCTCTCTGTGTGTACTTTGAGAATATTTCCATGCATTCGTTGGATGTTCCACCATCTGCCCTGTCACAGGATTTTTAATTTTGTAACACAGATTTGGTCTCTGTTCCTTTGATGCTGGGTTAACATAAGACACGCTTGTCCATACTCCCCGGGGATCGTTATCTGGATTTGAATATATTGAATCGTTTTTCTCTGAACGTGATTCTTTCAGTATATCAAGACTGGCGCTTTTTCTATAAACTAGGATATGGTCTGTCAGGGATGCAAAAAGCTTTGCGTTATTGCTTCTGGTAAATCTTTTTTCCCACACAATTTGCGCAACAAAATTATCCGCCCCAAACACTTCATCACAAATTTTTTTCAAGTTTGCCTGCTCATTATCATCAATGCTGATAAAAATCACCCCATCCTCCGTCAGCAAATCCTTGGCCAGGCGCAGGCGGGGGTACATCATGTTCAGCCAGTCTGTATGAAAACGCCCGTTGCTCTCGGTATTCTGTACCAGGCGGTTGCCTTCCTCATCATACTGTCCGCTGCGGTCCAGGTAGGCGTCGGCATCCTCTCTAAAGTCATCCTCATAGACAAAGTCGTTGCCGGTGTTATAGGGCGGGTCGATATAAATCATCTTCACCTTGCCCAGGTAGGTTTCCCGCAGCAGCTTCAGCACATTCAGGTTGTCCCCTTCAATGTACAGGTTCTGGGTGGTATCAAAATTTACGCTCTCTTCCCTGCACGGCCTCAGGGTATCGCTGATGGGGGCATTGGCCAGCAGCACGGACTGGCGCTTGTCCGGCCAGGTAAACTGATACCGCTCCTGCGGCCCCTCCACCACCACCTGGCTTAACTCCTGCCGAAGCACATCAAAATCAACGGCCCGCTCTACCTGCCCCTGCCCATTCTTGCGCTCAGTTACGGCATTGGGAAACAGCTCGGCAAGCTTGCGAATATTCTCATCCACCAGGTTGAGGGTGTGCATGGTTAGTTTGTTCATCATCAGTTATTCCTCCGTGTTGCTATGTGCAAAAAGGCATTGAAAAACAGCATCAATCCCCGGCAGGGATTTCGCTGTAGGCATACTCCCACTCATACATGTCCGGGTCGTCCAGATGCGTTAGCCATCTATATTGAGCCAATAGCACCTCGAAAATGCAAGATTTCCTCTGAAACTTCATGTTCATTACCTCAGGCTTCATTATAGTGGGCACCACAAATTTTAGCAAGAAGCATGAAAGACAGCTGTTTGTTCCCCC
>CAZCBC010000113.1:0-1888 GCA_964496775.1 uncultured Oscillospiraceae bacterium
TGCGGACAACCCCTCCCGTTGATATTTTAAGGGCTGGTCAGGTGGGCAAAGGCCGTTTCGGCGGTCTGGTTCAGCTTTTCGCCGGGATATTCCTTGGCTTCCACAAACCAGCGGCGGCTCTCCTGCTCAAGAAACAGATAACTTTCCCTGCCGCGTATGCGGATGCGGTAGCGCATGCCCCGCCCCCCGGCGTTGAAGGCGGGGGAGGCGACGGGCGGCATATACACCCGGTCAATTTCGTACAGCATATCCTGAAAGGTCAGCGCCTTGGGGATGATAATGCCGTCGGAATCAATTTCCGCCAGTACTTTGACATAGATTCGCTTAGCCATGACGCACCTCCTTTTAAAACGAGAATATTTGTTCTCGTATTATAAGGCGTGCGGATGTTTTTTTCAAGGGAAATAACGGGAGCTATTTGCCCCACCCGTGATGGTGTTCCGGCAGCCTGCCGCTATATTTCCCGATTTTTCCAGGTTTTTTATAAAGCTCCTTCTTTCGCATGCGTTGATTTGACCGCCGCAATCCTCTATACTGGATGAAAGAATAAATATGCCGATAAACCCTGGGATTGGCGGCTTAGCAAAGCATTTTCCCTTGCGTTTAGTACATGAGGAAGCAGGTAAAAAATGAAAATATTGTTAACCGGAACAAACGGGTTTGTGGGGCGGCGCATCGCGGCGGCAGCTGATTGCATACATGCCCCTTCATTAAGGAAAATCAAGGAAGACGACATCAAGCGCCTGATTCAAGAAAGCGAGCCGGAACTCATCATCCATACAGCCGCGATATCCGACATTGGCGAGTGCGAGAAAAACCCGGACGCGTCCTATCAGGCCAATGTAATGCTGCCGCTTTATATTGCCAAGTCTGCCCCAAACATTAAAACGCTGATATTCAGCAGCGATCAGGTGTATACCGGAAGCCATAGCGAAGGCCCTTTCCGGGAGGATGACGTAAACACCCCTGCCAATGTCTACGCCCGGCATAAGTTAGAAATGGAAGAGCGCGTTTTAGACCTTCGCCCGGACACCGTCATGCTGCGCGCCACCTGGATGTACGACCTGCCCATCTATCCCCAGGACAAGACGGGGAATTTTATCATGCACATCATCTTCTCCGGGATGCGGCAGGAGGCTGTTTCTTTCAGCAGCCGGGAATACAGGGGGCTGACCTATGCCCGGGAAGTAGCGGAACTAACCCTGGCAGCCAAAAACCTTCCGGGAGGATGCTATAACTTTGGTAGCCCCACCACAAACAGCATGCTGGAAATTGCCCAGGCAACCCAAAGGATGCTGGGCATACCGGAGAGCGTCCTGGACAGGCCGCATACCAGAAACCTCTGGATGGATGACAGCAAGCTAAGGCGGCACGGTCTAACGTTCAGGGACACCCTGGATGGCTTAAAACAGTGCGCTGAGGATTACAGGCTCATCAAAGAAGCATAACATTAACATAACAGTACGAAACACGCCTGATTTGCGTACTATCAGGCGTTTGTTGTCCTGCGCCATGCAATATCGCGCGGCTATCCTTTCGGCGCGAGCGTCGGGGGCAGAGTAGAAAGCGCTTGGTTGTCGTGGCCGAGGGATGGTTTTGCGGCGCATCCATATTTTAGCCGCGAAAAAACTTGGATTGTGGCTTTTCACGCCATCCTATTGGCTTTTCATTATTATCTTGACAAGCGCCATGTTATTACGCAGTGTTTTCGTGTTCGGATGGTCGTGGCCCAAAACTTTTTCCGCAATCGTTAATGCCTTTTCATGCCACTTTAGCGCCTCTTGATAGTCCCCTTGACGTTTATATAACAAGGCGATATTGTTGTATGTTGTGGCCGTATCAGGATGCTCTAAACCTAAGACTTTTTCCGTAATCGCTAAGGCCTTTT
>CAZCBC010000113.1:1988-7205 GCA_964496775.1 uncultured Oscillospiraceae bacterium
ATTGCTAAGGCCTTTTGATGCCACTTTTGCGCCTCTTGGTAGTCCCCTTGACTATCATATACCAAGGCGATGTTGTTGTATGTGGCGGCCGTATCAGGATGCTCTAAACCCAAGACTTTTTCACGAATTGCTAAGGCCTTTTGATGCCACTTTTGCGCCTCTTGGTAGTCCCCTTGACTATAATATATTAAGGCGATGTTGTTGTATGTTGTGGCCGTAGAAGGTTGCTCTAAACCCAAGACTTTTTCGCGAATTGCTAAGGCCTTTTGATACCATTTTAACGCCTCTTGATAGTCCCCTTGATGATTATATACATTGGCGATGTTGTTGTATGTGGCGGCCGTAGAAGGATGCTCTAAACCCAAGACTTTTTCACGAATTGCTAAGGCCTTTTCATACCACTTGAGCGCCTCTTGATAGTCCCCTTGATTTGCATATACAGTAGCGATGTTGTTGTATGTGGTGGCCGTAGAAGGATGCTCTAAGCCCAAGACTTTTTCGCGAATTGCTAAGTCCTTTTCATACCACTTGAGCGCCTCTTCATATAGCGCGAGATGGTTTAGCCAGCTTGCGCCTTGAAAATATAGATTGGCTATTTCTTCCGTTTTTTTGTTCAAATCTTTCGTATGCGTCAGAAACGCCTGTACATGCGGCATGAAGCGGGCGCAATTATCCCAAGTTGTCATATCATCCCTATCATATGTAAATAGCTTGTTCAGACTCTTGAGGCAATACTGAAAATACCGGTCTTTTTCCTCTCCCAAGGATTGCCGAATCACCTCCTGGAGCAAACGATGGATACGCAAAGCCCCTTTTTCAGACTGTATCAGCGAATATTTCGCAAGGGTTCTGATGGTGTTATTAAAATCCAATTCGTTTGTTACCGCGCTTGAAAGCGGTTCGGGCAAAAGCTCCTTGGCTTCACAGAACATATCCTTTGGAATATGGTCGGGCGCTAAAAAAGCTAAAAGCCGCAGCAGTTGTTTGGCGCCTTCATCCTCAATTTTTTCAAGGGAAATATGCCAAGTGGTGGCCACCGTTTTTCCATAGGGGGATTCATATTCGGCCTTTTCAAATACCCCCAGCCGATACTGTTGGAAAAGGCCCAGATATTCTTGATAGGACATATTGTTTTCCAGCATATAGGCAGCCGCTTGGTCTAAGGCAAGCGGAAGATAGCCCAGCTCCTCGGCAAGCGCTTCCGCCCCGTCTGGGTTTCCGTCCAATTCAAAGCGATTGAAAAAGTCCACGGCCTCTTGGAGCTTGAATACATCCACCGCTATCCGCTTGCTATTTCGCCAGTTCGGATTTTGGGTGGTAATGAGGATGTGCCCCGTATTGACGCGCGGAAGATAGGGGGTTAAATCTTGTTCGCTTTCGGCGTTGTCATAGATAAATAGCCAGTTATCATTTTGTTCCATCCAGCCCTTAATGAATTGGACAATCTCTTCGCTGTTATAGGTGGCATCCTCTTTGATTATCTCTTTTTTCAGCAAAAAGTCGTTATACGAATTGATGTTGGCCACTTCATTTTCCGCATTGACCCACCAGATAACATCGTACAGATGGCCGTTTTTCAGCGTATATTCAAGGGCAATCTCTGTTTTGCCAACAGCCCCCAAGCCATACAAGGCAAGGAAGTGGGGCTTCTTTTCGCCGGGGTTCAGGTGGTTTTTCACCTCTTCCAAAATCTCTGTTCGCCCCGTGAAATGGATGTTCTCAGAGTAGGGTATGTTGTTAAAGGGAAGCTTTTTAGCGATTTTCTTGGGCGGTAAAAGCGCCTGAAGCTTTTCATTCATGGCAGTATAGGGTTCCCAAGCTTTTACCCAGTGGTGCGCGGTCAATTCCCGCGTCTTGGTGTCGCCCACAAGGAAGGTGGTTTCCACGCCTGTATCTTGTTTGAGGCAACCCATCGTAATTTCAAGATGGTCATTCACCTTCCTTGGCCACGCCTCATGCGCGTCGCCGCAAAGGTATAAAGAAGCGTTTAGATGCGCCATGAGGATATGCTCGACCGCCTCTTTTTCGTGTTTTTCAAAGCAGTCGGGGGAATGATGCGCTAAAACGATGATGGGAAAATCGGGGTACTTGGTTTTAATTTCTCGCAACAGCCTATCCAGGCAGTCGTTGCCGATAATTAAGCGCCCCCGATCGTCATCCGTATTGTGCATAATCGCCGTGTTCAGGTACAAAAACACCGTTCCGCCAAGGACACGGTAGGTGTGCAATTTTCCGGCTTCCCAATAGTTATCCGCACCGTACAACGTGTCGCAAACCATGCGGAAATAGTCAAAGGGCTGGAGCAAAAAAGCAAGATCCTCTTTCTCAAAGCGCCCGTTATCCGAATCATATTGTTCCCTGATTTTTTCTATTCTTTTTTTATCTTCTTCGTCGCTTGTTCGCTCTCGGTCATGGTTGCCCGGAACAAGGTGGATATGCTCGACACTCGAAATATTCACAGCCTCCGCGATTTCTTTAATAAACGCGACAACCGCGGCAATCTCGCTCTGCTCTTTTCCTTGATACTTCGCGTGCCGAAAATCGCCGGTGATAAGCAGTTCATCGGCGGAAAGGTTCAGCCCTTGAAGATAGAGAATCAGCTTCTCTCTCATTTCCCTTGATGTTCTGCCGTCCTTACCCGGGTTAAAGTGCAGGTCGGATAGATGAACAAACCGCATGGTTAGAGCCTCCTCGCCCATTCATTTGTATGTTCCCCATTCCCGTTTGATGTTCAAATAAAGAATGCGAAATGGGAGTGTTCTTGTTCTTCATCGTAATATATTTCAAACGTTTGCGCAAGCCTGCTGTGTTCGGCGCATGATATGCTATCTGCTGATGTTTTTCAGAATATCCCCCCTCATGTCTTGCATTGATTTGAAGATTATAATAGTATATAGAGTGCACCGTTTGGAAACCACACCGGCGGTGCCCCTGGTATCCTGTGTGAAAAAGATAAGGCGGATGTTGAATGAACGCGAAAATGGCCTATTACCTGCTCAAGCGTATTTTGCTTGCTATTGCTACCATCTGGATTGTGATTACCATCACTTTCTTTGTGATGCACGCCGTACCCGGCGGCCCATTCATGAGTGAAAAAGCCATCACCAAGGAGGCGCAGGCCGCTCTGGAAGCCAAATACGGCCTGGACAAGCCCCTGTGGGAGCAGTACACCACCTACTTAAACGGCATCCTTACCCAGTTTGACTTTGGCCCCTCTCTAAAGCAGCGGGGACGCAGCGTCATTGATATTATTATGGACGGCATGAAAACCTCGGCCAAGCTGGGCTCCATCGCCGCTGTCAGCGCGGCGGCCATCGGCATTGTGCTGGGCGCTGTAGCAGCGCTGAGGCGCAACAAGCTGATAGACAAGACCATCATGGTCATCACATCCGCCTTTGTATCCGCCCCCTCGTTTATCATGGGTTCCTTCCTGCTGGTTATTTTCTCCGTCCAGCTGCGGCTTTTGCCTGCCAACGGCTCTACCGCGGAAGGGCTGATTTTACCCATTATTACCCTGGCCCTCTACCCCATGGCTTATATTACCCGCCTGACCCGTTCCTCCATGCTGGACGTGCTGGGGCAGGATTATATCCGCACCGCCAAGGCCAAGGGCGTATCGGGCCGCAACATCATCTTCGGTCACGCCCTCAAGAATGCCCTGATTCCCGTCATCACCTACTTTGGCCCCATGCTGGCCTTCATCCTGACAGGCTCCATGGTGGTGGAGCAGATTTTCGCCGTGCCCGGACTGGGGCGGCAGTTTGTCTCCAGCATCACCAACCGCGACTACACCCTGATTATGGGCACCACCATCTTCTTGGCTTCGCTGATTGTTGTGATGAACCTTATCAGCGACATTTTCTACAAGGTGGTAGACCCCCGTATCGAGTTTGAATAAAGGAGAAGCCCAGAATGTTCTCACACAATAAACCCTTCAGCATGCAGCTTGATCCCGACGCCTTTCTGCCGGCCACCGATGCCGAGAAGGAGCAGATTGTTCAGCTGCGCCCCTCCTCCACTTTTTTTAAAGACGGCGTCAAGCGGCTGCTGAAAAACAAAGTTGCAACCTTCAGTATGTTCATCATCATTCTGATTACCCTGGCTTCCATCATCCTGCCTTCGGTGTGGCCCTACTCCTACGAGAAGATGCTGGGCGTACGCCCCGGCCGCCCGGTGGACAGCAGCTACAACAACCTGGCCCCCTTCCAGTACGGCAAGACGGAGCTTAAAAGAATCGAAGCCGGGGAGAAGGTCTTCCCCCATGTGTTCGGCACCGACGCCCACGGGCGCGACTATTTTATCCGCGTGGTGTACGGCACCCGCATTTCCCTGGCGGTAGGCTTCTTTTCCAGTATCATCGTGCTGATTATCGGCATGACCATCGGCTCCATCGCCGGGTATTTCGGCGGCAAGGTGGACCTGTTCATCATGCGCATTGTAGATATTATCTATTCCCTGCCCGACATGCTGGTTATCATTTTGCTGGCGGTGGTTTTAGGGCAGGTGCTCAACGTGCAGGGCACCGTGCTGGAAAAAATCGGCTCCAACATCATCAGCATGTTTATTGTGTTTGCCCTGCTATATTGGGTTAGCATGGCGCGCCTCATCCGCGGGCAGTTGCTCTCTTTGCGCAAGCAGGAGTATGTATTGGCCAGCCAGGTTGCCGGCGCCCGGGGTAAGTGGATTATTACCAAGCACCTGCTGCCCAATAGCATCAGCGTTATCATCATTTCCACGGCGCTGCAAATCCCCAACGCCATCTTTACCGAAAGCTTCCTGTCCTTCTTAGGTCTGGGCGTCAACGCGCCCATGCCCTCCCTGGGGTCGCTGGCGTCGGACGCGCTGAACGGCATCTACTCCTACCCCTACCGGTTGATTATTCCCGCGCTGGTTATCTGCCTGATTGTGCTGTCGCTGAACCTGTTTGGCGACGGCCTGCGCGATGCTTTCGACCCCAAACTGAACGCGTAAAGGAGGCATAGCATGACACTTCTTGAAGTAAACGACCTGCGCACCTCCTTCTTTACCGATGCCGGAGAAGTTAAGGCCGTCAACGGCATTTCCTTCCGGCTCGACCGGGGCAAGGTGCTGGGCATTGTAGGGGAATCCGGCTCCGGCAAATCGGTAACCGCCTATTCCATCATGCGCATTTTAGCGCCCACCGGCAAAATCGTGGGCGGCAGCATCAAGCTGGACGGGCAGGAAATCGTGGGCGCC
>CAZCBC010000114.1:0-854 GCA_964496775.1 uncultured Oscillospiraceae bacterium
GGCTTGCAGCAAGGAGCAGTGAAGGAAGCGTAGCAGCGCTACGCTGACTGAACAGCCGACGATGCTGCAAGCCAAAAGAACCGACACGACGATGCATTAATGTTTGGAATCAGTATAATATAAGATTCAAAGTATAATTCATGAAAACAACGTCAGGAGAACTGGCAATTCCCTTCCCCGGCGCGGTTGCGCACCCTCATCCTTTGGGCTATAATAAAAGAAGAATGAACATATCCTTTCGACATAAAAGGAGGCTTTAGATGAACATTGTAAGGCTTGCGGTAGCCGGCACGCTGGAGTCCAACGACGTGCTGGTTTCCGTTGCGCCCGGCGAGGGCAGGGTGGACATCGAGATTGAGTCCATCGTGCTGGATCAGTTTGGAGAGAGTATCCGCCAGGCCGCCCAAAGTATCATACAGGACATGGGCGTTACCAATGCCAAGGTGCGCCTGGAAGACCGCGGGGCGCTGGACTGCACCGTCAAGGCCCGGGTGGAAACGGCGCTGCGCCGGGCAGGGGAGGCATAATATGAGAAGAAGCATGTTGTTTATCCCCGGCAATAGCCCGGCCATGCTGCTGAACGCAGATATTCACCAGGCCGACGCCGTCATACTGGATTTGGAGGACGCCGTGGCCCCCGCCGAAAAGGACGCCGCCCGGGTACTGGTGCGCAACGCCATCAAGGCACTGGGCTTTTCGGGCACCGAAATCATCGTGCGGCTTAACCCCCTGGACACCGACTATATCAAGGACGACCTGGACATGGTCATCCCCCTCAAACCCTCCCTGGTCATGCCCACCAAGGTGTCAGACGCTGGCTATATTAAAGAAGTTTCCCGCCTGATGACGGAAAC
>CAZCBC010000114.1:894-1625 GCA_964496775.1 uncultured Oscillospiraceae bacterium
AGCACGGCATTCCCGTGGGCACGGTGGGCATCATCGCGCTGCTGGAAACGGCGGAGGGCATTGAAAACGCCTACCAGATCGCCAAGGCGGACAAGCGCGTCAAGGCGCTGTTCCTGGGCGCGGAGGATTTAACCAGTGACCTGCAAGCCGCCCGCACCAAGCAGGGGGATGAAATTCTCTATGCCCGCGGTCGCATCGTCATGGCCGCCCGGGCCGCCCAGGTGGATGTGTACGACACCCCCTTTACCGATGTCAACGACGATGAGGGCCTGCAAAAGGACGCGGAGTTTGCCAAGGGCCTGGGTTTTACCGGCAAGGCCGCCATCTCTCCCCGGCATGTGGCAGCCATCAACGAGGTATTCAGCCCCTCGGAGAAGGAAATCGCCTACGCTCAGGAGGTGATGGCCGTTATTGAGGAGGCCAAGAGGCAGGGCAAGGGCGCCATCTCCCTCCACGGCAAGATGGTGGACAAACCCATTGTGGACAGGGCGCGCCGGGTGCTGGAAGCGGCCCACGCGCTGGGACTGGGAGGTGCTATCCATGAGTAAAGTAATCACATCCTTGCAGGAAGCCATCCGTCAGGCAGGCCTTAAGGACGGTATGACGGTGTCCTTCCACCACCACCTGCGCAACGGCGACTTCGTGCTGAACATGGTGCTGGAAGAAGTTGCCCGCATGGGCATACGGGATTTGACAGTGCAGGCCAGTTCCCTCTTTGACTGTCACTATCC
>CAZCBC010000114.1:1682-7096 GCA_964496775.1 uncultured Oscillospiraceae bacterium
ATTGAGCATATCCGCAACAAGGTTGTTACCAAAATTGAAACCAACTACATGACCGGACAGGTTGCCCGCGCCATTTCGGAAGGCCTGATGGAAAAACCCGTGCTGTTCAGAAGCCATGGCGGCCGCCCGGCAGCCATTGATTCGGGCAGGGTTACGATTGATGTGGCCTTCATCGCCGCCCCCGCGGCTGACAGCATGGGCAAAGCCAACGGCATTTCCGGCCCCTCCGCCTGCGGCTCGCTGGGCTATGCCATTCCCGACAGCCGGATGGCGAAAAAGGTGGTCATCATCACTGACCATTTGATGGACTATCCCCTCTCCCCCGCCTCCATTGAGGAAACCAATGTGGACTATGTGGTGAGGGTAGATTCCATCGGCGACCCCAAGGGCATTGTATCGGGCACCACCCGCATGACCCGCGACCCCGTGGCGCTGACCATTGCCCGCTACGCGGCCCAGGTGATAGAGCACAGCGGCCTATTGAAGGAAGGCTTTTCCTTCCAGACGGGGGCGGGCGGCGCGTCGCTGGCCGTTACCCAGTATTTAAAGCCCATCATGAAGCGGCTGGGCGTTACCGGCAGCTTTGGCCTGGGCGGCATCACCGGCTACCTGGTGGACATGCTGGAGGAAGGCTACTTTAAAAACCTGATGGACGTGCAGTGCTTCGACTTGAAGGCGGTGGAGTCCATCAGCAAAAACCCCCTGCACCAGGAGATTTCCGCCTCCCGCTACGCCAGCCCCCTGGCCAAGTCGTCGGCGGTCAACGCCCTGGACGTGGTGGTGCTGGGCGCCACCCAGATTGATACCGGCTTTAATGTCAACGTGCATACCGACTCCAACGGGTACATCACCGGCGGCTCGGGCGGCCACAGCGACACGGCGGCGGGCGCCAAGCTGGCCATGATTGTGGCGCCCCTGTTCAGGGCGCGCCTGCCCATTGTGGTGGACAAGGTGCTGTGCACCTCTACCCCCGGCAGCACGGTGGATGTGTTGGTTACCCAGCGGGGCGTAGCTGTCAACCCCGCCCGCAAGGAGTTAAAAGACAGCCTGAAGGCAGGCGGCCTGCCCGTATATGACATAGAAGAGCTTAAAAACCTGGCGGAAAGCTACACCGGCGTTCCCAAGCCCTCCCGCCCCTTTGGCAGGGTGGTGGCAGAGGTACAGTACCGCGATTTTTCCATCATCGACCATATCGGCTGCGTTGAAAGATAATAGACAAGGGGCTGCGAAAGCGGTCCCTTGCTTTTTTCCTTGACGGATCACAGGGTTTTGCTTATGATGGGGGCAGTGAAAATATCATATCAGGAGGAGCTGTTATGGAAACCTATCCTGCTATTTTTACCGACGAACAAATGAAGTACCTTTCCCTTTTAGCCGAAAAGTACCCCACGGTGCAGTCTTTGTATGCTGAAATCAGCAGTTTGCAGGCTATGATGGGCCTGCCCAAGGGCACAGAACATTTTATGAGCGACCTGCACGGCGAGTATGAAGCGTTTGAGCATATCCTCAACAACTGCTCAGGCGTCATCAAGGAAAAAGCCACGCTGCTGTTTCAGGACCAGATGAGCCCGGAAGAGATTGAGGAGCTGTGCACCGTCATCTACTATCCCAGGCAAAAGACAAAGTTGCTGGAAAAGCAGGGCGTAGCGGACGCCGCCTGGTACCGCAGGACGCTGATTTATCTGGTACGCCTGGCCAGGCTGCTAAGCAGCAAGTACACCCGGCAGGATGTGCACCGCGCCATCCCCGACGCCTACGAGTTTGTGCTGGATGAATTGATGCACTCCCAGGAGGATGAGGACAAGAACCAGCATGCCTACCATGTAAAAATTGTGGACACCCTGGTGGAAATCGGCGCGGAGAAGGATTTTATCCGGGCGTTTTCGAGCCTGATTAAATACCTGGCGGTTGCCCGGCTGCATGTGCTGGGCGACCTGTTCGACCGGGGCGGTGCGCCGGACAAGATACTGGACATGTTGATGCGCCACCCGGCAGTGGACTTTACCTGGGGCAACCACGACATCCTGTGGATGGGCGCGGCGGCAGGGTGCCAGGCGTGCATCATGGCGGCAGTGCGCAACACGCTGAATTACGGGCATTTAAGCTTGCTGGAAAGCAGCTACGGCATCAGCATGCGGCCGCTGTACGCCCTGGCGCAGCAGATCTACCCCAACCTAAGCCCCGATGAAGCGGCGCTGAAAACCATCACCATCATGATGTTTAAGCTAGAGGGGCAGCTGATCAAACGGCACCCCGAATTCCAGATGGATGATAAGCTGCTGCTGGAGCATATCGACACCAAAACAAACAGGGTGACGGTGGGCGACAAGGTATGGCCACTGATTTACCAGCAGTTCCCCACGCTGGAGGGCAACGACTATTACGCCCTGACCGAAGGGGAAGCCGCTGTAGCCCAGCAGCTGAGCGAAGCCTTCGAAAAGAGCGACAAGCTGCACCAGCATACGCAGTTTTTGTACGACCATGGCAGCGTATACCGTCGGCATAACGGCAACCTGCTGTTCCACGGCTGCATCCCGCTGAACGCCGACGGTACCCTTCGCGAGGTGGAGTTTGAGGGCAAACGCTATAAGGGACGGACCTTCCAGGATTACTGCGACAAGCGCGCCCGGGCGGCGTACCGTGGGCGTTTGCTCAAGGACACCGACTTTATGTGGTTTTTGTGGTGCGGGGACTTCTCCCCCCTGTGCGGGCGCAAGATGAGCACCTTCGCCCACCTGATGATTGCCGACCGGGCGGCCTTCTCCGAGCCGCGGGATCCGTACTACACCTATAACAAAACCGAGGAAGGCTGCGAAATGATGCTGGCCGCCTTCGACCTAAACCCCAAGGAGGGGCGTATCATCAACGGACATACCCCCGTGCTGAAGGGCGAATCTCCGCTGCGGGCGGGGGGCCGCATCATTGTAATTGACGGCGGCTTCTGCAAAGCCTATCAGAAACGGACGGGCATCGCCGGCTATACGCTGATTGCCAACTCCCACGGCATGCGCATTGTGGCCCACGACTCGTTTGCCGGGGTGCAGGAAGCGGTGGAGAGCAACAGCGACATCGTGTCCACCCAGACAGAAAGCCTGCCCTTTAGCAAGCGGCAGATGGTGGCGGATACAGATGAGGGCCAGCGCCTGAAGGAAAGGGTGCAGGATTTGAAACTGCTGCTGCACGCCTACCGGGAGGGCATCTTCACCTCCAAGTATGAAGCGGGCGAGGAGCAGGGAGAGTATTAAGCGAAACAGCAGGAGATGCAACGATGGGATTATTTGATGGGTTTAAGAAAAGCGAAGATAAACAAGCGCTTTTCAAGTGGCTGGACAACGTTTTAAAAGCCGCTTTACCAAACGAGGTAAAAGCAATCCATTTCAACCTGTACGAAGACACAGATCATCAATGGTCTATCGAGTTAACAGGCACTTCTATGTTTGACGAAAACGATGAGGACTGGGCTTGCTGCGAGGTGTTTTCGACAAGGGACAATCCCTTTGTCACCGTGCGGGAAAGCGGCTGGAAAGAGATAGAAAAACTGTTTACTGATTGGGTAAATGATTACCTTGCTACGGGTACATATTCCGATAGGCTAAAACAATACCAGGCTGTGGGGATTGGGTTTGTGGACGGCGATTTACAGATTTTGTATCAGCGATAAACCCATCCTTCTTCAACAATTCAAAGTGCGTTGCACAGCACGCACGCCTGCACTGAAACCCAGAGTGCAATCATAAAAACAGGGAGAGCCTTCGCCCTCCCTGTTGTTTTTTCACCCATTACTCTGCCGTTTTACACACATCCACCCATGCTGCCCCGGTCAGTTCCTTTAATTGTTCCGGAGTAAACTTGGCCGCCGTGTACAAGTCGCCGCAGGCGGGGTAGATAAAATCAAACCGCTGCATGGAGATATCCAGATAAGTTTTCACCCCTTCGGGCACGCCAAAGGGACATACGCCGCCGGGGGCATGGTTTGTGCGGGCTTCGGTTTCCTCCGCCTTCAGCATGCGCGCCTTGGTTTGAAAAAACGCCTTGAACTTGGCATTGTCTACCTTCTGGTCGCCCGCCGTTACAATCAGCACGGTGTCTCCCTGCACATCAAAAGCCAGGGTTTTGGCGATGTTCTTTTTTTCCACCTTCAGCGCCTGGGCGGCCAGCGGCACCGTGGCGATGGACTGCTCGGTGTTGATGATATATTGCCCGGCCCCTGCGTTGTTCAGCCAGTTGACTGCGACTTCCCTTGACATGGCATAGCCCCCTTCCTTCGGGCATTATATAGGAGTCCGGCACGCTTCTCAAGTTTGGAACAAAGAAAGTACGGGTATATCATAGTAAACAACCATGAAAGGAATGACCAACATGACATTTGTGTTTCATAAAGATAAAAACCGCTACTTAGCCATGCAGGATGGTCAGGAAGCCGGACATATCCTTGTTTCCCAGGTTGGAAATGCCCTGGTATTTGAGCACCTGGGCGTTATGGAAGAGCACCGCGGCAAGGGCGTGGCGGGGCAGCTGCTTCAATGGGCCATGGAAGACGTGGCGAAGAAGGGCCTGAAAGTGATCCCCGTATGCCCCTATGTGCGCGACGCTTTTGACAAGAACCCCGAATACCGCAGGCATCAGGCTTCGCCCCGGCGTGTGGGCGTTATCGCGGGCAGTTTGCGCAAACAGTCCTTTTCCCGCAAGCTGGCTGTGCAGCTAATCGACATGCTGCCCGCGGGCTACATTGGAGAAGTGGTGGAGATTGGCGACTTGCCTATGTACAACCAGGATTTTGACGAGGGCCAGGGCCCCGAAAGCTATGACAGGTTCCGCCAAACCATCGCGAGGCTGGACGGGCTGATTTTTGTAACGCCCGAATATAACCGGGGCACCAGCGCGGTGCTGAAAAACGCGCTGGACGTAGCCTCCCGCCCCTGGGGACAGAATCAATGGAGCGGCAAACCCAGCATGGTGGTCGGCATCACCCCCGGCACCCTGGGCGCCATGGGCGCTGTCATCGATGTACGCAGGTATCTCTCCTTCCTGAACAGCCCGGTAATGGGCCAGCCCGAGGCCTACCTAAGCGGCGCGGGCGACATGTTTAGCGAGGACGGCACCATAGCCAATGAGGACACCAAAGGCTTTGTGCAGAGTCTGGTCAACGCCTATGTAAGGCATCTGGAGAAAAATTTGGGATAACCCTGTTGCGGTAACTGCTTCTAAGGCCCAAATTAAAAACGAATGGTGCTTACGTATCAAATGAAGAGTTGCGGCGGTCGTGCCGCGGCTCTTTATTTTTGGCCTTCTTTCCGGTTGTATTTTTCATGCTGTTTTGCTACAGTAGAGGCAATGGAAATATAAAGAATGGGAGCAGCCATGAACATCTTTGTATGCATCAAACAGGTGCCTGCCACCAGCAAGGTGGAGGT
>CAZCBC010000115.1:0-7095 GCA_964496775.1 uncultured Oscillospiraceae bacterium
AAACAGGGTTTTCAGCCATTCGCTGCTGCCGGAAGAGCGGTCCACCCCCTTGAGCAGAGCCTGGATATCCGTCCTGAGCTGTTCGTCCCGAAGGCTCTGGGAGGTGATAATTTCCGGGTTGTCAAGCAAGGCGTACAAAAAGCCGATGTAGGCCGAGCAGCCGGAGTTGGACTGGGTGGCGCTGGTCATGCAGAAGGAAAGCTTGCCGTTTTGTATCTGCGTTAAAATGTCGCGGACAGACACCTTTTTGCCCACAAACCCCAGCTCCTTCGCCAGGGATTCCCGGATGCCGAACACAACCGGCGTAATGGAGATGGATTCGGTGTATTTAACCCGGTGCTTGGTGTCCCCAATGGAAATCCACATGCTGTTGGCCGGCCAGACAGCGTCGTAGGGCACCTGAGCCTGGCCCAGTATTCTGGAAATTTCCACAGACCCCTGATATTTCATGTCCAGCGCAATGCAGTTTTCCTTGGAAAAGCGCGCGAGCAAGGGTTCCAGCTCCTTATTTTCAGAGCCTGAAACGATGCGCAGCGTAACCGGGTAGGAACTCTCCCCCAGGGTGGGATTGCCGCCCTGATTCGTCGGCTGGGACGTGCAGGCGCTCAGCAGCAGGACAAGGGCTGCCAGCAAAATCAAAACCGTCCAACGTTTTTTTGCGGAATGAATATTGGATAATTTCATCTTTTTCCTCCATGCGTTTCATGGGGCTACAACGCCCCTCTCAGCGTACCATAAAGCGCCCCCGGCATCTGGGGCGGGATGTAAAATCCGTGTTAAAAATGTGTAAAATTTATCCGCGTGGGTAAATAAAGCCTGAAATCTGCCCGGGGGAACGCTCCGGTAGTGAAGTACCATTCAGACATCAAGTTCGGCTATGTTTTGGGTTGTAAATATATGTATTTCATTTGACAAAATTGTTATATACTGATAACATAATATATACGGTAGGTGAGGCTACTGAAGAGATACGGGCTATTGCCGCGAAAGTGTGGAGACACATTGAGTTGGCCAACAGTCCTGGCCGATATTAAGGTTAGGAATAGTATAGCAACATCGCTTTTCAGAGTTAAAGCTTGTACGTCATGCAAACGAACTCACCTTTGGTGGGTTTTTTTATGCGGATTTTGTCCTCTTTGGCAAATAACGCATAAAACAAATATGCACCAACCGAAATAACAGAAAGGAGTTAAAAATGAGCTCGTCTATCCCACGAAGACAAAACCAAAATATTTTTATCTGCCTTTCTATCATGGAGGACCATAACTCCTGATAGCTAAGGCGAAAGGAGGGTCCCATGTTTTTCTTCAAAAAACAAAAACTAATTCAATCCGTAAATACTACTGACAAAGTCGAACGCCTTCGTTTGGCATCACAAGCGACAGCTGAAGAAATCTTTCAAAAGTATGAAACTGAAAAATCCGGCTTAAACGCTTCAACTGTCAACCTTCGCCAGGAAACGCAAGGCAAAAACATCATCTCACAGGATAAAGGAAACACCCGGTTAAGCCGTTTTCGGCAGTCTTTGCTGAATCCCTTTAATATTATTCTGTTTATTATTGCCATCGTTAACTACTTGACGGATGTGGTGTTTTCCTCCAATAGCGACTATGCGACGGTCATCATCATTCTGGTTATGATTTTGCTGTCCGCTGTTATTTCCTATGTGCAAAGCCGCAATTCCGACAAGGCTACAGAAAGTCTAAAAAGCATGGTTGCCAATACCTGCACGGTCTTACGAGACGGACGAACTGAAGAAATCAATATTGAAGACGTGGTTGTTGGTGATATTTTGATGCTTTCTTCGGGCGATATGTTTCCAGCGGATGTCAGGCTGATAGAAACAAAAGACCTGTTTATTTCTCAATCCGCCCTTACCGGTGAATCTCAGCCGGTTGAACGCTTTTCTGATCCCATGAGAGAAGATGAAAAACAAGGCATAAGCGATTTAGATAATATCGGGCTTTTAGGTGCCGATGTGGTTAGCGGCAGTGCTTTGGCAGTGGTTATTGCGATTGGTGACGATACCTACTTCAGTTCCGTTGCGCATACCGTTTCGACAGGCAATGTAAATACGCGTTATAGTCGCAGCGTCCGTTCCATTAGCAAGCTTCTGCTGCAAATGTTGCTGCTGGTAGTTCCAATGATTTTCCTGATCAATGGCATCCTCAAGCAGGACTGGCTGCAGGCTTTGCTTTTTACAGTCAGTATTGCTGTCGGCTTAACGCCCGAGCTTTTGCCCGTGATTATGACAACAACCTTGTCAAGAGGGGCAGTGAAAATGTCCAGGGAGAAGGTAATTGTCCGTAACCTGAGTGCCATGCAAAGTTTTGGTGAAATGGATGTCCTGTGTACCGATAAAACAGGTACGCTAACAGAAGACAAGATTATCGTGGAGCGTTACATGGACTTACATGGAAATGATGACACAAGGGTTTTACGGCATGCCTTTTTAAATTCCACATTTCAAACCGGGCTTAAAAACTTGATTGATATTGCAATCATCAACCGTGCGAAGCTATACGGTCTTGACAGCATATTGGGAAATTATGAACGCAAGGACGAAATACCCTTTGACTTCAACCGCCGCCGTATGAGCGTTGTAGTGCAGGATAAAATGGGCAAAAGACAGCTGGTGACCAAAGGCGCCGTGGAAGAGATGATTGGCGTGTGTTCCTTTGCAGAAATAGAAGGGGCAGTTATTCCTCTTGGTCAAAAGGAAAAAGAGATTGCCCTGAATACCTACCAAAAACACAATAAAGAAGGCTTGCGCATGATTGCTGTCGCTCAAAAAAACAATGTGCCGGATGAAAACAAGTTTTCCGTTGCTGATGAGAGCGATATGGTATTGATAGGCTTTATTGGTTTTTTAGACCCGCCCAAAAAGAGCGCTGCGGCCGCTATCAGAACTTTGCAGGACCACGGCGTGCGTACCATCGTTTTAACCGGTGATAGCGAAGGTGTGGCTAAGAATGTTTGCAGCCAGGTTGGCGTCAATATAGAAACTTCCTATGACGGCAACGATGTGGAAGCCATGAGTGATAAGCAACTTCTTCTTGCCGTTGAAAAAGCTAATTTATTTAGCAAGCTTTCGCCTATTCAAAAGGAACGGGTTATCAAAGCCCTGCAAGCAAATGGCCATACCGTGGGCTATTTGGGAGATGGTATTAACGACACACCTGCATTGCGTGCTGCGGATGTTGGTGTTTCCGTAGATACTGCTGTGGATATTGCCAAAGAAAGTGCTGATTTTGTTCTGTTGGAAAAAGATTTAATGGTGTTAGAGCGGGGAATCGAAGCCGGCAGAGAAACTTTTGGCAACATGATGAAGTATTTGTATATGGCTCTTAGCGGCAATCTGGGCAATATTATTTCTGTGATGATTGCAAGCATATTCCTGCCGTTCTTACCTATTTTGCCGGTTCAGTTGCTGGCGCAAAATCTTTTAAACGATGTTGCCTTATTGGGTATGGCCTTTGACCATGTGGACCCTGAATATATCCGCAAACCGAAATCCTGGGATGTTCCCGGTATGAAGCGATTTATGCTGATTTTCGGTTCGCTCAGCGCTGTGTTTGATGTACTGCTGTTTGGGTTGCTCTATTTCGCTTTTGGTTTTCAGACTGTAGCAAAGCAGGCTCATTTTCAATCGGCTTGGTTTTTGTTTGGTACTTTGTCGCAAATTATGTCCAGCTATGTCATACGAACGGGTTATGTTCCATTCACCAAGAGCAAGCCTGACAAAACATTTATGTACTGCAATTTAACGGTAGCTGTTTTGGTGCTTGTTTTATGCCTTAGCCCTATGGCAATTTGGCTGGATATGGCAATTGTTACACTGAAAGTTTTGCCGGTCGTACTGCTGAATGTGTTACTGTATGTGTTCATGCTGGAGAAAACAAAAGACCATTACATCAAAAAGCACAGACAGTGGATATAGTTCAATCTTTCTTCTTAAGAGGCTTGAAAACCATCAAGCCTTTTTCTTCTTCATGTTTCCCCCAAAACTTCACCTGATTTTTAGTGTTCTATGGATTTGAAGGATGAGCGATGAAGGCAAACGATGTTTTTCTAATATCCTTCAGACATCATGCCGATTTCATCTTTAGCGGCATTGTCTTTCTGCGCACCCTGGTGGTACAATAACAAATATAATCAATCATTACAGAAAAGAGAGAGAACATGGATATAGAACGCTATCGCATACAGGAAAACCAAAAAGTAAAGTTAGAGAACTATTCCACCAGGCGGGATGTCAAGGCGGACAGGCAAGAGGTAGAGCGCAAGTGGATACCCGACAACATTGCCCAAATGGCGGAGTTGCAGGAAAAACTATACGCGGAGAATACCACTTCGCTGCTGATTGTGTTTCAGGCCATGGACGCGGCGGGCAAGGACGGCGCCATCAAGCACGTGATGAAGGGCTTCAACCCCCAGGGCGTGCAGGTGGCTAGCTTTAAGGTGCCCTCCAGCGAGGAAAACGACCACGACTACCTGTGGCGCATCCACCGGCAGGTGCCCCGCCGGGGAGAAATCGGCATTTTCAACCGCTCCCACTATGAGGATGTGCTGGTGTCCCGGGTGCATGACCTGGTGGCCAAGTCCCAATTGGAGCTGATTACCGAGGACATTTGGTCTCAGCGCTACCGCCAGATACGCGAGTATGAGCGGTATCTGACAGAGAACGGCACCGTCATTTTGAAGTTTTTCCTGCATATTTCCAAAGAGGAACAGAGGGAAAGGCTGCTGGAGCGCATTGACAACCCGGAAAAACACTGGAAATTTTCGCCCTCCGATACCCATGAGCGCACCTACTGGGACAAATACATGCAGGCGTATGAGGCCATGCTGGCGGAAACCTCCACCGAATATGCCCCCTGGTATGTGCTGCCGGCGGACAGCAAGTGGTTTACCCGCTATTTAGTGTCGGAAATTATCCTGCAAAAGATGAAGGAAATCAATCCTCAGTTTCCGGAACTGCCCGCTGATGTGGCGGCGGAGATGGAGAACTGCAGGGCGCTGCTTATCAGGGATGCATGAGCTGATTCCCTGGGAGGCGGAGGTCTTTTTTGACGGCAAGCCAAGAGAGCGAGCGCTTTACGGCGCCTTTGCGGCCTGGCTTCATTCCTTTGCCAAAGGGTGCAAAATCAAGGTGCATAAATCCCAGATCAGCTTTTATTTTAAGACAGGCTTTTGTTTTGTGTCGCTGCCCTATCGCCGGAAAAAGGAATGGCCGGGGGAATGTCTGATCATCAGCTTTGGCCTGAAAAGGGATTTGGACAGTCCCCGGCTGGTGGCCAAGGCTCATCCGACAACAAACAGGTGGACCTGCCATACCCTTTTATGGGATGAAAGCCAACTGGATGAAGAACTAGCGGCGTGGATACGGGAAGCGGCGCGGGAAGGGGGACAGGCGTAATGCATTTACTGTTTGTGGGGGATACCCACGGCACCCAGCACCTTGACAAGGTGAAGCGCCTGCTGCCCGAAGTGGACATGGGCCCCAGGGATGCCATCATCCACTGCGGTGACATCGGCGTTGCCTGGATGGGGCAGGAGGATGACGCCCTTGCCTTCTGGCGCAGCCTGAATATGCGGGTGCTGGTGTGCCTTGGCAACCATGAAAACTACGCCTGGGTGCAGCGTCAGCCCCTGGTTACCCGCCACGGCTGCAAGGGGTACTGGCTGGGAGGCAATGTGTTTGCGCCCCTGCCGGGGGAAACGGCGCAGCTGGGCGGCAAGAGCCTGTGGTTCTACCCCGGCGGCTACTCCATCGACTTTGCATTCCGCAGACCGGGCTTTTCCATCTACCGTGAGGAGATGCTGCCTACAGAGCAGGCCCAGGAGATTACGGCGCGCTTCCTGCGCCGCAGGGGGGTGGACTATATCATCAGCCACGATGGCCCCCGCTCCTTTGTGACAAGGCACTTTGGGTTTCCCCTGGAGCTGCCTAAAAAGGACTACTGGACGCTAATGGGGGAAGAAGAAGGCAGCCGCGCCCATCCCGCCTTTTTGCTGGACAGCCTGCTTTCTCATCCTGACAAGTTTGGCAAATGGTACTTTGGCCACCACCATGGGGATGTGGAGGAAAACAACGTCCGCTGCCTGTGGAACCAGGCCGTGCTGGAGGATACGCTGACGGATAGGGTGGATGTCATCGACTTGGAGTAGTATTATTACTGTGGACAAAAGTCATATCAAGAGAAGGTTTTGAGGTTATTATGTTATTACAAAGAACTCTTTTTATAGCGTATGTATTTACTGCTGTTTTGTACTCCCTTATTGATATGATATATAATATAATAATAACAGAGGAGAAACCTAATAAGAGCCGTGAAAAAATGGATAAGGGATATCCCCGGTCAAAGTGGATAATCACCAGAACTCTTATTAAGGCTATTCTTTTTTTATCGTTTGTTGGTTTCTTGTTATCTCTTGTTACGAATAAAAAACTTACCGCGCTAACTGGAATATTTAATCTGTTTTCTATAGTGTTTGCAGTTTTTCTTTTTTTAGCAACAACAATTGTGGTATTTAAATTTTTATTTGGAAAGCCATATGCACAAAACATTTCGCGAATCCAGGAAGATAGTCTTTATTTTTTTAGTTTGTTACTATTAGCCTTTGTGGAGCTTATTAAAAGACTGAATGCAAGCATAAATGTGGAGGAGCTAAATCAAATTGTTGTTGACAGTACAAAAGCAGTTTCTATGACGCTGTCATATTACATTATGTATTTTTATATATTTACTTTTTCTGTTTTAATACTTACGAAATCCTTAAGGATAATTAAGAAAATAATACCCTCCACATGTGCAGAAAGAATAAAACATCTTTATATTAAAGGTCCGTCTGATTTTCCGCAGTTTTCCAACACTATTGAGAAAAAAATGGCATTAGAAAATAAACCAAACATATGGATAAATACAATGTATTGTATATGCTGGTTTCTTTTAGTTGTTTTTGACGTAACGATTGGATTTTTAGTAAATTTGATAATTAGCCTATTACGCCTTTTTATTGCAATGACAAACATGTTTATACTCTACTCAAGTTGAAATAGCCATACTATTAACAGAGTGCTATAATATCCTC
>CAZCBC010000116.1:0-7081 GCA_964496775.1 uncultured Oscillospiraceae bacterium
AGCTTTCCTTTTCCACCAGCTCGGCTGGTGGTTTTTGTACACTGAAGCATACAATTATGTATAATTATTCTTGACAGGAGAATAATTATAGAATATAATTCTGAACATAAAAGAAGGAGGATTGACTTATGAAAAAGACACTTGCCCTCGTATTATCCCTACTGATGCTGATGATGACCTTTTCTGCCTATGCTGCTGACAAGCTGGTAGTGGGCACCCATGCGGAGTTCCCGCCGTTTGAGTACATCGGTGATGACGGAACCATTCAGGGTTTCGATGCTGATTTGATTACAGCCATTATGGAAAAGGTCGGTCAGGAAATCGAGATTATCAACATGGATTTTGCCTCTCTCATCCTTGCCCTTCAGAATGGACAAATTGACATGGCCATCGCGGGTATGACCATTACTGAGGAGCGCAAACAAAACGTGAACTTCTCTGACCCCTATTTTGAGGCGACGCAGAAGTTGATTGTTAAAGAAGGCTCTGCCATTGCCTCCACCCAGAACCTTACGGCTGATATGAAGATTGGTGTTCAGGAAGGCACGACGGGGGATATGTATGCTACTGATAACCTTCCCGCAAAAGTAGAGCGCTACAATAAAGCGCTGGATGCCGTGCTGGATCTGAAGAACGGCAGACTGGACGCGGTGCTGGTGGATGCTGCGCCTTCTGAGTATCTGGCGAGCAATGTGGGTGGTGTTGTGGTTCTTGAAGAAAATATTTCTGAAGAACAATACGGTATTGCCCTGCGCAAAGAAGACATAGAATTGTTGGAAAAGATCAATGCCGCCTTAAAGGAATTGACTGAATCGGGCGAATATGACACGATGTACGCTGAGTATTTTGGCGTTATTGAAACCGAAGCGAAGTAAAATCACCTTGCCTGCCGACCGAAAGGTCGGCAGGCAAATAGATGATGAAGGGGAATATATTGTCTGCATTTTTTGAAGGGCTGGTCCGGGATTTTACTAATAATCTTTTGGTTGGGGACCGATATTTACTGATATTGGATGGCCTTAAAACAACGCTGATTATCGCTACAGGTGCTGCGATCATCGGCGTTTTATTGGGTACCATGCTGGCGCTCATGCGTCTGTCCCACGTAAAGATAGGGAAGAAATGGTATATATTGCGCTCCATTTCCGGAGCGTATGTCAATGTCGTTCGCGGGACCCCCATGGTTGTACAGTTGATGATGATGTATTACGTTATTCTTTCTTCTACCAGCCTGAGTAAAACAACCATTTCCATTATCAGTTTCGGCTTGAACAGCGGGGCATACGTTTCCGAAATGATACGCGGTGGTATCATGGCGGTGGATAAAGGGCAGGAGGAAGCAGGGCGTTCCCTAGGACTGAGCCATGGATTGACCATGCGCCATATTATTTTGCCCCAGAGTATCCGAATTGCTATTCCGTCGCTGTTTAATGAGTTTATTATGCTCCTTAAAGAAACGTCCATTGTAGGCTTTATTGGCCTTATGGATTTGACGAAGGCAAGCGACTTTATACGCAGCCGCACCTATTCCGCTTTTTTCCCATTATTAATTGTTGCGGCAATTTACCTGCTGATTGTTACAATCTTGACATCCTTTTTTTCTCGCATTGAAAGGAGGCTGCGCGTTGGTGCGAATAAATAATCAAATGCCTCTGATACAAACAATCGAGCTGACAAAAGATTTTGGAGAGTTGAAAGTTCTCCAGGGGATTAATCAATCGATTATGCCCAGTGAGAAGGTCGTTATTATTGGGCCCTCTGGTTCTGGAAAAAGTACATTTCTGCGCTGTCTTAACCTGCTGGAGCAGCCGACAGGTGGTCAAATCCTGTTTGAAAATATAGATATCACGGATAAGAAAACGGATATCAATCGGGTACGCAGAAAAATGGGCATGGTGTTTCAGCAATTCAATTTGTTTCCCCACATGACGGTTTTACAGAATATGGTGTTATCACCAACAAAATTAAATATACTAAAGCGGGACGAAGCGAATGATAAAGCACGGACGTTGCTAAAACGTGTCGGACTTTTGGAGAAGGCTGATGCTTATCCCAAAACGCTTTCAGGTGGCCAGCAGCAACGCATCGCGATTGTTAGGGCTCTCATGATGGAACCGGATGTTATGCTATTTGACGAGCCGACCAGTGCGCTTGACCCGGAAATGGTGGGCGAGGTACTTGATGTTATGCGGAGCTTGGCAAATGGCGGCATGACCATGGCAGTTGTTACTCACGAAATGGGTTTTGCTCGGGAAGTTGGTGATAGGGTACTGTTTATGGATGAGGGGCGTATTATCGAGGAAGGTACGCCGCAGCAGATATTTAGCGAGCCAAAGGAGCCGCGTACCATCGATTTTCTGAGAAAAATCTTGTAGTGCAATGCGACACACCATAATGAACAAACGAAAATGGATGCTTGAACATCAAGGCGTTATCAAGTAAAATTATGTCATGAAGGTGTTTGAGCAAGTGTTAAGCGTGTTACAGGATTCCTACCTGCGCGTAGGTAAGCCCGAAAGCATAGCGGTGGCTGTTTCTGGTGGTGCAGATTCGGTCGCCTTGCTTTTTACACTGAAACAACTGTCCAAAACTCATCCAATAAAATTATATTGCTGCCATGTCAATCATGGCTTGCGGGCTCAGTCCGGTGAGGAAGCTCTTCATGTAAAAACCTTGTGTGCTGATTGGAACATACCATATCTTCAACGTTCTTTAGAATTACATGTTGCAGCAAACATTGAGGAAAATGCACGAAATGCCCGGTACGCTGCCCTTTGGGACATGGCGAAAACTGAGGGTGCGAAGATAATTGCTACAGGCCATCACCAAGAAGATCAGGCCGAAACGGTGCTCATGCACCTGATGTATGGCGCAGGAGGGCGCGGCTTATCAGGGATGAAGGAATTCAACTTAGGCATTTGGCGTCCATTCTTGAACATAGCAAAATACAACCTGGTTGCATTGCTGAGGGAGCACAATATACCCTGGTGCGAAGATGCGAGCAATCAAAACAATGATTTTACCCGCAATGCAATCAGAAATAGCCTGATGCCCAAAATGGATGCGCTGTATCCCGGTGTTAGTGGTAAAATCGCGCAGACGGCATCAATTCTTCAAGCGCAGGAAGACATGCTGGATTCACATGTGGCCAAATGGCTGGATACACACGCATTTATGTGTGGAGACGTGTGTTGGTGCAACAAAAAGGCACTGGTTGTAGAACACATTGCTATGCAACGGAAGATTGTACGAAAACTGGCTGAATATTTTGGCGTGATGTTAAATTTTACGCAAGTGGAACATGTGCTGCAAGCGGCACACCGGGCTGGCGTTTCTAAAATAAACCTTCCACTTAAACATTGGGCCTATGGCACGCACGCTAAGCTACATATCCTGCCACCGCGTGCCCTCCAGTGGCCTTTGGGAAACATAAAGTTTTCGTACCCGGCATATGAATTGGGGGATGGACTCTTTACCCAGGCCTTCGATGCTGATATGATACAAGGGGCTGTGTTGCGAACGAGGCAAGCGGGAGATATCATTCAACCTATCGGCCAGAAAGGCACGCAGAGCCTAAAGCAGTACATGGTGGATCGAAAAGTGGATCAGCCCTTTCGGGACATTTGGCCCGTGCTGGCAATCGACAACCATGTGCTTTGGGTGATAGGCTACGGGGTGTCACAGCTTGGGGCAATTAATGCCCGAACGACCAACACCGTATTTGCTTGTTATACAGATACATTGCCAGATAAACGTTTTGGGAGGAATCATTATGGACCAGACATATAATATTCAGGACGATATTGACCATATTCTTGTAACCGGAGAAGAAATAAGACAGGCAGTAGAAAAGATAGGTAAGCAGATTAATCAGGACTATCAAGGGAAACAGCCTGTTTTTATCTGCATATTAAAAGGCGCCTCCATCTTTTTTGCGGACTTGGTACGTCAGATACAGCTTCCTCTTTCTATTGATTTTATGGCGATATCTAGTTACGGGAAAAGTACGAAAACCTCCGGTATTGTAAGAATTTTGAAGGATTTGGATCACGATATCCAAGGAAAGGATGTCATTGTTGTAGAGGATATTGTGGACAGCGGCCTTACATTGACGTATATTAAAAAGGTGTTAAATCAGCGGGGCGCCAACTCTATTCGCGTCGCGACACTTCTGGATAAACCGGAAAGGCGCCAGACTGAACTTACGGTTGACTACCATGGGTTTGTTATTCCCAACGAGTTTGTTGTCGGATATGGTCTTGATTATAATGAGATGTACCGGAACTATCCGGAGATTGGTGTATTGAAGCCCAGGGTCTATGACCACGAGGAGTAGGCGAAATTGCTTTATTAGCAATAAACGTGGTATACTCTAATACAATTTCGTACAAGGGGGAACTCTAATTTGCGTAATAATCGCCGCGGAGCGTTAGGATATTTCATCATGATTGCGGCATTCATCCTATTAGCCATGATTATTTCGGACAGCGTAACGCTGCCCACCAACCGTATCACTTATCCTGAACTGCTTGAATTAATCAAAAACGATGCAGTAGACCGCGTATCTATCCGCGGAAACGCGCTGATTGGCAGAAAGAAACCGAGTATCATAGCACTGAATGATTATCCGGCGCGTTATGATTTTGAAACAACCATCGGTATCGACTTTATTGACACTGTGCGCACAATGCAGGCAAATAAACAGGGTGTGCCGCTGGATACTGTCAGCGTCGAAAACCTTGATTTTAAAATTGAGTACTTGCCGCCCCTTAAAACCCCGTGGTACATAGAGCTATTGCCTTTCGTTTTACCGGTGGTTATGGTCATGCTATTTTGGTATGTTATCATGCGCCAGCAAAGCGGCGGCAGCGGTAAGGTGCTGAACTTCGGAAAAAGCCAGGCTAACTTGGCGGATCCCACGAAGAATAAAACCACCTTTGCTGATGTTGCAGGTGCAGATGAAGAGAAGGAAGAACTGCAAGAAATTGTAGATTTTTTGAAGAACCCTAAAAATTACCTTGAGTTAGGCGCCAGAATACCCAAGGGAGTGTTGCTGGTTGGCCCTCCTGGTACTGGCAAGACTTTGCTTGCTAAGGCTGTCGCTGGCGAGGCGAAGGTACCCTTCTACTCTATCAGCGGATCTGACTTTGTCGAAATGTTTGTAGGTGTGGGCGCAAGCCGCGTAAGGGATTTGTTCGACCAGGCAAAGCGGAACGCTCCAAGTATTGTATTTATTGATGAAATCGATGCTGTTGGTCGGCACAGGGGCGCAGGTCTGGGCGGTGGACACGACGAGCGTGAACAGACGCTGAATCAACTGTTGGTCGAGATGGATGGATTTACCACCAATGAAGGCGTCATTGTTATGGCGGCCACCAACCGCCGTGATATTTTGGACCCCGCTATTCTTAGGCCGGGTCGCTTTGACCGTCAGGTAACGGTGCATTATCCTGATATCAATGGGCGTATCGCCATTCTCAAGGTGCACTCCAAGGGCAAACCCCTTGCTGATGACGTTGATTTGGAAAATATTGCCAAGCGAACACCCTTTTCAACGGGCGCTGACCTGGAAAATATCATGAATGAAGGGGCCATTCTTGCGGCGCGCAGGAAAAAGAAAATCATTCAGCAAGCTCACCTGATTGAGGCAGTGGAGCGCGTTCAGATGGGCCCTGAAAAGAAAAGCCACAAGGTTTTGGAAGAGGACAAGCGCATTATCGCGTACCACGAAGCTGGACATGCCATTGTAGGGCACTACCTGCCGCTTTGTGATGAAGTCCATACGGTGACCATTGTTCCACGTGGGCAGGCAGGCGGCTTTACTCTCTCCCTTCCGGAGAAAGAGTTTGATATGCAAAGTCGCTCCCGCCTTCTGCAGATGGTTTCCATGATGCTGGGCGGCCATGCGGCCATAAATATTATTGAAAAGGATGTTTATACAGGTGCTCAGTCCGACTTGCAGCGTGCTACGGAAATCGTTCGCCAGATGATTACCAAACTGGGGATGAGCAAGGAATTAGGTACTATATATTTGGGCAGTGATCAGGAAGTATTTGTAGGAATGGAGTTTGGTCAATCCCGTGAATACAGCGAAGAGGTTGCGGCCAAAATCGACAAGGAAATTTCTTCCATTATGAGCAATTGCTACCAGGTGGCGTTGGACACCCTTAACAACCACATTGATGATTTACATGGCTTGACTCAGTTACTGATGGAAAAGGAAACTGTGACCCGCGAAGAATTTGTTGCCTTTATGAATCGCAACGTGGAGAAGCGCCTATCTGCTGCAGAGGTAGAAGAAGAAGCAGCGGAAGTTGCAGAAGCGTCGCACAATGAGTAAATGAAAGGAAACGGCTGAATGAAAATTGATATGCACGTTCATACTATATTTTCTGACGGTTGTTTTTCTCCCAAGAAACTTTTCATCCGTGCGAAAGCGGAGAAGCTAAGCGGCTTGGCGATTACTGACCATGATACCTTGGATGGACTCGCTGACGCGAAGAAAGCAGCTGAAGCATGCGGGCTGGTGTTTCTTTCCGGCATAGAGCTTAGTACTTGCAGTGATGGCGCGTCTGTACATATCCTAGGTTATGGTGTTTCAGCACAGGATAAAAATTTGCGCAGCTTTCTGAAGAAATATCGTGAAACGAAGGCCCAGCGTGTTGAAGAAATCCTTGATAAACTGAACCGATTAGGGTTTCCCATTGCGATGGATGATTTAGATGTTTCAGATATGAATAACTTGGGGCGCCCACATGTTGCTCGTGCCATGGTAAAATTAGGGCATGTGAGCAATACTGACCAAGCGTTTTCTGAGTATTTGCAGCATGGTAAACCTGCCTATGTACCGCGCGAGAAGGCTGATACTGAAGAAGTTGTTCAACTACTTCAAAAATCAGGCAGTATTCCTGTGCTGGCGCATCCTGGGTTAATTAACATGCCCTCCTTGGATGGGCTTAAAGCAAAAATCAACCTTTGGATGGAAGCGGGACTACAAGGCATAGAAGCTTATCATCCAGCGCACACGGTGGAGGAATGTAGGGCGTGGGAGGCGTTTGCCCGTAGTAAAAACCTGTTTGTG
>CAZCBC010000117.1:0-6940 GCA_964496775.1 uncultured Oscillospiraceae bacterium
CATTGAGCACATCTTCTTCATCTACTTCCCGGGGCAGGCGTTTTAACAGTTTTCCAATCAACGGGACGACACCGGAGGATTTATTTCGTCCCTGACTGCGCCTTCTGCGCGGCGTAGAAGGCTGAGGGGCCTGTTCTTCCTCGTAGGGCGTTTCCGGAACATAGGAATCATAATAGGATTGCATTTCCGGAGTTATCATGGAAAGATCATCTTGAATATAATCGGAGGAATACAGGGGTGTTTCCGGCGATACCGGAGGATATGCTTCCTGCAGAGGAAGCGTCCCCTCCAAAGAGATATAGGCGGAATCAACATCCTCCTGCGGCCGCATGTAGAGGCTTTCATAATACTCTGCAACAGCAGGTTCTTGTGTATATGCAGAAAAGTTGGGTTCCTGATAAGATGGTTCATACGTTTGGGGCGGACTTTCAGCGTTATCATAAGCGGGAGGTATATCCTCCCAGAGGCCGGGCAGGGGCGGCTCTTCTTCGGTAACAACCCATTCGGCAATCTGTTCCCGATATTCCGGCGACATATCCCCATGTTCCATGGCTTGGTAGGCAGCGTTCTGTTGCTTTTGCTGCGTGCGCAGAGCGCCCCGGGAACGCCAGACATAGTGCGGACGCCAGCGAATCAGCCAGACAATAAAGTCTGCCGCGGTACCAAAAAGTAAAAGAATAATCAACAACGGCAGCCAAATCCGGGCAAGCAAAGAGGTGAAGCCGGATGTGTCGCTGTTAATGGTGCGCCAGGCTTCATTGGCAAGATTTCCTGTCCAGCCAAGCAATACGCTGAACAACCAATCGGCAAATGCGTTCATTGTGTCAGGCTTTCCTCGGGGGTTATGGGTTCTATGGTGATAGTTACATAGACCGCATTGGCGCTGATATGGTATGCGTTTTCCGGGCGTCTGATGATAACGGAGCGTATCAGAGTATCTGTAGCGCCGGTGATGTCGATGGGTGCATCCACATCCAGCAGTGTAAGCGTTTCCATCAATTCATTGTCGCCTGCTACATTCAGCATGGCGGGGTCTACCGTGATGTTTTTTACGGCATAGCCTTTAGCGGGCTTTCCGGTTGTAATACCGCTTTGATTGATGGTAATAGGCTGGAGACGGTAGAGGGTCTGCTCTACCAATAGGGAGTCCAGCAGGATGGATTCGCTGGTAACTTCTACCAGGTTGCTGTTAATGGGGGCGTCAGTATTATCATACAACCGGAAGGGAACGGCGTTAAACTGCGTTCTGGCAGCAGGGCTTAACAGGGAGTTATTGTAGGTGGCTACACAGCGCACCACATTCTGTATAATGCTGCGGGGGCCCGAGATGTTAACCATGGTGGGATCCACGCTGGGGGCAGTGGCATAGAAGCCTGCAGGAACAGTACCTGTTTCATTCAATTGTACCGGGATGCGTCTTTTGGTGATATAATCGTCCACCTCTACGGTAATTTCGCCAAGGGACAGCCAAGTCACATTGCCATAGTTGCTGGTGTTCGTAAAAATGATCGGCAGTTTTTGCGTGCCCGTTTCGGTAATACGTGATAAATCTACCCGCAAATTGTAGTTGGAGGAAGTAACGGTATCATACATCTTTTGCGGAACATCTGCCCGCATACGAATGGGCGGCAAGTCTTCCAGTCCTTTTACAACGACCAGTCCCGCGCGCTGCAAAGTGTCTTTATTGATTACGCTGACCGTTACATCCTGAAAGTACTTTTCCCGTGTCAGGGAAGGATTCTGAGAAATAAGTCCGCCCCATAGCAGTACAGCAAGAATAACGCTTAAAACCTTCCAGGGCCACCTGTAAGCAAGTATGCGGCCAAAGGCTTTTAGCGCTTCGCGTATGTTAATTTTGTCAGAAGACTCTGTATTTGGCTGAATTTCTTTTGGCTTATTGCTCATCCTTTACCTTCCTGACAAGAATCTTTCCTTTGAGGGAGTTCCACATGCCGATCAAGGAGGGTCTGTTACTATCCTGATACATGTCGGTCAATATACGGTTTAGCCCTTCAGCGTCCAAATGGCGGGTTAACTTGCCGCCCTGTGCCATACTGATGATGCCCGTTTCTTCGCTGACGATGATAACAATGGCGTCGGTGCTTTCGGTTACCCCAATACCGGCCCGGTGGCGGGTACCCAAATCCCTGGACAGGCTGCTGGACTCACTAAGGGTCAGCACACAGGCGGCAGCGACAATACGATTATCACGGATAATGACAGCGCCATCATGCAGGGGGGTATTGGGCTCGAAAATATTAATTAACAGGGGACCGGAAACGATGGAATCAATGGCAATGCCCGTGTCCATAAAATCCTTAAGGCCGGTGCGCCGCTCAAACACAACCAACGCGCCGATGCGGCGTTTGGACAGGCTGAGCATGCTCTGAGTAATCTCGCTGACGATACGTTGCGCATCGTCTTGGGTGTTTTGCGTACGCTCCAACTTGGCGCCCCGGCCGATATGCTCCAAAGCACGGCGTATTTCCGGCTGGAAAAGAATCATCAGCACGATGGCGCCGTTATTTAAGACGCTCATCAGCAGCCAGTTGACAGCGGTCAGCCCAAAAGAACTGGAGAGCCAGCTGGCAACAATCAGTAAAATAAACCCCTTTAACACCTGGCTGGCCCGGGTGCCTGAGGTTAGCATCAGCAATTTATAGATGATGTAAGCGACCAGGAGAATGTCCAGAATATCCTTCAAATCAGGGCGATTGAAGATATTCCACAGAAAATTGCTCACCCCCGAGGTGAATGAGTTCATTTCTCAGCATGCTCCTTTCCTCATCTTATGAATAGTATACTACATTTTTAGGGCTAAATAAATGCTTTCATATGAATTTACAATGAATCATTGTCCTGCTTTCAGCAAAAGAATGATAATTTCTGTTGTTTAATATACCCGTGGGGGGTATAATACCAATGGGAGGTAATTATGAAGACAGAAATATACGATATCGAAGGGATGTCCTGCGCCGCCTGTTCCGCAACTGTGGAGCGGGTGACGGGCAAATTGCCGGGCGTGGATAAAAGCGAAGTCAATCTGGTAACTAAAACGATGAGCATTGTTTATGATGACGCCCGGTTGTCTTCCGGTGAGATTGTTGCAAGGATTGAAAAAGCAGGGTTTCATGCAAAACTTGCGGTCAGGGAGAAAACAGAGGAACAAGCACCAGACGAAGATGAAATTCGACTGAGAAAGCAGAAGCGACGTGTTGTTGTTGTGCTTTTTTTAGCTGCTGCCATGTTGTACATTTCCATGCTGTCTATGCTGGTCCCGGGAATCCCCATACCCCGCATAATTGACATGGTTACTTATCCCACCAACCATGCCCTGGCACAGCTGTTGCTAACCATCGGTATTCTCTTTATCGGCCGCGATTTTTACATAAGAGGTCTCAAAGCCTTGTGGCATTTGCAACCGAATATGGATTCCCTGGTAGCAGTAGGGAGCGGCAGTGCCTTTGTATACAGCCTGGTGATGACTTTCCTTTTGTCAGACCATCCTCAGTATGTCCATCATTTGTATTACGGGTCGGCTGCGATGATTGTGGCGCTTGTGATGTTGGGGAAATATATGGAGGCGCGTTCTTCCTACCAGACGACAGGCGCTATCCGTAAATTGATGGCCCTTGCACCGGAAACAGCCTTGGTTGAGCAACCGGATGGCAGTATAAAAGAAATACCTGTATCCAGCCTGAAGGAAAGCGATGTATTGCACATTCAGCCGGGAGCGCGGGTGCCTGCTGATGCCGTAGTGCTTTCCGGCGCCAGCGCCGTGGATGAATCCATGTTGACTGGGGAAAGTATTCCTGTGGAAAAAGCGGCAGGGGACATGGTGATTGCTGGCAGCATCAATAGCGATGGCTTGCTTCGTGCCCGCGCAACCAGGGTAGGGGAAAATACAACATTGGCTTCTATCATACGGTTTGTGCAGCAGTCCCAGACGAAAAAAGCCCCTATCTCAAAGCTTGCAGACAGGATATCCGGTGTGTTTGTACCCATTGTGATGGTGATTGCCGTGCTGGCAGGCGCTGCCTGGTGGCTTGCGGGCAAGGACACTGGATTTGTCTTGACCATCTTTGTGTCGGTGTTGATTATTGCCTGCCCCTGTGCCATGGGGCTGGCAACGCCCACAGCCATCGTTGTAGGGACGGGTCTGGGCGCGCAGCATGGCATCCTGATACGCAACGGTGAGAAACTGGAGCTGTCACACAAGGTTAATACTGTGCTGCTGGACAAGACGGGAACCATTACCCATGGCAAGCCCACAGTGATGTCCGTTACGCCTTATCAGATAACGAAGGAATACCTGCTCTCCCTGCTTTATGCCGCGGAGGAAGGCTCCCAGCATCCCCTGGCAAAAGCCGTTGTGGCGGAGGCAAAAAAGCGTGGTATACAAAAGCACGCCGGTGTCCTGTCGCTTAGCAACGTCCCCGGTCAAGGTGTGGTTGCAGAAATTGAAGGTGACATTACCATTGCAGTGGGCAATGAAAAATTGATGCGGGCGAAAAAAATTGATCTGAGCCCTTTGGAAAGTGTGGCGGCTGAAAAGGCAGCCTTGGGCGAGACGTTGCTTTTCGCCTCCCGGGATGAATGTTTTCTGGGCATGTTGTCATTGGCAGACCCGGTGAAGGAAGATGTGTGTCAATTTGTGAATCAGTTGCGCGATATGAACGTTGAAACGGTGCTGATAAGCGGTGACCGGGAGGAGGCTGTCCGGGAAGCGGCGAAAAATGCAGGCATCAGTCGCTATGAGGCGGGGGTGTTGCCGGAGGAGAAAGCCGCCATTGTTGATAAATACAAGCAGGAAGGTAGAACGGTTATGATGGTGGGCGACGGCATCAATGACGCTCCGGCACTGACAGTTGCAGATGTGGGCTGTGCCATTGGTGGCGGTACGGACATTGCCATGGAAGCGGCGGATATCATCCTGATGCGGGATGATTTAATGGATGTAATCAGAGCGATCAGATTGAGCCGCTATACCATCAGCAATATAAAACAAAACCTGATGTGGGCGTTTTTGTACAATGTCATTGGCATTCCGGTGGCGGCTGGTCTTCTATATCTCTTTGGCGGCCCCTTGCTAAACCCGATGCTGGGAGGACTTGCGATGTCGCTAAGCTCCATCAGCGTCGTAACCAACGCGCTTCGTCTAAGGAGGAAAGAATTATGAGCAAACCAATCACCTGCGAGCATTGCAGACACAAGCACCGGGAGGAAGGGGAAAGGAAACGCCTGCTTAACCGCCTAAAGCGTATTGAGGGACAGGTGCGCGGCGTGCAGGGGATGGTGGAAAACGACATCTATTGCCCGGATATCCTGATGCAGGTGCAAGCCATCCGCGCTGCGCTGAGCGCCTTTAACAGGGAGCTGCTGAACAACCACATACAAACCTGTGTGGCTGAAGGGATACGAGCAGGCAACAGCGAAGTAATCGAAGAGCTTACTGATGTTCTCCATAAATTAATGAAATGAGGAAAGAAAAATGACCATACTGAACGTTCCGGATATTCACTGTAACAAATGCATCCAGCGCATTACAGAGGCCCTGACAAAGGAAAAAATTCTGTTTAACGCTCATTTGCAAAGCCGGACGGTAGCCATTGATGGCCCTCAGGATATTGTGGAAAAAGCCATCAGTATCCTGGATGACCTGGGTTTTGAAGTTGAGATCATGTAGGAATAGAGATAAAAACCTAAACGTAAATAGACCACATCCCAGCAAATACTGCTGGGATGTGGTCTAAAATCTGAAGCTACTTTCGCAGCTTTTGTGACTGTTTGTTACTGAGCAGACGCTTCCACAGGATAGATGCTGACCTTCTTGCGGAACTTGCCGTAGTGCTCAAAGCGGACAATGCCGTCGGCGGTGGCAAAAAGGGTGTCATCCCTGCCCCTGCCGACATTGGTGCCGGGGTGAATCTTGGTGCCGCGCTGGCGAACCAGGATGTTGCCGGCTAATACAAACTGACCATCGGCGCGCTTGGTGCCCAGGCGTTTGCTTTCGCTGTCGCGGCCGTTACGGGTAGAGCCCATTCCTTTTTTGTGGGCGAACAATTGAAGGTTAAGTTTCAACATGGTAATTCCTCCATTCGTGAACGTTTAAAACGATAATGTTCTTTGGGTATGTTTCCTGTAAGTCGCTGATTCCCTGATAAAACACTTTGAGGATAATGTCGCTTGCCCGGGTTAGCTGCTTTTCCTGAAGCTGAACATGCAGTGTTCCGGTTTTCTCATCCATTTTGCTTTCTGGCATAGTACCTACAATGGTTTCCAGCGCGTTAGCACAGGTGATGGATAAGAAGGAGAGCGCAGCGCATACGATATCCTGTCCCGAAGGGGCAAAGCCCGTATGACCTTCAATGCGGTAGCCGCATGGGCGACCACCGGGCGTCGCAATCAGGGTGATGCGGGTCATTACGCCTTGATACCGGTAATCTCTACCTTGGTAAACGGCTGACGATGACCGGCCTTGCGGCGGTAGTTTTTCTTGGCCTTGTACTTGAATACGACAATTTTCCGTCCACGCCCCTGTTGCAGCACCTTGCCGGTGACCTCAGCGCCCTTCACATAGGGGCTGCCAACCGAGACCTTGTCTCCACCCAGCATGAGCACAGGGAAAGTTACTTTGTCTTCCACGTTGTTGTCGAGTTTTTCGACGTAGATAATGTCTCCCTCAGAGACGCGATACTGTTTGCCGCCTGTCGCGATAATTGCGTACACTTGCAGCACCTCCGATATGTTACTCGCCGGAACACAAGCATTTTTCAGCTGTAAGGCTGCGCAAGCGCATTAAAAGCCTTCTCCGAGCGGCAACTCGTAATGTAGCATATTTGTCAAGGAGTGTCAAGGAAAAACAGTAAGATTTTGGCGGTTCCCCTGTAGGAGTACCATACATATTGGACAGTGGGAAAGAAAGGAGGAGAAAAAGAGA
>CAZCBC010000118.1:0-6557 GCA_964496775.1 uncultured Oscillospiraceae bacterium
ACCTTCATGCTGTTTCCCATCCTGATTACCTTTATCCCCATGCTGACAGATACCGGCGGCAATGCGGGCTCCCAGTCTTCTACCCTGGTCATCAGGGGGCTTGCCATGGGCGACCTTACCATACGGGATGTTTTTAAGGTGCTGCGCAAGGAGCTGGTGGTCAGCCTGCTTGTCGGCGCCGGGGTGGGCGTGGTTACCTTTATCCGTGCCTTCACCATGGAGGGAGGCAGCCTGCCCATTGCCCTGACGGTGTCCATAGGGCTTGTCTTTATTGTTATTATGAGCAAGCTGCTGGGCGGTGTGCTGCCCATATTTGCCAAGAAGGTGGGCATGGACCCTGCCCTGATGGCGGCGCCGCTGGTGACTACCGTGGTAGACGCGGTAGGGTTGATCGTATATTTTTCCGTTGCGAAGGTGCTGCTTGGCATATAACGGATTGCATACTAATGAATTCAGGGTACAATCGTGCTGCTGATAGGCATTGTAAGCGTATAAAAACAATTTTTAGCACTCTCGAATAAAGAGTGCTAAAAATGCTTGTCTTTCTCTGACCTTCCTGATATAATAGAGGCGATGCACGGGGCATCGCCCCGTTTTTTTATGGAGGTAAGTATGAGCAATCAACAAAAGCCCGTAACGGGCCAGATTTCTATCGACGCCCAGAACATTATGCCGGTCATCAAGCGCTGGCTGTATTCCGATAAGGATATTTTTATCCGGGAGATGGTGTCCAACGGTGTAGACGCCATTACCAAGCTGAAAATGCTGGGCAAAGGCGCGGATGAGGATTTGCGCGTTACGGTAACGCTGGACAAAACCGCCAAGACCCTCACCTTTGAAGACAACGGCATCGGCATGACCGGGGAAGAGATGGACAAGTACATCAACCAGGTGGCCTTTTCCAGCGCCGAGGAGTTTTTAAAGAACTATGCCGGGGATGCCGAGGCGGGCATTATCGGCCACTTTGGCCTGGGCTTTTACAGCGCCTTTATGGCGGCGGAAAAGGTGGTAATCGACACCCTGTCCCACCAGGAGGGCGCCCAGGCCGTCCGCTGGGAAAGCCAGGACGGCATCAACTTTGAGATGTCCGAGGGCCAGCGCGCCGCGCGGGGCACCGCCATTACCCTCTATATTATGCAGGAAGAGGAAGAGTTTTTAGAGGCTCACCGTGTGCGGGAAGTGCTGGATAAGTACTGCGGCTACATGGCAACCCCTGTCTACTTTGTGGACATCGAGGGCGATAAGGAGGCGGAAAAGGCCCGGGAAAAGCGCAACGAGGAGGGCCTGAAGAAAGCCAGGGAAGAGGGCAAGGAGGAGGAATTTACCCCCGAACAAGCCCCCGAAGAAAAGCCCATCAACGATATCAGCCCCATCTGGTTTAAAAACGCCAAGGATGTTACCGACGAAGAGTACAAGGAAACCTACCACAAGCTGTTCCACACCTGGGAGGATCCCCTGTTCTGGATTCATCTGAACGTGGATTATCCTTTCAACCTGAAGGGCATCCTGTACTTCCCGCGCATCAAGCGTGATTTTTCCGGGCAGGACGGGGAAATCAAGCTGTTTAACCGCCAGGTGTTCGTGGCGGACAACATCAAGGAAATTATCCCCGAGTTCCTGATGGTATTGAAGGGCGTCATCGACTGCCCCGATTTGCCCCTCAACGTCCGCCGCTCCTTCCTGCAAAACGACGGGCAGGTGCGCAAAATCAGCGGCCATATCGCCAAAAAGGTGGCGGACAAGCTGCTGGGCCTGTTTAAGACCGAGCGGGAAACCTATCAGAGCTACTGGGATGACATCCATCCCTTCATCAAGTATGGCTGCGTGCGCGACCGCAAGTTCTACGACGCCGTCAAGGAGGCCCTGCTGCTGAAAACCACCGCAGGGGAATACTATACCTTTGATGAGTACCGCGCCCGCAACGAGGGCAAGGCGGAAAAGAAGGTGTACTACGCCACCGACCCCGCCCGTCAGGCGGCAGGCGTGGCGCTGTTCACCGGCCAGGGCATTGATGTGGCGGTGATGGACACCCTGATTGATATCAACTTCATGTCCTTTATGGAGTATTCCGGCGAAAGCGGCGACAAGGCTGTGCAGTTTATGCGGGTAGACGCCGACGTAACAGGTCTTAAGGAAGACAGCGAAGAGGGCAAGGACCTAAAGCAGGAAGATTTGCAGAAGCTCTTTAGGGACGCTCTTGATAATCAGGAGCTGGAAGTGAAGCTGGAAGCCCTGGCGGATAAGGATTTAACCGCCATGCTCACCGAGGACGAGCAGATGCGCCGCTTCAAGGAAATGAGCGCCCTCTACGGCCAAAGCATGGCCATGCCCGACCGGCACACCCTGGTGCTGAACCGGCAGAACCCCGTCGTCCGCGCCTTAGCCGGCATGGAGGAAGGGGAAAAGAGCGCCCTGTTGGCCAAGCAGGTGTACGACCTGGCCCGCCTCTCCGCCCGGCCGCTGGAAGCGGATGACCTGAAGGAGTTTTTAAAGCGCAGCAGCCAGATTGTGGCGCTGCTGGCGGAAAAGGAATAGTCACTAACTATTTCCCGTTATATATTGACTGCCCGGAACGTTTATTGCTCCGGGTGGTTTTTTATTAAAGTTTTTCAGGATGGGGTTCGGGGAAGGAGCTTTTTTCAAAAAGCGCCTTCCCCGAAATTTTATCCCCATATACTTACTTGTTTTTTGCTGCCTTTTCCGGCATAAACCGCTCCCTGCGTTCCTTGGGCAGGTAGCGCATCAGCTGCAGGGCGACGGTGCCTGTCAGGAAGCCGGTTGCCACGCCCACCAGCATCAATATGGCCATGTAGTATAAAAGGCCCTTGGTTTGCAGTTGCAGCGCGGCAACGCCCACCTGGCCCACATTATGCATGACGGCGCCGGCGATGCCCGCGCCTATGGGGCTTAGGCCCTTGACGCCGTATATCAATAGCACCATGGCCAACATGCTGAGGATGCCCCCCGCCAGGGAGTACAGCATGGCGTTGGGGTTGCCAAAGAGGAAGCCCGACAGCAGCACCTTGGCCAGCATCAGCGGGAAGGAAAAGGGGATACCCAGCCAGTATAGGCTCAGCAGCAGCACGCTGTTGCTAAGCCCCAGCTTGACGCCGGGGATGGTGCCCATGGGAATCATGCTTTCAATATAGCCCAGCACCATCATCACAGCAAGGAACATGGCGCCCAGCGCCAGGCTGTTTGTTTTTGTCATGGCAGCGTTCCATCCTTGCTGAGTAGTTCCTGGGCGATGGCTTCCTCCCGGGTAAGCAATTCTAAAATAACCTGGTTAGGCAGGCAGATGATCTGGTTAAATAGCGCGCGGCTGTCGCGGTTGCTTAGCGACACCGTGCCCTGATGGATGCACTGCTGGTTTTTGCAGGTGGAGGAAAACATGTGTGCGGCGTTAATATCTGTCTGAATTACGTTGATTCTGCCGTTCTTCTGGTCAATGGTTACCTGCTTTTTTTCATTCAGGGGGATAACCTGCACCGTTTCCCTGCCCACCTGCACCCGAAGGTAGGTGTCCGCGTTCTGCGCGGGGGCATGACCCCGGGGGCTGAAAAAAATCAGCATGGCTCCGGCGATGGCCACAAACAGGGCGATAATGTAAAAATCCTTGCGTTTCATAAGCTCCCAATGGCAAATGTAATAAAAGAACAAGGGTATTTTACCATATCGTGGGCGGAGTGGGAAGCGCGGGGGAGAGGGGATGTGATTAAGGATGGTGGAGTTGAAAAACCATTGCATTAATAAGATTTGAAGTATAGCAGATCACACTGTTCTGTATTAATTAATCGGAATTAGCCGATTGGTAATTTCTATTTTATTTATTTTCTCAAAATCATATTCAAATATTGATGCAATAATTATTTGGTTGTCTGAGAAATCACGTTTAAGAATGTTAATCATGAGTTGAACATTTTCCTTGTCAACCTCTTTCCCGCTTGGTGAATCAAGAATAATGGGTAATTTGATTTGTAGAACTTTTTCAATCATAAGAATATATGCTAGACGGAAAGCAAAAACAGTCTTATGTAAAACGGCCCCTGTTAATACTTTCAGATTTGATGTGAACAAGTAAGATGCAGAAATTGTTTCATTATCTCCTATACCAAGCTCAGTGGAATATTTAATAACTGTTTCATACATTTCAGATACGATATTGTTATTTAATTTTGTGCGATCAGAAATTGATTTACGTATATTAGATAGTTTGTTTTCTAAGCGCTTAATTTCTCTCTGAACTGTGATGGGATTTATTGATATATTAGATATTTTTTTGTCAAATGTATCAGTAAATGAATCGGATTCCAAAAAAGCCAACTGCTCTGTTTCTTTTTCGTGCTGTAATTCTATTTTTTTTATTTTATCAAGAACAGTAGAAAGCTCAGCTGAAACCAATTTATGCTTGGTGATCAGATACTCAATGTTGTCATTATATCCAACTATATTTTCTGAAGTAACCGGAATCGTTTTGCCTTCGGGAGTTCTAACAAGTAACTTCATTTCTGAAATAAACTTATTGAATTGTCTATTGTCATTAATAGCACGATCAAGTCTGCGAAGCTCTTTTTCTATTTGCTTTCGCTTTATTGATAGTTTGTCAAGTTCAATTACTAATTTCTCGCTATATGGATCGATTGCAATAATATCACTTTCTTGTTCGATTTTTTCCTGATATTTAGCAACGCTAGAGATTTGACGATATTTTTCCAGTTCCCGTGATAATTTGATTTCTGCATTTAATAAGTCTGTACAATCTCTTCCAGACAATCCTCTGATTAGTGCCTCTATATTGAATCGAATACTTCCTATGGCAACTCCTCGATTCAGAAGTGTCCAGCCCTTTTCTTGATCTACATAATAAGCTCCAAGTAAATTGTCTAAAATATCTTTGTTATCCGTTCCAAAAATAAGAGCATGCAATTTATGTTGTTGTTCAGGCAAAACAAAAGTATTTCTATTTCCGTTTATTGTAGCAACAATATGATTAGCTGCTGTTCTCATGAGAATGATTTCGCCATTTGTTTCAGTATCAATTACAGTTTCAACTTCACAATGTTCGAACGCCATTTTTTTAGTATTGGGGATGTTATATCCAAGAGAATAAAGAATAAGTCTCAGTAAAGTTGTTTTACCAGTGCTGTTTTTCTGACTATGAACCAAATTAACTCTTGGCGAAAAATTAATATTCCGCTCAAATAAGCCTTCCGTGATATGGATAGATCTAATAATCATAGAAGCACCCCTCTTTTGATCCGATCGATATCATAGCGTCTGCGAACAACATTATAGACAATAACCTTTATCAATCCTTCCAAGATTTCATCATCTAAGCTATCACTTTCGAATTCAGAAGTATAATTTTTCCACATTTCCTCTGTAAAACTTAGGCATTTATCTTTTCCCATATGTATACTTCTATACTCATTATAATCATAAAGAATTTTTGTGAAGAATTCTACACGTTCACAACAAGAATCAATCAATTCTCGATAACGACGGACTATTTCGTCATAATGTATAGAATCAAACCTATCCCTAAAATCATTTTCCATTCTGTCTACATCTGTAACTATAACTATAATCGGCCATATTAAGCCTTTTTTCGAAATCTTAAAACTCAGATTTTTTTTAGAGCCATTTTTGAAAATGTCAGCACACCAAACTTGATGAAGCTTTTTACCAAGGCCAGGAAGATCAAGATTGATTTCTCCGATAAAATTGTTGATCTCCTGCAAAATAACCTTATAACGTTCAGCCTCATCGTCTGTTTCGAAAGGTATAATTCGAATTTGAAATTTGTCAGGATTCAACGGCTGATCAATTGTTGAAAGATAATCTGTAATAATTTTTTTTGATGAGTTAGGAAGCGTTGAAAAATCTCGTTGTGCAGGACCATAAAAAATACTGCGCGAAGCCTCTTCTTTGAGAGGGTTGGGCGAGTTTGTTATTAATATTAGCTTTTCAACTTGTGTTTTTTGGCTGCCCTCTGATAATGATTCTAGCGCTTTTTTTAAATTCTTACGCACATTTTGGAAGTCATAACTGCTATTCACCACTGCTTTTGCTTGTGCAAGAATATGCTTTCCAGAAACTAATTCAATATCAATATCTTCATATTCACTTTCAAGGCGAAGATATTTCAATTCACGTACATTGTCTAACATAAGAACGATAGCAGCGTTTACTTGAAAATCAAAACCAAACAGTGTTGCGTCTCCTCTGCGGTTTGTCATTTACTAACACCCTTCTATTATGTCGTAGTGAATGGTCTTTTCATTAAGAATTCTATCATTTATGTGGGAATAATTCTATAAAAACGATTTATTTCAGTCGTGTTTTCTTTCGACACTATTTTTCTGCGAACACATGAGCGATAGTAGCTTGTAGTTGAATTCTCTTTTAACGTACCCTACCAAGGGGGATGCCCCCTTGGAACCTATAATTGGGGGTAACGAATCTTAATACACCCTCCCCCGCATATTCTTCTGATGCTCTGCCAGGGCTTTCTCCCTCAGTTCCGTATCCGTCAGCACGTCATAGGCGGTCATAGC
>CAZCBC010000119.1:0-3386 GCA_964496775.1 uncultured Oscillospiraceae bacterium
TCTTTTTTTCTCCTCCTTTCTTCCCTACTGTCCAATATGTATGGTACTCCTACACATAGAAACTTCTATTTGTTAAAATTTTACTTGCAAAACATGAGACGCTATGATACTATAACCAAGCTGTCATTTTTGATGGATGTTAGAGCCTGGCTCTTTGAATACCGGCAGGGAGGTGTTATTGATGGGAAAGTTTTGTCAAGTTTGTGAAAAAGGTACTTTGAACGGCCACAAGGTCAGCCACTCTAACCGCAAGAGCGGTAAAAAGTGGGCGCCCAACGTTCAAAACATCCGTGTGATGCTGAACAACACGCCTACAAGGCTGAGCGTATGCACCCGCTGCCTGCGCAGCGGCAAGGTTGTCCGCGCGCTGCCTAAAATGTCCGCTGAGAGTATCGAAGCCTGACATTCTTAAAGAAAAACCGCACGAGGAAAATCGTGCGGTTTTCTTTTTATCGGCGTCTCCTGCGATTGTCGCCCAGAAGAGCACCAAACTCTTCCATCCGTTCCAGCACATAACCGCAGCCTGCGGCAACACACCGCTGGGGATCCTCCGCGGTAAAGCAGCGCACTTTAATATCTTCAGAAATAACTTCCTGCAATCCCTTCAGCATAGCGCCGCCCCCTGTCAGCATAATGCCGTTATCAAATACGTCATTAGCAAGTTCTGGGGGTAACTTTTCGATTACGCCGCGTATCCCTTCCAGCATGGTACGCATCGATTCTTCCATCGCCTCGGTAACCTCGTTACGGCTCAGATCGATCTGGTTAGGCAGCCCGCTGACCAGGTTACGCCCCGCAACGGGCAAGGAGAGGTCACTCTCACCCAAGTCCCGAACAGTGCCGATTGCGCACTTGATATCTTCCGCCGTTCTGAAGCCTATCAGCAAATTATGCTTCAGTCTGACATACCGAATGATGGCTTCGGTAAAGGCGTCCCCACCGCATATGTCCGTGCTTTCCGCCATAATCTGCCCCGAAGCAATGACTGCGACATGGCTGTTGGCACCGCCAATATCGATAACCAGGTGTCCCACCGGCGGCATCACCTTCAGTCCGCTTCCTACAGCCGCCGCCAGGGGGCGGGGCAAAATCTGGGTGCGCCGGGCGCCAGCCTCCAGCATCCCCAGAAGCAACTGCCGCTTTTCCAGTTCATTCACCATGCTGGAAATAGACAGCACTGCGCGGGGACGGGAAAACACCCGTTTTCCTACAACCATCACAACGAAGTGGTTAAGCATAATACCCAGCATGTCAAAATCTCTGATGGCGCCATACTGCAAAGGCCGCACAACCTCAATGTTTCCGGGTTCGCGTCCCATCATTTTATAGGCTTCCATGCCAATGGCAATCACGCTGCGGGAATCATGATCAACCGCTAAAACAGCCGGCTCGTTGAGCACAACGCCCTTGCCGCACCCATAAATCAACACATTGGAGGACCCCAGGTCGATTCCAATATTTTCAATCGCCATTAGCCAGCACCCCTTTCCCCAATAGAAACGCCCCGATTTTGAGCGCATCCTCCACTTCCGGCTCTGATTTTAACATAAAACATAAATATATTCCACAACATCCCCACAATCTCTACACTTGTGATGATGCCGTCCAAAACGTGCGGTTGCCCAATACATCTATAATAAGGATGCCTACCGTCCCTCTGAGCAGCGGGACCTTCAATGTTCTGGGCAATACCGGGCTTTGCTTGCTCCGCACCGCAGAAGCGTAAACATGGAAGGTGGTACCGTTAAGCAAGCCGGCATACCATTGGTCTACCGCATCCATACCATGAATCGCTTTGCCTTTAGGTGATATCATAGCGCCCCGAAAGGCATCGGCAGGTAATGTATAGGCATTGAGGTCCACATCATAAAAGCCTATCCCCGGAATGACGCCCGCGTCCACCATCGCGCTTATATCCGATAGCGGGGCAAGCACATTGAGCGCGGTTGCCTGCAAACGCTTGCGGCTGACTGACAAGGCATGGGGAGAGGCGTCCATGCCCAAAAATCTTCGGTTATTTGCCGCCGCGGTCACAAGGGTTGTGCCCGAGCCGCATAAAAAGTCCGCCACCAAATCATTTTCCCTTGTACAGCAGCGAATTATCCTATCCAGCAAAGCTTGCGGCTTCTGGGTTGGATAGCCGGTGCGCTGGGGATCCCGCTGCTGCATCTGGCTGACATCCGCCCACACATCATCAGGGTAGGAGGGTTCATCATCATAGTAGGTGTAGGTCTTGCCGCCCGACTGTATGGAGCGGTAACTGCGCCCCTTTTCATCCACATGCCGCTTCATGTGATTGTTATGATCCTTCTTTTTGCGGGATGGCACTTTGGTAATGTCAAAGTATCTGTCCGCTGTTTTCCCATAGAACAGGATGTTGTCATGCTTGCGGCTAAAGTATCGCTTAGAGCGCCCGCCCGTCTGGTAGTTCCAGATAATTTCATTGACAAAGTTGTCTTCCCCGAAAATCTCGTCGCACAAAAACCTGGCATGGTGCGCCGCCCGGTAATCAAGATGCAGAAAAAAGGAACCCTCATCAGACAGCAATTGATGGGACAGCGTAATAATCCCCCGCAGAAAAGAAAGATATGTCTCTTTTGTCGCGCCTGAAAAGTCATCGTAGGCGGGCAAAGTCAGCGTACGACCATCCTTTAACCAGCCATCTTCCCCCACCCGTACCTTGACGGTGAATTTATCGCCGGTGTAGTAGGGCGGATCCAGATATACACATTGCACAGTGCCAAAAAAGGGGGACAAATCTGCCGTCATGGCGTCAGACATCATCAGCAACCCGCCGGCGCCCGGCATCATATTAACTTCTTTATCGCAAAAGGATCGCTGCCAGATCATCTCTATTCCCCTTTCACGAAAAATCCCTATATTGATCCAGCCTTCTTGTAAGCTGGGCTATAAAATGACGGTGTTCCGGAACAACGCACAAAACCCGGGCAGCCTGCCCAAGTGTTTCAACAAAGGATTGCGCACAGCCCTTTATGCCGTTTTCCATCAATGGACATATCGGCCACGCCCGCACATCCATGGCAACGCCGGCGCTTAAACCATCAGGCTGCCTGCGGATATACGGTATCAATGGAAACATGCGGCAGGAAAGCGGTCTGTCTTCACGGCGGCAGGTGCCCCCGCAAATCAGCAGCCAACCGTTTTGCGCACCAATGTCCCGCACAATAGAAAAGCCATCGGGCATGGTGGCATACAATTCTTTTTCCCCGGGGAACAGCAGCATGCCTTCCCCTGCCTCACTGGCTGCGCAACAGGCTTCGCCGCACAGAAAACCGCAGTCAAAGCGCATCGGCGTGGCTTTGTCGAGCAGTTCCCGCGCCATAAGCACTGCCGCTGTTGCATCCATTTCGTACCCTCCTTAAACG
>CAZCBC010000119.1:3396-6505 GCA_964496775.1 uncultured Oscillospiraceae bacterium
TATGGTAGAGCACATCGTATCTCAACCGGTCGGCGGCTATTGGATTATTAATGTAGTTGTCCTTAAAAGTGTTCCAATTGTAGCATGCTTTGCCTTACTTGACAAGATTTCCAGCGTCCTGTATGCTTTGATTACGTGTGGAAAAGGGAGGATTGTACATGCGTTTTCCTGTACCCGGCTTTGTCCTGGAAGCTATCACCCGCTTAAACGACAGCGGCCATGAAGCGTATCTTGTTGGCGGCTGCGTACGGGACCACTACCTGCACATCCCTCCTCACGACTATGACATATGTACCTCCGCATACCCTGAAGAAATCAAAACATGTTTTCAGGACGAGCGCACCATAGATACCGGCATACGCCACGGCACAGTTACCCTCGTATTAGGACACAACACAGTTGAAATTACTACTTTCCGGGCTGATGGCCCCTACAGTGATGGCCGCAGACCGGACCATGTCAGTTTTACCCACAGCCTTGCGGAAGACTTAATGCGCAGGGACTTTACCATGAACGCTTTAGCATGGCACCCGGCAAGCGGCATTGTGGATTTATTTGGCGGCCGCGAAGACTGCGATAACAAATTGATTCGTTGCGTTGGTCAGGCTCGGCACCGCTTCAGCGAAGATGCCTTGCGCATATTGCGCGCTTTACGTTTTGCCTCAACACTTGGTTTTTCGATTGAGCAAAGCGCCCTGGAGGCCATGGAGGAAAGAAAGGCGTCCATCCGAAAAGTCAGCATAGAGCGCATCACGGAGGAATTGAACAAGCTGATGCTAGGGACACAGCCCGCCGAAGTTTTCCGGCAGTATCCCCGCATCATGTTTGAAGTACTCCCTTCACTGGAGCCTATGTTCCGTTGCCCGCAGCGTTCTTTCTTCCATTGTTACGACGTATGGGAGCATTCTCTCCACGCGCTCAGCGATACGCCACCGGATTTGGCCGTACGTTGGGCTGCGCTATATCATGACAGCGGCAAACCGGACGCCATTACCTACGATCCGGACGGAACGACGCATTTCCGCGGCCATATGGCAATCAGCACCCGCATTGTGGAAAATGTTATGACTTCCCTGCGCCAGTCCAATGCCTTAACGAAGGAAGTAACTACCCTGGTCAAATATCATGATGAGCGCATCGGTCCCGACAATCTGCAAATGTGGCTTAACAAACTGGGACATCCATTGTTTATCAAACTCATGTGGTTGCAACGGGCTGATTTAGGCGCACACGCGCCCCATGTAGCCGAAAAAGTAAGGAACATTGATGATTTGATTGCCCGCGCAAACGACATGGCGCATGGCGATGCTTGTCTTGGTTTAAAGGATTTGGCCGTTGATGGCAGGGTATTGGTTGAGCACGGCTTCGATACCGGCCCTTTTTTAGGCGAAACATTGCAGTACCTGTTGCAGCGCGTAGTCAATGGCTTTGAGCAAAATGATCGCCGAACCTTGCTGTCCGTGGCGCTTAAGCGGCTGGAAGAGTACAAACATCAAAAGCATTTTTAAAAGAACCGCGCAGCTTCATCGCTGCGCGGTTCCTTACTACAAGCCTGCCGTTAATTTTCCGGCACCAGTAAACCTAAGTTACCGTCCCTGCGGCTATATAGCACATGGGTTTCATTTGTTTGCGAATCAATATATACAAAGAAACTGTGGCCTAACATTTCCATTTGCATGATGGCGTCTTCCATATGCATGGGGCGCACAGTATAGGTCTTGGTACGAACCACTTCCTTGGCAGCCTTATCGGATGCATCCAGTGTTTCGATAAATTCCGGCGCTTCAGTGATATCCAAGTCTTCACGCAGGCGTTTCTCCAACTTGGTGCGATGGCGCAGAATCTGCTTTTCCAGTTTAGCCAGCGCTTTATCAATACCCATATACAGGTTGTCATCACTGGCCGCCTCAGAGCGAAGGGTAACACCCTGCATGGGTACGGTGATTTCAACAATGCGTTGGTTTTTTTCTTTTCTCAGGCGAACGAACATCTCTGTATCCGGGCGTAGATACCGGCTCATCGTCGCGGTTTTCTTCAGAATGCGGTTGGTGATACCCGGTGTCACCACCATGTCCTTGGCAGTAATGGTCGTCTTCATGATATTTGCTCCTCTCTATCGGGAATACTATATGCTTATTATACCATTTCGACAAAGGTTTACACAATCCTGCACGGCTTATGAACATTCCAAAATGTTGCATGATATGTTATACTGAAATCCGCAATTATACATGAATGTGTTAGGAGGATTCCTTTGAAAACCGCCCACAGCACGCAACAAATACTGCTTGATTATGCCCAGATTTTACTGGGATGCCTGATAGGCGCCGCTGCCTATCCTCTCTTTTTAATCCCAAGCAGCATCGCTCCCGGCGGTGTAACAGGTGTTGCTACCATTTTAAACTACCTGCTGAATCTTCCTGTCGGCTTAACCAGTCTGTTCCTGAATATTCCCCTTTTCCTGGCAGGTTTCCGCACCATGGGGAAGCGCTTTGTTTTTAGAACATTGCTTGCCACGCTGCTTTTCTCGGTGCTGATAGACATTCTGAAAATTGACCCCATCACCAGGGATCCACTGATGGCATCCATCTATGGGGGCGTCCTGCTGGGCGCAGGGCTGGCCGTTATCCTGCGTGGCGGCGCCACCACCGGCGGCACAGACATGCTGGCACGCATGCTGCACAAAAAGTTTTCCGGCATTTCCGTTGGAATGTTTCTTTTCATATTTGACTTTTTTGTCATCTTTGCTGCCGGTATTTTTATAAGCGCTGAACACGCCATGCATGCCATGATCAGCGTTTTTATCACTTCCAAGGTGCTGGATGTCGTTCTAACCGGCATCGGCACGGAAAAGGCCTGCTACATTATTTCGGAGAAGCATGAGTCCATCACCCGCAGAATACTGGAAGAAATGCAGCGCGGCGTAACAGTGCTTAACGCTACGGGCGGTTTCAGCGGCGAGAAAGTTAACATGCTGCTGTGCGTCGTGGGCAGGATGGAAGTTTCCGCACTGAAAGACATTATCCGCCAGGAAGACCGTAAGGCCTTTGTATTCATTACCGAAACCCACGAAACGCTAGGTGAAGGATTTCACGATTTAGCCGCCGAC
>CAZCBC010000120.1:0-6457 GCA_964496775.1 uncultured Oscillospiraceae bacterium
ACGCCGCCATGATAGGCGCCGACTTCTACGCCAAAGGCGCCATGGACTCGGTGCATTATGCTCAGGAAGTGTTGGGGTGACCGCGTAATGAGCGCTGTGATAAGAGAGGGATTGCGCTAAGCTCCTGCGGCTTCAAACGGCAACCAATTATGTTATTGATAACAAAAAAAGGCCACGCAGAATGGCCTTTTTTGACGGGCTGAATGTTCAGGCCTCCCCGAACACCTTTATTTTACAAAATTATACGAAGAAATATTCCTGCCCCGCAGTTGGTCTGCTACACGGCAGATAATGTGCAGGCTTCGGTAGGAAGGGCCCTCTTTGGCGACGGTTTTCCTTTGGTTTTGGTGGAGCCTGTACCAGTTTTCAATCTCGACCGCAAGCTGGATGGATTGATTGGTTACCTGTCTGTCGCCTAAGCGCCAGAGGCCATATCGGTTAAAAAGCCGGGTGCCCAGGGCGGCGATGTGCAAAGCGGAGATGATCTCCTTTTCCTTTGTGGGCATTTGGGGTGCGGCGCTGTCAATCATTAGCAGGGCTTTGTTGATGTTTTCCTCAGACTTTTGAAGGGCTTCCATGGAAATTTCGCCCTTTCTTTTTTCAAACAGGGCCTCTTCTTCAATGGCCAGCACCAGATGTCCCCAACACATTGTCTGCGCATTGCTCAGGATGTTCATGCCTTCAAGCAGCTGACCGCTTCTGTCGCCAAATTCAAGCAGACCGATTGCCTGATTCATCGCGTCAAAATCGACATTGTCGGCATTCCAGGCAAAGGTTGCCCCGTAGATAATGCCGGGGATGGCCAGCGTCGGGTGGGACATATGCCCCCAGTCGCCCCAGTCTGTGTTTAACTGGCCTATGGCCTTATACTTTCGGGCGTGGGAGGACATGGCGCGGTTGTTCAGGAAGGCGGTTTCGTACAGCGGTATCAGATATTTCCAGGCGCAAACGCCGGAACATGTGTACTGGGTGGCGCCGACTTCCGCAAGGGCGCGTATTTCATCCTCCGGCTGATCTGGGCGGTAGCCCCAGTTTAAGCACACCGTTCCCTTGGGGATACGTTCATAGGTTTCAGGATGCCGCCAGATGATATCCCCCCAGAACTGCGGCTGTATGCCCTTGGACAAAAGGTGGTTGCACAGGGCGGCGACATGCTCCACATACACCGTTTCCTTGCCTTTTTCTTCCACTAACTGCTTGCTGCGTCCCGTGCCCAGGTCGAAGGTTTCATCGCAGCAGATATTGAATTTTTTGGAGGTAAACAGGGCCTGGTATTCATCAATCAGGGACAGCATCCAGGGCAGAGCGTTGGGGTGCGCGACATTTAATGTATGATGCCATTCTGTGGCTATGTACCCGAAAGGCTTGCTTTCGGAGTTTTCCAGCTCGCAGTAGTCGGACATGGTTTTGGTGGACAGTATCTCGTACATGTGTCCAAAGGTGGATAGGGAGGGGACAAGCTCGATATGGCGCTCGTTGCAATAGCGGTCCAGCTCCATAATTTCCTGCGCGGTTAAAGGGGTGTCGTGCCGCCAGGCCTCGCTTAAACCTTCAAACAGGTAGGTATGTTCAATGTATAGCTGCCACTGGTTGATTTTATAGCGCACCAGCAGGTCGGCATATTTTTTCAGCATTTTAAGGGTAGGGACGCGTCCCCTCGAACAATCCAGATAGTAGCCGCGGTTATCTAGGTCAGGCCAGTCCTCAATGCTCAGGCAGGGAAGAATCGCCCCGTGGCGGCGTATCCACTGGCAAAGCGTCATCACGCCGTGCAGCAGCCCTTCATTTTGGGATGCACTAATAAGAACCTGAGAAGGGGCGATGCTTAAGCGGTAGTGTCCCTTTTCAACGCCGGAATCAAGCGCCAGCACAACAGCGCCTTCCTTGGGTTTGCCTGCGGTGATTTCGAGATAAAGCCCCGTTGCTTCTTGTATTTCCTTTTGCAGCAGCTCAGCGTACAGAAGGCAGTTTTGCGGCAGGGCAACCAGCACAATGGGGGTGGTTAGGCCCAGGCGAAACACACCCTCCGCCTTGCTTAGCTTCTTTGGTTGCGGTAAAAATTCCATCATAATCGTTAACCTCCAATACGAGTGGTTTTCATTTCAAAGGGACGGAAGGTTTGTTATCAGGATATGCGCGGCAATGCCGTCATGGTTAGAATACCTATATCATAGTAACTTGGATTTTGTTAAAGAAGGGGGATATCAGCCCGCCACAACTTCCACATGGCTGCCGCCCTGTTTATCCTTAGTGACGCGGATTTGCTTGTCAATCCTTTCCTTCAGCTCCGCCACGTGGGAGATGATGCCCACCAGGCGGTTGCCCTGGGTTAGCGATTCCAGCGCCCGCATGGCCTGGCGCAGCGTGTCCCCATCCAGCGAGCCGAAGCCCTCGTCCACAAACATGGTGTCCAGCCGCACGCCCCCGGCGGAGGATTGTATCTCGTCGGACAGGCCCAGCGCCAGCGACAGGGACGCCATGAAGGATTCGCCCCCCGACAGCGTCTTCACGCTGCGCAGGCTGCCGTTGTAATGGTCCACCACGTCCATTTCCAGCCCGCTCTGGCTGCGCAAATCCTCCGCCTGCTCCCTGCGTTTCAGCTCATATTGTCCATTAGACATCATTTGGAAGCGTGTATTGGCCTTGTGCAGCACCCGGTCAAAATAGTCCATCTGAACATAGGTTTCCAGCATGATGCGCTCCTTGCCTGACACTGCGCCATTGGCGGTGTTGCTTAGCGCCCGCACCCAGGAAAGCCTTTTCTCCGTTTCGGTCAGCGTTTCCGCCTGGCTTTCAATGCCTGTTTTGGAGGCGGTGTTGGCTTGCAGGCGCATCAGCAGGGCGGCGCGGGCGTTATCCGTTTCCGCCTTTTCGGCAAGCAGCGCCTGTTTGCGCCCCCGGAGGGCGGCGATATCAAGCTGAGGCGCTGTTTTCAGCTGCACTTGCAGCGTAGCAATTTGCCCCTTCAGGCTGTTTTGCGTTGCTATGCCTTCTTCATACGCTTTCTGGGCGCTTTGCAGCGCGGCTTTCATTTCCTGCACCTGCTGCAGCAATTCGGCCATGCGCCGCTCCACCGCCTGTTTGTTGGGATATTTAAGCCCCGCCGCTGTTTCCTCGGCGTCCTTTTTTAATTGCTGTATCTGAGCGCTTAATGCGGCCAGGTTTTTTTGATGTTCGCTGTTGGCGGCGCTTAACTCCGCCTCCTCCTTTTCCTGAAGGGGCAGCTGCTTTTCCATGCGTTCTTTATTGGCTACGTTTTCCTGCTCTTTTGTAAGTTCCGCCTCTTTCAGGCGGATTTTTTCCTCTTCTTCCTTCAGGGCGCCGGCCACCGTTTCGGGCAGGGTGTTCAGGTCAACATCCCCCAGCAATTCCTGGGTTTCCCGCAAGATATTGTCCTTCTGGGTGTCCCTTTGCCCCTTCAGGGAAGCCGCCTGGCCGTGGGCGTTTTGCATGGCCAGGGCCAGCGTTTCCGCCTCTTTTTTGGCTGTTTTCAGCGCCGCTTCGGTGGGGGCGCTCTGGGCGGCTTGGGCGGGGTGGGGGTGCTGCGTCGCGCCGCACACCGGACAGGGCTGCCCGGGGGACAGGGTTTCAGCCAGTATGCCCGCCTGCTCGTTCAAAAAAGCCTGGTGCATACGGTCATAATCAGCCTGGGCCTTTTGCGCCTTGCTGGCCGCCTCGGTATACGCCTGCTGGGCTTGCTGCAAGCGTGCCCGCAGCGTCATATAATCCGCGATGCTCTGGCTGAGGCTTTGCAGGGCTTTGTGCCGGGTAACAAGGGCGTTCAGCTCCCCACTCAGCTTTTCCCGGTTTTGCCCTGCGTCCTTCAGCGTGGCCAGCGCCTGCTTTAACTCCTCCACCCTTGCCCGGGCTTGCTGATGCTGTGCCAGGGTGTTTTCCAGCGTCTGCTGTATATTCAGCAACTCCTTTTCCGCGGTTTGAATGGTTTGTATTTTTTGCGCGTACCCGTCATAGGCGGGCAGTGTACTGCGCAGCACTGAGACTTGGGACAGCAGCTGCTCCCAAAACGGCTCGGTTTCCCGCGCCTTGTTAAGCGCCGTTTCTTTTAGCAGAATGCCTTTTTCCTCTTCCTGAAGCCTCTCCTGCGCTTGGCTGAGCGCTGCCTGGGCCTTCTGTATTTCCTCCCCCTGGCCCAGCCGCTGGTTTACTTCTTCCAACTGTTTTTCCAGGGCATGAAGGCTTAGCTCCAGGCTGTCCCTTTGCTGGCTGTCCTGCTGAAGCAATTCTTCCAGCAGCGCCAGCACATCCTTGGTCAGCAGTGCGCCCTCCCAGGCTTTTTGTACCTCCAGGTACTTTACATCCTCTTTGTACCACTGGATGCCCTTTACATATTGGCGTATGCTGGCGCGCATTTGCTCGCACGCGGTGTTTAGCTGGCTGGTCTGCTGTTTCAGGGCGTCCTGCAATTTTTGAAAGGGCTCTGTGCGGAAAATCTGCCGGAAGATGCCCTTGCGCTCCTCGGTGGAGGCCAGCAGCAGCTTCAAAAAATCCCCCTGGGCAATCATGGCAATCTGGGCAAACTGCTTGCGGTTGATGCCCAGTATGCCCCGCAGGGCGTCGTCCACTTCCGCCGTGCGGGTCAGCAGCGTGCCGTCGGGCAGGTGCAGCTCCGCCTCCGCCCGCTGGGTGGTTATGCCTTCGCCCCGTTTGACGGGGCGCTCGTACTGGGGGTTGCGCCGCACGCGGTAGCTTTGCCCCGCGTATTCAAAGGTAAGCTCCACCTCGGTGGGGGTGTCGGGCTGCGCGTACTTGGAGCGCAGCATGGATGCTTCCCGGTTGTCGCCGCTGGCTTCGCCGTACAGCGCGAAGGTCAGCGCGTCAAACAGCGTGGTTTTACCGGCCCCCGTGTCCCCGGTAATCAGGTACAGGCCGCTTTGGCCAAGGCGCTCAAAGTCCACCACGGTGCGTCCGGCATAGGGGCCAAAGGCGGACAAGGTCATTACTTTAGGTCTCATGCCTGCCCCTCCCAGATGCTCTCAATCAAATCGGCGCAAAAGCCCTTCTGCTGCGCCGTCATGGGCTGGTTGTTCTGCAAAAAATATAAATCCTCAAACAGTTCCAGGGGCGTTTTGCTGTCCGCCCCGGTGGCGCCGCCCACCTTCTGGCTTTGCCGGGTGCGCTGGTTGTCGTACTTTATTCCCATCAGGTAGGGATAGTGGACGCGCAGCCTGGCCATGCCTTCGGGGATGTCCTCTTCATCCGTTAGGGTGATGTGCAGATAGTCCTCTTTTTCTTTGCCCATGCTGGCGGCCAAGGTGGTTACTTCCTCAAAACTGCCCCGCATTTCCCGCATGTCCCGCAGGGGTTCAAGGGGTATAAGGCGTACTGTCAGATGGCCCTTTTTTTCCATCTCCACCACCGTCAGGGATTTTTGCTGCCCGCACTCAGAAAAAGAATATTTAAGCGGCGAGCCGCAGTAACGTATCCTTTCGCTTCCCGCGTTCTGGGGGCCGTGCAGGTGGCCCAGCGCCACGTAGTCAAAGGGGGCAAATACCCGGGCATCCACATTGTCGGCCCCGCCTACCGAAACCTCCTCCGACTCGCTGCGGGCGGAACCTGTGATGAACTGGTGGGTCAGCAGCACATTGCGGCGATTTTCGTCCACGCCCATGTGCTGTATGGCGGCGTCCAGGGCGTCGGTGTAGGTGTCGATTTCCGCCTCCTCCAGATAACGGCGCACATGGGCGGGCTTAATAAAGGGCAGCAGATAGAAATCCACCGGCCCATGCCGGTCGGCGAGGGTGATTTTTTTAACGCTGCCGTCATACACATGGGACAAATGGATGCCGCTGTGTTCCAGCAGCCGCGCCGCAAAGGCCAGGCGCTCGGGAGAATCGTGGTTGCCGCTGATAATCAGGGTGGGCACCTTCATCCCCGCCAGGCGCACTAAAAACTCGTCCAGCACCTGCACCGCCTCGGCGGAGGGGACGGACAAATCGTACACGTCGCCGCAAATCAGCACGGCATCGGGCTTTTCCTGCCCGATAATTTGCAGGATGCGCGTCAAGATAAACCGCTGATCCTCCAGCATGGAAAACCCGTTGACCCGCTTGCCGATATGCAAATCTGAAAGATGGATGAACTTCATATTGGCTCCTCGTGTGTTGGAATGCTCCTTCATTGTATCAGAAAAGGGCGGGGGAAGTGTTATTGTACACAGTAATAGTCTGTATTGAATTCGATGATCTGCTATGCTTTTCCAATGTTTTTTATGATTTTTTTCTCGAGGTAATCATGCCGACGCTTTACGCCGACACCATCATCCCAGTACAAGGCCTGTTTATAGTAGTCAAGAGCTTTCACAATATCGTTTTTCTGCTTGTCGTATATTTCACCAAGGCCTCGATAAATACGCGCTTTCCAGTACGCATCATTTTCTTTTTCTAGTGCATCATGCAGCATTTTTTCGGCCCGTTCAATGCTTACACCTTCCCGCTTG
>CAZCBC010000121.1:0-6295 GCA_964496775.1 uncultured Oscillospiraceae bacterium
ATCATGCGCTCCGGCGTATGCGACCGATATGGCCGCTGGAAGCCCAACGAAATCCTCATGACTATGCAGGAGATGGCGGGCGAACACTCGGAATATATGGGCTGCGGGCGGGAAAACCTGTTGAAGCGCTCCAACGCCATTTGGGTTTTAACGCGCAGCGAGTTTCATGTGCACAAGTACCCCGTGTGGCTGGATACCATCAAGGTACGCACCTTTCCCACGGCCCCAAGGCGCACCCTGTATCCCCGCTTTTTCATCTTTGAAAACCAGCGGAGCGAAACGGTGGGTACGGCGTGCAGCTACTGGGCGGTGATGGACTTGTCCACCGGCGCCATGGCGGCGCTGGACTGGGTAAACCAGTGCATGCCCGACAACAGCGACTTAGAAAAGCCCATGGGCTACCCCTCCGCCGTCAAGGCGGCCGACGCCCCGGAACAATTAAGCCAGTACATTCCCCACTTTTCTGATCTGGACTTAAACGGCCATGTCAACAATACCCGTTGCGCTGAGTGGGTAACCGACATCCTGGGGGAAGAGGTATTGGGAAAAACCCCCATACAGACCATGGCGGTCAACTACAACCGGGAAATCCGCGGTAAAGAAAAGGTGGACTTTTCCTTCCGCCTGTCCGACACCGCCTATTCCTTAAGGTGCCTGCGGGACGATGTCCCCTATGTGGATGTGGGCGGCCTGCTGATGCCCGAAGGCTCCGAAGGCGGCAAGCCCTCGCCGCTGGCGGCGCCGTAAAGAAACATTACCAGTCCCTGCTTCCTAAAGAAGCGGGGATTTTTATACCCTTCTTTTACAACTCTGTTACACAAATGCGCCTGCCTTGCATGGTACAATGGAACAAAGGGGGGATACCATGGCCCATATTCTGGCGGCTGACGACGAAGGCAGCATCCTGAGGATGCTGGATATGCACCTGAGCCTTGCGGGGCATGCATGTTTTTTGGCGCGAAACGCGCAGGAAGCCCGGGCGCTGCTGAATGAGCATGCCATTGATGTGGCGCTGCTGGACATCATGATGCCGGGGGAGGATGGTTTTTCCCTGGCGGAAGCCTTTATTCAGCGGGATATTCCCGTGCTGTTTTTAACGGCAAAGACCGCCGTGCCCGACAGGGTAAAGGGCCTGATGCTGGGGGCGGACGATTATATCCTCAAGCCCTTTGAACCGGCGGAACTGCTGGCCCGCATTGAGGCCATATTGCGCCGGGTGCGCAAAGGGAACGCGCCCTACGAGGATGCCCGGCTGCGGGTGGATTATGACGCCCGAAAGGTGCTGCTGAAGGGAGAGGAAGTAACCTTGACCGCGCTGGAGTTTGACTTGCTGGCCCTGTTGACCAAAGAGGCGGGCCGCGCCGTCAGCCGGGAAACGCTGCTCAATAAGGTGTGGGGGTACGCCTACGTGGGCGAGACCCGCACGGTGGATGCCCATGTACAGCGCCTACGAGCCAAAATAGGCGCGGATGCGGTGGAGACCGTCTATAAGTTTGGCTACCGCTACCAAAGGGCGGAGGACGTATGAAAAAACGGCTGACTTTATTAATGGTGCTGGTGTTTGTGCCCCTGGTGCTGGCCCTTTCCATGCTGTCTGCCCAGCGGGCCTTTCGGCTGTCCCTTAAGCAGGAAATCCAGCGCGCGCAGGTATCGGAGGGGTTGATTGCCTTGGAGCTGCGCCGGGTGATGAAGGACAAAACCTACCCGGAATTGCTCAGCCTGGCGGAACAGTATCAGGACAGGTACGCCCACCAGGGCATCCGCCTGCGCTTTGCGCATAACGGCATGCCGCTGCACGGCTTTACACTGCCGAATAACTATCATGGCTTGCTGAGGGGCCAGCGGGCGGCGCTGCTGGATACCCTGCAAAGCCCCCAGACGTATATTATCGGCAACCCTTTGATTGGCAACATGACGCTGCTGTTTTTGCAGGATGTCAGCGATGTCTATGCTCTCAGGGACAATTTGCGCCGGGAGGCCATGGGCTATGCCCTGCTGGGCGCGCTGGCGGTGGGGCTGTTGTCCCTTGCCTTGGCCCATGGACAGACCCGCCCGCTTTTGCAGTTAAACAGGGCGGCCCAAAGCCTGGCCAAGGGGGAGGAAGGCTCCGTGCCCCTGCCTACCGCCCGCCGGGACGAGGTGGGGCAGCTGGCCCAAAGCTTTCAGGCCATGCAAAGGGCGGTCAAAAGCAGGGAGCAGGCCCTGAAGGAGGAAGCGATGCAGCGCCAGCATTTGCTGGACGCCCTGGCACACGAGATGCGCACCCCGCTGTGCAGTCTGCTGGGCAATGTGCGCCTGCTGGAAAGCGACAAGCTGACATCTTCCCAGCGTGCCTTGGTGGCGGCGGACATGGCGGCGGAAATCAAGCGCCTGTCGGAGATGGATCAGCAGTTGTTAAAACTGACCACCCTGCCCAGGGAAGAACTTCGTATGGAAGAAATTGACATCAAGGCGCTGTTGCACCGCAGCGCCGCGCGGTTGCAGCCCCGCTATCCTGATAACCCCATTGTGGTGGAGGGGGAAGAGACGACGCTAAAGGGTGACGAAGCGCTGCTCAGCTTAGCGGCGGACAACCTGCTGCACAACGCCCTGCGGGCTTCCAAGCCCGGCCAGGCGGTGCGCCTCATTTCCCTTTCCCACGGCTTCAGCGTGGCCGATGAAGGCCACGGCATGGATGCCGAGCAGCTGTGCCGGGCGGCGGAACCCTTCTATAAGGGAGACTTGTCCCGGGCTACGGGCGGCACCGGCCTGGGCCTTAGCCTGTGCCAGCAGATTGCCAAGCTGCACGGCGGCAGCACGACCCTTGTTTCTGAACAGGGCCGCGGCACCACTGTTACCATTTCGTTACACTCCGGCGGGTAGAAAGGATATGGGCTAATCTTTTATTTTCTTTTGCGCTTGTTTTTCCAGGGCTTTTATCGTATCCAGATAAGATTGCTCCACAGGAGTAATGGTTTGCGCCTGATACTTGCGATACTCCGCCTTTGCTTTTTCTGTTGCCTGAGCGTGGCTGATATGCCCGGCGCCTTCCAATAATTTTTCCCCTGTGGAAGAGAGGATGGCATCCAGATGACGGATATAGTCCTTCATGTACATTGCCTGTTTTCGAATCGCCTGGATTTCGGCAAAGTCAAAATATCCGGATACAAGGTTGTTAAGAACCTTTAACTCGTTTTCATCAAGGTAGTTTTTGGCCACCACAACGTCTTTGGCAGTGGGAAATGCACCGGAAAAGGTAGTTAGCCCCATGAAAGGCTTGCTGGCATCTGCCCGTGTATAAATTACCTCCGCGGCAGTGTGGCCATGGGCGGCATAATGAAGCTTGTTTTGGACGATTTTGAAAAACAGCAGAGATTCTTCGCTTCTTGGATCATAATCCACGCTGGTAGCGTACAGGTCAAGCACCTGCCTGTATAATACTTTTTCAGAAGAACGGATGTCCCGTATTCTGTCGAGCAGCTCCCGCCAATAGTTGCCGCCTCCCAGTTGTTTCAGGCGCTCATCATCCATGGTAAAGCCTTTGATGAGGTATTCCTTCAGCCGTTCAGAGGCCCATTTGCGAAACTGCGTGCCGCGCAAAGACTTGACTCTGTACCCAACGGAAATGATAACATCCAGGTTGTAGTATTCAATTTGCCTTTCCACCTGCCGTGCGCCTTCCGATTGAACTGTTGCAAATTTTGCAACAGTTGACTCGGGCGACAACTCACCTTCGGAAAAGACATTTTTAATGTGGCGGGAAATGGTGGATTTATCCCGTTGAAACAGTTGTGCCATCTGATCCAGGGACAGCCAAACAGTTTCCTTATCGAAGGTCGCTTCGATTTTTGTCAGGCCATCCTCTGTGATGTACATGACAAGATTTGTATCAGGAATTTGATGCAAGGGAAGCCTCCTTGAAAACGATAATATGCGTGTACAGTATACCAAGAAAAGGAAGGAATGAAAATGTGGAAACAATCGTTTCATAATGAACAAGCCGTTACCGTTACCATTTCGTTACATCCCGGCGGGGACTTTGTGACACCGCCTGCCCTATCATCCAATCAGGAGGTGAACAAACCATGAAAAAAACCGCATGGATACTTTGGTTGCTGCTGCTTTGCCTGGCGCTGCCTTCCCTGGCCGCCCAGGAAAACGTGGTGGTGCCCCTGCCCACCGTGGCGCCCCTGAATGAGGTGAAGCCCGCCATGACCCCTTCGCCTTACTCGGTGGAGAACATGGCAGGGTACTACCAGTCGGAGATGGGGCCATTCACAGTGGAGGTGTATGTGTACCAAAGCCCCCGCCTGTCGGAGGGGGAGATTGAGCGGCTGAAGGAGCTGCAAACGAAGTACGCAGAGGGCACGCGGCCACAGGAGAGCGCCCTTAATAAGACAGAGGATGTTAGGGTGGGGGTCTATGCCCTGCCCCCCGAGGACTACGAGGGACAACAGGCATACACCCTGCTGCCCGGCCGGGAGATGACCGATGAAGAATTGTTGCAGCTGATTGACGCTTTTGCGCAGCTTGGGCAGGTTTTCAGCCCCGACAGCCTGAGCTTCCGCAACTGCGCCCGGGGCGGCGGGCTGGAAGTCAGCCGCTTCTGGCAGGAGGATGAGCGCCAGCGCATGATAGTATTGGATGATCAGTTCCGCCGTCATGGCCTGCGCCCCGAAGCGCCCTTTACCCCTCTGCCGGGGGATGACGGTATGGGCAGGGTGCGCCTGCACGAGGATGATTATGCCGGGCTGGGCGAGTTTAGATTCTACCCCTTCAGGCAGATGAAGGATGAGGAGCTGCTGCGCCTGCTTGCCTACCGCAACGAGGGAACGGCGGTGGAGCCCACCCAGTACGCCGCCCATGAACAGCAGACCCGCAAGGAACTAAAGCGCCTGCTGAACGCGCCGCTTTCCCTTAAGTTAACCAGCGAGGATATGGGCCGGGCCAATCAAAACAGCGTTCACCTGGACGATATCCCCGTATACCGGGCGCATTTTACCTCGGCAGATGGGCAGGACAATCACTTTGCTTTGCTGGACATCGCCACCAACCAGGTGATATTTGCCTGGCCCTACTACAGCACGGCGGGGCTAAAATATTCCGACCTGCACCTGAACCCTTATGACCAGAAGTGGCAGGATATTGCCCGCGCTTATATTGAGGCCTGCCGTCAGGACGGGGTGAAAATTGCCGCCATGGAAGCCCGGGGCGAAGCGCCTATACAGGGCATTGGCTACGGCGCGCACTTTGCCGTTACCATGGAGGACAATGGCTATTACGAGTTGACGGTGTGCTACCAGACAGAACAGGTGGAGGGCGGCCTCATGTATTTAAGCAGCCCGCCTAAAATGGAAACCTGGGAAAGCATGTACGGAGGGAGGGAAAACTGATGAAGCGTTTTTTGATATGCTTATTGCTGTGCCTGTTTGCTGCGGTGTCCGCCATGGCGCAGACACTGGATACCTATACCTTAAGCCCGGCGGAAGTAAACGTTGAAGCCATGAAGGAACTGGCCTTTGGCAAGGATAAGGACAAGGCCCGGGCGGATACAAGCCGGGAAGAGCTGTTTATGGATTTGGGCGTAGGCGGCCCCCCTTTTATCGGGGTCAACAACATCCACTATGTTCCTCAGAGTGATATCAGCATCGTGCGTGCCCCTGATAACAAAGCTCCCCACGAAGAGGGCATCTGGGAAAATGTGGAGCCCAGCGGCGTTGCCCGCACCAAGATAACGGGGGACGAGGCCATCAAACAGGCGGAGGATATCCTCGCCCGGCTGGGCTTTACCGACTATGTATTGCAGAGCAATGTGGCCTACGGCAGGCTGGAGTTTACCGCCCCCAGCTACAAGGTGGCCTTTGGCCAGGCCATCCAGGGCGCGCCCCTCTACTGGGCGGCGCCCGCCGGGGGTGTGGAAAACGGCGATGTGGACAGCAACCGCGCCCTACTAACCATCGATGATGCCGGTCTTTACTACCTGGAAATGATGTGGTGCAAGGCTACCCCCATGGGCAATCCCCAGGAAGCCCTGCCCCTTGAAAACGCGCTGGAAATATTCCATGCTTCCGGCATGCAGGCGGACACCGCCGAAATCTGCTACCTTGTGCGCCCCGAAAACGGCCGGTATACCGCCACCCCCGCCTGGCGCTACCGCAACAGCTTTATCCATGCTGTGACGGGGGAGTGGATGCAGTAAGGATATATAACGGCATCGTAAGGCCGCCCCGCCCGGGATTCCAGGCGGGGTTTATGTTGTACGCTTCAGTGTACAAAAACCACCAGCCGAGCTGGTGGAAAAGGAAAGCTTTAGCTA
>CAZCBC010000122.1:0-1630 GCA_964496775.1 uncultured Oscillospiraceae bacterium
CGGCTGTGCGGAAAACAGCCAGGTACGTATCTCGCCGGATTTGGTACGGAATTTCATGCCATCCTCACCGCTGAGTTTAGAAGTCAACAGAGGGATGATGACCCCCACAGTGATATAAGCTGCCAACGCCAGTACGCCAAGGGCGATATGGTAACTTCCGATAAATATCACCATAACAGCGCAGAACAAAGTCGCGATGCAGATAGGCGAAATCGTATGGGCGTAGAACACCTCCAACAATTCAATATCCGAGGTGATAATGTTTATTAGATTACCCTTATCTTTACCCTCCAGTTTAGCGGGACACAGGCGGCGCAGGGCGCCAAAAACCTTGTCACGAATCAATGCCAATAATTTAAAAGCGATAAAGTGGTTGCATGCCTGCTCGGCATAGCGAAGGAAGCCGCGTACCGCAGCGAATAGTAGAACTGCGCGGAATACCAAGCTGAGATTCATGTGCCATTCCGGATAGAGTATATGCAGTACAGCATAGCCACCGAACACCGTAATAAAGGCAGCGCATAAATGACCAATTAGTCCCATGATAATGGCAAGAATCATATAGCCGGTAAGCGGTTTTACCAGCCCTACCAAACGGGCCATCACTTGAAATCCACTGCGTTTCAATGTGCAACACCTCTTTTCATGAAGCGTTCCAGTTCTTGCTGGGCATTCCAAAGTTGGGCGTAAGTTGTGTTCCTTTCTAAGAGTTCGTTGTGCGTACCGCTCTCTGCGATGATGCCTTTTTCCAGAACATAAATGTTGTCCGCACCAACTACATTGGCAAGCCGATGAGAAATCAAAATGACGGTTTTGGAACGGGCAAGTATATGGATTTGCGCCATAATATCAGTCTCGCTCTCTACATCTATGTTAGAGGTAGCTTCATCAAAGATGTAGACTGGACTATCATGAAGCAATGCTCTTGCAAGGGCAAGGCGCTGGCACTGGCCGCCGGAAAGATTAGATGCCTTTTCATTGAGCGCGGTATCCAGCCCGCCTTCACGACGGAGGAAATCCGCCAGATTGACTTGTTCCAGCGTTGCCCACAGAACATCGTCCGTGGCGTTGGGGTTTGCCATCAGCAAATTATCCCGAACAGTCCCCTTGAACAAATAACTCTGATGGCTGACATAGGTAAAATTCTCCATTAAACTTGATTCGCTGATTTTAGCAAGGGACAACCCGCCCACAGTCAATTGGCCGCTATAGCCTTTGTTTCGCCCCATCAAAAGAGCTGCAATGGTAGACTTTCCGCAGCCGCTTTCACCAACAATGGCAGTAAAACTCCCTTTCGGAAATATCATATCTACACCATGAAGAATCTCCCGCTCTGGCTCGTAGGAAAAACGGAGGTCTTTTACTTGAATGGTGCAATCCTTCGGTATGATGCCATCCTGTTGCTCTTCCTCGGGTAAATCCAGCAGTATGAAAATCTTGTCAGAAGCAGCCACGCCGTTCATAGCGATGTGGAAGAAGCTGCCCAGTAAGCGCATGGGAAGAAAAAAGTCGGCAGCCAAAAGGATAATCATCAAACAGCCTGCCAGATTTACATAACCAGCGCGAAACTGGCTGGTTGCCAGAATGACACCCAGTGCAGCACCGCCATAGGCGATAAGATCCATAATGG
>CAZCBC010000122.1:1640-5566 GCA_964496775.1 uncultured Oscillospiraceae bacterium
TAATCTTGCGGAAGCGTTCGCTTTGTTCGTTCATTTCCTGGTGTTTGAACCCATCGGACTGATAAATTTTAGTTGTAGTCAACCCCTGCAGATTTTCAAGGAAGGTATCTCCCAATGCAGTATATTGCCCCCAATACTTGCTGAGCAGTTTCTTTGCCCAACGCTGAACTGCAACGATAGTCACAGGAATGATTGGAACACAAATCAACAACACAATCGCGGAGGGGAAATTTACAAAACTAAGAACACCGAAAAGCGTCAGCGGAGCTAACATTGCATAGAAAAACTGTGGCAAATAAGCACCGAAATACGACTCCAGTTGATCGCCACCTGTACAACCTCAGAGGTTTGTATCTTTTCTTTGTAGGAAGTACCCAAGCAGAGCAGTTTACGATTTATCAGCTCACGAAGGGTCTTTTTGACCGCCTTGGAGCTAAGGTAGCTCAGGCGGCTGGCTAATGTAGCGCAGAAAAAACGAATGACCACAGCGACAAACGCAACTACTGCTGTCATGCCGAACTGCCGTTTATCGGCAGTTCCCTCATAAATCATTTGCAACAGATGGGAAACAGCACCCATCATTACAATATTCGCTGCCAGGGATACCCATTGACATGCTATATTTCCAGCGATGTATTTTTTGCTTTCATTGACCATACCAATCAGTCGTTTGTTAATCATCATCTTTTGCCTCGTCTTTTTCGGCTGGTACAGGCAGAACAGCTGTTAGAAGCACCTAACACGCTAAGGTTAGATTATTCTAACTTTCTGCGATTTGTCAAGAGTCTTTCTTGTTATTTCACCCACAGCCACTTATCTCACTTATTCATCATTCACGGAGACCAGAGTGTATCAAGCCGAACTTTAAAACTTAAAAACCAGCCTTTTATTATGCTTTTTGGCATTGCTACATAGCTCACCCACTTTTTAAGCTAGTAGATATAGCTAGTAGATATATATAGCAATTTAAAATTTGAAAAATTCCACGCAGAAGTAGTAGTAAAGAACAAAAAAGCCGCCCCAATCGGGACAGCCTTTTTGTTGAATCGCTTATTCTGCGGTGTATTTCACCGTGAGATCGGGATAGCCATACGATACCACCGTAATTTCGTAGGTCTTACCCTTTTCAAAGATCGGGGTTTCTGTCCGATCCTTTTTGTTGTACAGCGTAGCGTCCGGGTTCAGTTCTCCATTTTCCGTCAGCAGATTGAAGCGCTCATTCACCGTTCCGTGATGGCTGACCGGTTCCTGCTCAATGGGCTTTTCAGCACCTTCAGCCAGAACGAGCACATGCTGAAGGTTTTTCAGGTAATTGGCCAGATCTCCATTTTCCAGAACAATCTGTCGGTCTTCTATCCGGATGTTCCCTGCCTGAAGGCCGCTATCCACCACAAAGCGGGGGGCCTGCGCCTCGTCTTCTTCGCCATGCCCGCTTTCAAAATTGGGCGCGCGGAAAGTACGGGAGGCATCAACCACATTGACAAAGTACTTGCCGGGGGCAAGGTCATTTTCAAAATGCAGCGAGAGCAGGCCATCCTTTATTTCCACCTGATAGGATTGGGCATCCAGTACGTCCATGTTTTTAACGCCATGGCGCACATCGACAATTTCCACCTGGAAGCCCTCGGGCAATTTGCTTTCCAGCACCACATCGCGGCCGCTGATTTCTTTGACCGGCATCACGCTGCCTTTTCCGGGCAGGAAAGTCAGCCCCTTTTTGCCATCCAGCGCGTTCAATACCGCCTCCTTCGCGGCAACACCAACCATGGTCGCGCCGGTAACCGCGTCGGCTTCCCCTGTGTTTACCGCCATTTCAGCGACTTCATCCCTTGTCTTGCCTACAAATTTTTCAAGCATGCCGGATTTCAGCATCATGTCAAAGAAGGGCTTGTTCTTGTTTACCCATAATTCTTCCATGTCCTTGCTCTCTACGGAGCCTTCCAGTCCTGTCCCGTTGTCCTGAACTGCGGTGATTTTTCCGCTGTCGTCCGTTTCTACCATCAAGCGGATGTTATAAAACGGCGGGTGGATGAACGGCATCACGTCCGGGTAGGTGCGCCCGTCTACATTGGCGTCACCCTGCAGCGTGGCAGCCGTTGCGCTCAGTGACAACCCCAAAGCCAGCACCAGCGCAAGAACCAAAGAAACAGATTTACGATGCATATGCTCCTCCTAAAATACATTAGTTAGTTTTAACTAACTAACTTAAATTTATCACACCTTTTGTCTCCGTGTCAATCACAAATTTTATTCATGTTTTATGAACTTGATTTATCAGGCTACATATAGTAATATTTGGTTAGATAAGCCTAACTTAATGGTGGAGGTGAAGGTTTAGAAGGGTTATACTGCCAGAAAACCATTGAAACTTATAACCAGTTCGCACACAGCAAAATGGAGGAAAGCGGAGCATTCCCGCCCTGGGAACATTTCTTGATTCCTTATCTGAAAGCAGGTGACCATATTTTAGACTTGGGCTGTGGTGACGGGCATTATAGTCAGGTTTTCCAGCGAGCGGGCTATCAGGTCAGCGCCATTGATGCCGCCCCGGCGCTGTGCCAAATTGCAGCCGATAAACTGGGCATTCCGGTAAGAAATCTTCGCTTTGACCAATTGGAAGATGTTGCTTTGTATGATGCCGTCTGGGCGTGCTGTTCTTTGCTGCACATCCCAAGACGAGCTATACCGGATGCGTTCGCTCGCATTGCCACCGCCCTAAAACCTGCTGGCTATGTTTATGCCAGCTTTATGGAGGGTGAAGAAGAAGGCTGGCGGGAAAAGCTTGGCAGTTTTATGGCTTCAATGACGGAAGAAGCCATGTACATGCTACTTTCCGCCATTCCCAGTCTTCAGATCATGGAGGTTCATCGCACGCCTTGCAAACACCGGCCGCAGAAACAATGGATTCAGTTTATTCTGGTGAAAAATGCTCATGCCGAACAAACAACATAATGTCTGGGATTATTTAGCCCCGGTCTACCGGTTAGCCATGCGTCCCAGCCGTCCTCTTTATGCCGCCATATGCCAAAGGATCATCCCAAAGGTAAAGGGTAAAAAAGTGCTGGAGTTGGGCGCGGGGCCTGGAATGATTGCTATGGAGGTAGCAAACTTCTCCCGGAAAATGATTGCCACCGATTCTTCCCGGCAGATGATTGCTGAAGCTGAAAAAAAGAGAACACCTGCCAATCTTTGCTTTCAGGTTGCAGATGCCCGGGCACTTCCTTATGATAACGAGCAGTTTGATGTGGTCATTATTGCCAATACTCTTCATGTTATGCCGGATGTCCATCTGGCGCTGGCGGAAATTGCCAGGGTATTAAAAGCGGAGGGACTATTGATTGCCCCCAATTTCATTCAGGAGAAATTGAGCCTTCGCGCCAAGTTGCGATACCAACTCTATCAGATTTTAGGTATAGGTTTCCAGCGTTTTTTGACAGCACAGGAATATATGGACTTCCTGCAAGAACATGGATTTTGCACACAGATATCAGAACTGCTACCTTCCGTAATACCTGTTTTATATATAGAAGCAAACAAGAAAGCTCAGAATTAGATTTTATGATCATCAAAAAGTGCACAGGATATCCCTGGAAGCGCGAAATATGAATCATGGGGTTATTTTGCTTTGTATTTTTCAAAAACCCGAAAGCCTTCACAGAATATTGCGCTGATTATACACTGCTTCTTCCCAAAACGACATCTTTCATGGTATTTTTTCTCGTTTTATTGTAAGATTAAACTGAAGAATATAACTAAACTTATTGGAGGAGTACAATGCAGATAAACGAATCTCAAGAAAATTATCTGGAAAGAATTCTCTTTTTAAAAAAGAAAAAAGGATATGCAAGATCCGTTGATATCGCAAACGCGTTGGGGGTTACCAAGCCTTCCGTCAGCTATGCCATGAAACAATTGCGCAAGGGCGG
>CAZCBC010000122.1:5590-6256 GCA_964496775.1 uncultured Oscillospiraceae bacterium
ATGATGAGAATCATATTCACCTAACCGATAAAGGCGAGGAAATTGCACGGGTCATGGTGGAGCGCCACATGACCTTGGCAAATATCTTCATACAGCTTGGTGTTGATGAGGACACAGCCTATGAAGATGCCTGCAGAATTGAACACGATATCAGCGAGCAAACCTTTGAAGCGCTCAGGCAATTTGCCTGCGCCCATCTGCCGTCAACTTGTGAAGAAAAATAATAATCACTTTTACTTCATACAACTTCTGCCCCACTGTATATGCCGTTAGGGTAAATTATAATCAACGGGCTGCGCTTCCCTGCGCCCCTTTATTCGTCTTTAAAATTCTGTTCTTTTTTGCCCTTTTTTCACTTTTCCAAACATTGTTTTCATAAATCAAGAAAAACTTACTATAAATAAAAATAGACTTGACAATCTCATTTGGTTAGAATATTCTAACCTCATAAGTTAGTTGATGCTAACTTTTTGAAATTCATTTTGTCTTGGAGGGCTGTATGGGAGAATCCTTTGACGAACTTTTTGTACGCCACACATCAGCAACCTTACAAGGTTATAAAGCAGGCAGTCTTTTTTCCTACCGTCCCTGCTGCGAAAAGGTGTTTCAGAGAGCGCTGAAAACACTGGACGAGGCGCTGAGCAAAAAAGCTGTACGAGTTTGCAT
>CAZCBC010000123.1:0-3851 GCA_964496775.1 uncultured Oscillospiraceae bacterium
GGCCCAGGTAGATCAGCGCGACCAGGATGAGGGTGAGGGGCACTTTGCGGCCTTCGCCGCCGCCGATGGCGGCCAGCATGATCAGCATGAAGACCAGGCCGCTGGCGCCCAGCGAGGCGGTGCCGGGCGAGAGCAGCAGGTGGGCCACGCCGGTCACCAGCGCGGTGATGAGGATCATGACGAGGAAGCGCTTGGCGCCGTAGCGGGCCTCCACCAGGGGGCCCAGCACCTCAAACAAGGCGTCTCCCGCCGCCACCTGCTGCCCCGCTTGCAGCAATACCGGCTCGTGGCCCGCCTTGCGGATGGCCTTGGGTGTTTTCATCTCGCCGCTCTTGTTCTGTTCACCTATGACGGCGCAGTAGACGGTACCGATGGGCACGTTCTGAGCAATTTCCTTCAGCCCGCCCACATGGTCGCTGTGGGAGTGGGTGATAAATACCCCTTCCAGCTCCTGTATACCCATCATGTTCAGGGCATCCAGCACCCGATGGGCTGTTTTCTTCCGTCCGGTATCCACCAAAAAGGCCTTGTCCCCTGCCAGAACCAGGGCGGCATCGGCGTCTCCCACGTTGATAAACAACACGCCCTGTCCCTTTTCTGCAAAGGCTGTCAAGGAAAAAACGCCAATAAACAACGCTGTCAAAATAGCAAATAGTTTCTTAAACAAAAAAACCTCCCATGGAATGACTCCATGAGAAGTATAAAGTGATGCCGCTTGAGCGTCAACCTTTGATGCCGCCCCGGGCCACACCGTTTACAATTTGTTTTCGGGCAAACAGGAACAAAAGAATCATAGGCAGCACCACGACAGAGGATGCCGCCATCAGCAATTCATTGTTGGCGCCCACTTCTGTGGTAAAGGTATATAGGCCAAAAGGCAGGGTACGGCGCAGGTCCTGCTTAATCACCAGCAAGGGCCACATGAAGCTGTTCCAGGAGGCCATGGCGTTCAGCAGCACAATGGTCACCAGAGAAGGGCGAGCGATGGGCACCATCACCTTCCACAGGTAGCGCCAGTTGCTGCATCCGTCCACCCGGGCAGACCAGTACAGCCCGTCCGGGATGGACTGGAAAAAGTTGCGCAGGATGTAGGTATAGAAGATGCTGCTGGTAAAGGGCAAAATCAGGGCGTACAGCGTATCGTTCAGCCCCACCTTGACAATGGTGGTGTAGTTGGTAATAACCAGCATTTCAAAGGGCACCATCATCATGGACAGCAGCAGGGAAAAGATAACCTCCCTCCCGGGGAACTGCAGGCGGGAAAAGGCGAAGGAGCCCAGGATGGTGGTGGCCGTCGTCAGCGCCACGCTGGACAGTACGGTAATCACCGAGTTCATAAAGTAATGGGCAAAGGGCGCCGTGCGGAATGCCACAACAAAGTTGTTGAAGTTCGTCCAGTCCTGGGGCGCCATGGTGGGCGGGAACGTGCTCATCTCGGCGGCTGTTTTAAAGGCGGAGGCAATCATCCAGTAGAAGGGAAACACCATCACCACCGCGCCAATCAGCAGCAGAATGTAGCGGATGCTGCGGGCTGTGAGGGTGGCCAACCGGTAGGAGTTGTTTATTTTCAGCCCCAGCCAGATCACTACTCCCCCGCAAACTGCCAGTGCGATAAACAAGGGATGGCCTTTTTTCAGTAGCACGCCGCTCAGCCCCGCAACGAGGGCGGCGATGCCCAGAATATACACCAGGGTACCCAACAGAATCTTGGTCTTTTTATCCATCATTCGCCCTCCTTTCAGGTGTAGTTCCACTTGCGCTGTATCAGGCGCTGCAGCATGGTAAACACAAAGATAAACAGGAACAGCACAATAGCCGCCGCCGCTGCGCGGCCCAGTTCCAGTTTCTGGTGCATCATCTCGTAGATGTAGTACACCACGGTATACATGTTGTATGCCGGGCCGGGGTTGCCGTTGAAGAGTACCGTTACCTCGGTAAACACCTTGAAGGCGGAAATGCTGTTGATGGTAAGCACCAGGCCAATGGTAGGCGCCAGCAGCGGCACGGTGATGCGGCGGAAAATACGCAGCGTCTTAGCGCCATCCACCCGGGCGACGGTGTAGTAGGTTTCGTCGATGTTCTGCAGGCCGCTAAGCAGCAGGATGATGGTAAAGGGCAGGGTATTCCAGATACCAAAGATGACCAGCACTGCCATGGAGTTGCTTGCTTCCTGCAGCCAGTTGATAGGCTGCCCGCCAAAGAGCACAATCAGGGCATTTAACACGCCGAAGTTGTAGTTAAATATCCACCGCCAGACAAGGCCCACCGCCGTTATCGAAGTCACCATGGGCAGAAAGTAGGCTGTCTGGAAGAGGGCGGACAGGCGCGTCTTCTGGTTTAGCAGGTAGGCGATCACCACCGCCAGCACGGTAGAAGCGGGCACGGTGTACAGCACATACAAAATGGTGTTGCCCAAGCCCTGGATAAAATAGTTGGAGGTGCCGGGGATGCCCTTCAATACATGTTCATAGTTGCCCAGGCCCCAGCCTGCGAAAGAACCGTCCAGCTTATAGCGTTCCTGAAAGCTCATGATGACAACGCGCACAACAGGGTAGAGGGTAAAAATCAGCACCCCTACAAAAAAGGGCAGCAAATAGTCCATAGGCTCAAGAAAGTTTGCTACTTTGACCTTCTTTTCCTCATCAAACCTAAACCAGATATAGGTGAGGATGCCGGCCAGCGCCAGCAGCACAGCGCCCGCCGCCAGCAAGGCGGAACTGTAATAAATAAAGGGATAGTGGGGGGTGGTGACGGGTAATTCCTTGCGAATTTGGGACAGCGTCATGCTGTCGATGCTCTCTTGCAGCGCAACGGAAACAGCCTGGCTGGCTTCGCCGAAATGTTCCTGCATGGCGGCGCGCACGCTTTGCATATCCTCCAAAGACAGCCTGCTTTCCACCGCGCTGATGAGGGTGTCGGACACTGTATCCAATACCGCAGCATCCTCCGCCCCCTGCTGCACCATATCGGTAATGGTGTTTTTAAGCCCCCGGCGTTTGGATGTAGCCCCCTGGTTGATGGCCTTGTCGGCCCCTTCCCCCGTGGCGGCGTCCACCATGATGCGTTGGATGGCCGCCATGCCCTGCTGGTGCAGGGCATTGATGCGGCTGGACTGTTTGTAGTCCTCCGCCCGCTGGTTCAGCTTGGCGCGGCCATAGAAACCGCCCCCCAGCACCAAAACGCCCAGCACAGCGAATATGACGATGTGCACCAAAATGCGTTTAAGGCCTATCCGGCGTTTGGGGCGGGGAAACAGGTCCACACCCGGTTTCTTTGCTGTCATAGGTATCGCTCCCCGGTGTCGCCGTCAAAGAGGAACACGCCCCGGTCTTTCAGGCTCAGGTGAACCATATCACCCTTCTTGAGGCCATAGTCAAAGGACAGGTATGCCCGCAACGGAGTACCGCCGTAGATAAGCAGAGCCATCTCTTCCTTGCCCAGTTGGTAGACGCTGTCTACCCGGCAGGTCATGCGGTCGGGCGCGGCACCGCTCTCCAACACAAAGCTCTCAGCCCGCACCGACAGGTTGACTTTTTTGCCCTGGGCTACTTTTTCCATCCCCGGACAGTGGAAGGAAGTGCCATCCTCCATCACAAACAAATCTCCCTGGGCACGGCCCGGGATGTTGTTGATGGGCGGGTTGCCCAGAAAGTCCGCCACGAACTGGTTGGCAGGGTCGTTATACAGCTCCTGAGGCTTGTCATGCTGCTGCAAAAAACCATCCTTCATCAGCACGATGTGGTCGGAGATGGACATGGCCTCCTCCTGGTCGTGGGTAACAAAGATGGTGGTTACCTGAGTCTGCTGCTGAATGCGGCGGATTTCCTCGCGCATCTCCAGCCGCAGCCTTG
>CAZCBC010000123.1:3986-6179 GCA_964496775.1 uncultured Oscillospiraceae bacterium
CCATGTGTACCAACTCTGCCATCTCGGGGGCGCGGCGCACGCGTTCATCCTTGGGAACATTCTGTATCTCCAGCGGGAACATGATATTGCCCAGCACCGTCATGTGGGGATAGAGGGCATAGTTTTGAAACACCAGGCCGATGCCCCGCTGCTCAGGGGGCAGCTTGGTAACATCCTCCCCCTCAAAAAGGATGGTGCCGCCCGTTACCGGCAGGATGCCCGCCAGCATGTTCAGCACCGTACTCTTGCCGCAGCCGGACGGCCCCAACAGGCAAACCAACTCCCCCGATTCCAGGGTAACGGAAAAATCGTTGACCGCCTTGGTTGGCCCAAAGTGCTTGCTTAGCCCTATCATTTCTACCCGCATACAGTTCTCCCATATTCATTGTTTGGAATGCACAAAAAAACGGAGCTGCCGCAAGCAATTGCGGCAGCCCCGGGTTAGTTTATTTCCCTTGCAGAGCGGCGTTGGACAGCGTGACGCACTCGGTCCACGCGTCTTCAGTGGTCATTTCACCGGCGGCGGCCTTTTCCACAGCAGCCTTCAGGTTGTTGCGCACATCGGCAGAACCCGTTACGGCAGGCAGGGAACCGGCAACGCCCAGGTTGGCTTCCACAGCCTTCAGCGCCTGCATCGCCAGGGTATCCTGGGCTACATAGGCCTTATAGGCATCGGTGTCCTTCGTCCAGGAGTAGGGAGCCAGCGCAATAACGGCTTCTACCCAACCCGCGTTGACATCGGCAGAGATAAAGTACTTGACAAACTCGTAAGCAGCTTCGGCACGGGCATCATCCTGATAGTAGAACACGATGGGGCCGCGGTTCCAGTGAGGATACCAGGTTTTCGCCGGAGCGGCAGCCATGTCAAACTCAAAGCCATTGGGGGTAATATAGGGGTAGCCTGCGCAGGAACCCATATAGGAGGCGACAATGCCGCCGTTAAAGTCCTCAGAGAAGTAGTTGCCGGAAGACTTGATGGAGAAGTAGCCTTTATTCACCATGTCCACAATCCACTGAATCTTGGTGCGCACTTCGGGGGTATCAAACAGCACAGCCTTGTTTTCTACATCAATGTAGCCGGCGCCGGGGGTCTCCATGATGAGCATCTGGACAAAGTCCGTCATGGAGTCAACGCCAAAGCCGGGCATGTCTTTCTTTTCCTTGATGACGGCGCAAACAGCTTCCATCTCTTCCCAAGTGGTGGGAACCTGCAGCTCCAGCTCGTCAAACAGCGTCTTGTTGTAGAACAGGATGGGGCCGGTGGTATAGGCCGGCAGGTAGTGAATGATGCCGTCGGAGAAGGCTTTCACCTCGCCGTTCATGACGCCTTCCGCAAGGGAGCCGTCAAAGCCCTCGATGCCAATTTCCTCGTCATAGATATACTGGGACAGGTCGGCCAGCTGGCCTGCATCCACATACTTGGCGGCTTCAGAAGCGTAGTTGAAAATAATGTCGGGACCAATGCCTTCGTTAACGGCATTGTAGACGGAATCTGTGAAGCCGGAATATGGCTGGGTCAGCGCTTCCACAACAACCTTGTCCTGGGAGGCGTTGAAATCCTCCACAGCCTTGTTGATGTAGGCTTCCTGCTCCTTGGTGAAGGTGTGCCAGATGGTTACCTTGGTTTTTTCCTGAGCCAGCGCCATGGGCACCATGCCCAGAAGCAGCACGGCGACCAGCGCAAGCGCCAGTACCTTGAATGACTTTTTGTTTGCCATACAATCCTCCTGTTTTTTCGCCTTAAGGCGGTATATAATCGTCCAATCATGGTTTCCCATGGACATATAAAGTATACATCAAACAAACGGAGCATGCAATTGAAAGTCTGGTAAAGCCTCCATGCTAAACCGGCCGTCTTGGTGAAGATTTCGCCAATTTCTTGTAAATATTTTAGTAAAATCTATGAAAACTCCCTCCCGGAAAAGTGGAATAAGATGTATTTTCTTCTCTTGCATCAGTTTTTCGGAGCGCCGATATCAAATTTGAAGGATCGCATTGCCGCCCTATATCCCGCGAATTTTGCCGATTTTCCCGCTTTTTCCCACAGCTTTGCCAACAGCGCTAACTTCCCCTTGACGACTGAAAAAAAATATGCTATTTTATTTCTTACCGTGATAGGGTGCTTTGGCTCAGTTGGTAGAGCACATCGTTCACATCGATGGGGTCACTGGTTCGAGTCCAGTAAGCACCACC
>CAZCBC010000124.1:0-1244 GCA_964496775.1 uncultured Oscillospiraceae bacterium
AACTATGAAAACTATTTACTGATTCCGAAAACGCTGGTTTTTAGAGGTTCCCTTAATAAATTCCCATTCTATGATTCTCGCAAACCATACTAATGCGCCTACATCAAAAAATTTGATTGGTTGAAACGTCTCCCCGCATTCTATAATCTCAAAACCATTTTCTTCCAGTTCTTTTTTCCTGTATTTTAGGTATTGCTTTGGATAAGCCACCTCTTTTATTTCAGGCTGCAACAGTTGAATCAGTTCCCAATCGTTTTCAGCACCGACTTGTTGTGTCAGAAAAATTCCGTTTGTTTTTAGTACCCTCTTTAGTTCCGGCACATGATAGTCGCCATGCCTGTTGGTAACTATATCAAATTGATGATCATCAAAAGGCAAAACATCCGCACCATCAGCTTCTTTAAAATCTATTCCCATAGGAAGCAATTTATTTTTACAGAACTCAACATTGGGTTTATATCCTTCGATGGCAGAAGTTTTTGCGTAAGGATGGTTTAACTCAAGCAGAAATTCGCCTCCGCCAGTTTCCATGTCCAAGAGGGACATTTGATCTGTCAAGTAGTTTTTAATTACTAATTTAAAATCCCAGGGCAAAGCATCTTCTTCAACATATCGGTTAGCAATATGCGAAAAATCCCACCCTTGAATATGTGCGATTTCTTCTTCCTTTTTCCATGAAGCATATAGCTTTTCTTTGTCTAAGTGTTCCTTTTCATGCAACATGCTTGTTTCATCCTCTACATGTCAAACAGTCTGCGCGGCTACCTGTTCCACCGCCGCCATCATTTCCCGCTCACCGGTTATTTCGCTGGGGTAGGGGTAATGGGCGGCGGACTTATCAAAGCACTCCTTTAGTTCGGCGGCTTTTTCCCTATCCTTTTCCAGCAGAACGGCCTTGGCATATTCGGTGCGTATCATGCTGGGCAGGGTTTTTACCATGGCGGCCATCTTCTTATGCAGTTTCTGATAGTTCTTATCCATCAGGCGCTGCGCCTTATCCGCCTGCCCTAAAAGCAGGTACAGAAAAATCATATCGCCGCGCACCTGAAAGCCCAGCAGGGGGCTTTCCTCAAGGCGGGGCAGCAGTTCCATGCCCGTTGTGAGGGCTTTTTCGTACTTCCCTTTATCCAACAGCTGCTGAACACCCATGATTTCCTGGGCACAAATCAGGTCGTTTTGCAGCGGCGCCTCCGGCTGAAACCATTCTTCGGGCAAATCCTTCAGGCGCTTGCCTTCGGCCAGCT
>CAZCBC010000124.1:1254-4659 GCA_964496775.1 uncultured Oscillospiraceae bacterium
GCTCCTGCTGCACCTTCAGTTGCACCCAAAGTGCCCATACATTGGCGGAGTGCTTGCGCATGTTGCGGGCGTTCAGCCCATCATTGCTAACCATCACGCGCATGGGCACGCCATTGAGCAGCGCAAACAGGATGCCCATCCCCGCTACCCAGGCGGAAAAAAGCGCCGCCGCACCGCTGCCAAAGAGGATAAGGGGCAGCGATAGTACCGCCAGCAGCAAATTCATCAGTACCCCGCCGTAGTTATACAGCTGGGTAGGCATATGTGGAGTGTAGGGCTCAGGCGGCGCCATCAGGCATTGCCCCGCCGTGCCGGGCAGCGACAGACGCTTTACATGCAGGCGGCCTTGTAATTTAACAAGGGCCAGGCTGAATATCCGGAAGGACACAAACCTGTACCCCGTCAGCAGCCCGAACAAAAGATGGCCTCCTTCGTGGGCAATCAGCTGCACGAGGATGGCGCCCGCCATGCACAGCAGCATCAGCGCCATGCTCAGCGCTTGGTTGTCCAGCCAGGAAAGGCCCTTTACTTTCGCAATAATCACAGAAACAATGCCCATGCCTGCGCCAAGAAGCATCCACAGGACAAGGGCAAATACCGATTCTTTTTTTATTTTCATGCTTGTTCCTTGCTGTAGATTTATACCCGATCCAGGGGCAGGCCCTGCTGGCACAGGGGGCACTGGCCTTCCCTGAAGCTCTGGGCATCCACCGATACCAGGTATTCATAGGGTACATCCAGCGGTACCCGACCAAAGGACTTGTCCACCAGGCACCCCACGCCCACCGTTTCGCCGCCCAGGGCACGGACGATTTCCATCATCTCGCGCACGCTGGAGCCGGTGGTGACCTCGTCCTCGATAATCAGCACTTTGGCACCCTTTTGGATGTCAAAGCCGCGGCGCAGCGTCATGGCGCCGTCCCGCCGCTCGCAGTAGATATAGGGCAGTTTTAGCGCCCGGGCCACCTCGTAGCCGGGCAGCAGGCCGCCGATGGCCGCCCCCATCACCACCTGAGCGCCGGAGTCTGTAAAGCGCTGCGCCAGCGCCTTGCACACGTCCTCCGCCGCATGGGCATTCTCAAACAGCCGGGCGCACTGCACATACAGGTTGGTATGCCGCCCGCTGGTGCGCAGGTAGTGCCCGTGGCGCAATACGCCCAGGCCCTCGAAATATGTTTTGTAATCTTCTTGCGTCATATTTTCCTCACTTGCCTTTTACGATGGGCACCTCAGCATCCCAGGGCAGCCATACGCCTGTCTTAAAGACCTCGTACAGCACATAGTAGCGCTGATGCTCGCGCCAGCCCGCCAGGGTGGGGTAGTTATGGAAGTTGAACTGGCAGTTGGGCAGCGCTTCCTTCAGCTTCTGACGGATTTCCGGGGTGGTGGTATCCTGGTTGACATAACGGTAGGAATACATCCACAGCCTTTCCAGCTGGTGCATCTCGTACAGGGGGCTGATATCCTCGATGCGGTTAAAGCCGATGTTCAAATCCAGCAGCTTTTTGCATTCCAAAAGGGGGCTGATGTCCACAATCTTGTTGGTGAACATTTCCAAGTATTCCAGGTCCTTTAAATTGCTCAGCACTGAGATGTCGGTAATCTTGTTCAGGGCAATGATCAGGATGCGGATGTTGGGCAGGTCCACCAGCCAGTCCACATTGTCCACGCTGTTGTGGCCGATGTCCAGCGCCTTTAGATGCCTGCACATGCGCAGGGGCATCAGCTCCTCGGTGGTGTGGCGGGGGTCGTACTTGGAGTGCAGGGTGGAAAATGCCGTGGCGTCGGTGCGGATGGTATGCTCGGAGATTTTGATGGTAAAACCAAAGTCTACCTGGCGGTATTCATCGAACAGGGAAAGCATCTCCTGGGTGGAGAGCTTGGCCTCATACATGTCGATTTTTTCAATGGTGGGATAGGCCGCCAGCATCTGGCGCACCACCTCGGGCTGTATGTCGGTAATGCCGGAAAAGTCTACAAAGGTGTCCCCTTCCTTGACGGTAACGCCATAATAATTGTCTTCTGCCAAGACCGACAGGGAAGGTAGAGAAAGCAGCACCATCAGGGACAGACAGAAAGCGAAGAACCTTTTCATTGCATCTCCTTTCCGGAGGCCAGGCGCTGTCTTTCCACAGCGAACACGGCGTCCAGCACAATTTTCAGTACAGCAAACGTCAGGGGCACCATCAGAAGGCGCACAATGTAGTTGGGCCAGGGCAAACGGTCCAGGGCAAACTCCGCCGCGATATACAGCAGCACACACATTAGATACGCCAGCATGCGCTTGCCCTTATTCTTTTGCTTTGCCGCCTGAGCGCAGCGCAACAGCACGAAAAACAAAGCAAAGGCGGCAAACAGCTGGGCTATTCGGATAAAGCCATAACTGAGGGCTTCGCGCCGCATGCTTTCCAGGTACACCTGCCCGCCGTGGTAGAGGGTGACAGCCAGCAGCATGTCCACCGGGGAGGGGGCATGTTTGCGTTTGATGATATACCACAGGCTGCCCAGCGCCCACAGGGCCTCCAGCAGCCAGATGGACAGCATCCACTCGCCGTAGCCATCGGGCATGGACAGGGGGAAAAACTGCACCCAGCCCACATCTGTATACTTGCCCGTGCCAAAGGGCACAAAGCACTCCGCCAAACGGGCAAAAACCACCATCAGCAGCCCCGGCGCTGCCAGGGCGTTCATCAAGCCCCGGGCTTTGCCGCGGCTCTCCACAAGCCAGGCTGCCAGCAGCACGCCGGAAATAGCCCCGGCAAAGGAAAACTCCCGCACATCCTCAGGGTACAGGAACATTTCCATGGCGAGGCTTACCTCCCCCATCTCCACCAGGAGGTAGAGCGCCCGGGCAAATACCCCGCCCAGCACCAGGGATAGCGCCAGGGCGGCCGCTGCCGCGCCTGAAGATAGCCCGCGTTTTTTTACCCGAAGCAAAAACCACAGGGCGCTGATAACAAGGCCTGCCCCCAGGATAATTAAATACCACGAAGGCCGGGGGACAGAAAGAAACGCCTCAATTGCCGCCATCTTCGTACCCTTCCGTGCTGACAAAGTACACAATGTCGTTAATATCCCGCACATCCCTGAAGCCCACGGCGTTGATGCGCTCGTGGTTCACCATCAAATGGGCGGAGTTGCCGCCGTCCAGGTTGTAGCAGTTGATGACGGGATAGCCGCTGACAAACTGCTGGAACTCTGCCAGCGTCATGCCCCGGGAACCGTCGGAACGGCCCTCGGTAACAAACAGATAATAGCTTAAATGCCCCGCCTGGCCAATGGCCACCCGCTGGCGCAGCCTGGTGGAGCCGTTGTTATACTCCCGCATATTGGTGCCCAGCTCCCCGTTGATGACAAGCCCGGGGCCAAAGTTGAAGGAGTCCACAATGTTTTTATCCAGCAGCG
>CAZCBC010000124.1:4669-6127 GCA_964496775.1 uncultured Oscillospiraceae bacterium
CATGGTCGTCTTCTGGCTGATCAACGGCAGGCCCACCAGCGCTTCGATTTTTTCCATGGTGGCGTAGGGCACGATGTGAAAATCGCCCTGGGCGTCAATCAGCAGGATATCCCGGTTTTGGTCGGGGCGGTTGCGGTACTGCTCTCCCCGGCGAATCATGTAGCCGCCGCCGATATAGCTGTAATAATCGCCATTGATGGCCACCACGGCGTTGACGCGGGAAGACAATTTTTCCCCCGGCATGCTGCCGCGGTATTTCCAGCTTTGCGCCGCCGTTTCGGTACGCATCTGGGTGGCATCGCCGATGTCTACCTTGACGACAAAGCAGGTGGACTCAAAGGCGATGGTCTTTTCGATGGACACGCGGATGCTGTCATCCTCGTAGTGCCATTCACCGGTAAAGTTGCCGGGGTCAAAGGCAGGGCCGACGCCCTGCAGGGGCAGTTTGCGCGCCACCAGCCCCGGCAACTGGGTGGGGGTGGGCTTGGGTTCCTCCGTGGGGACGGGCGTAGGCGCTTCCGTCACCTCCGGCGCGTCCGTTACCTCTACAGCGGGGGCGGGGGTTTCTGTCGCGGCGGCAAAGGAAACTCCCCCCGGGGCTGCCAGCAAAACGCACAGAATCAACACGGTTAGAACACGAAAGCGCATAGAATTCTCCTTCCGAAAAATGGGTTTAAAAAGGGGATATTTTTTAACGAACACCGAAGTGATTATACCATGATAAGCCCGTGATATCAACGCAACCCGCGGCAGGATGTATGGAAACAAATGTTTTACAGCGCTTGTGCCGATGGGAAACAGCTTTGCATCCAAGAGGCCGGAGACTTTACTGCATAAACGATCAGTAAGTAATTGAAAATCAGCGCAGCAGAGCTACGCTGACTGAATGGGCGGTTGAAATCAATATCAGTCCACCAGGGTGGCGAAATAATCCTCCGGCGTCTCGGCGCGGCGAATCAGCTGGTAGCCGCCCCCCTCGCGGTAGAGCACCTCGGCGCTGCGCAGACGGCCGTTGTACTGATAGCCCATGGCAAAGGCGTGGGCGCCGCCGTCGTGAATCAGCAGGATGTCCCCCATGTCCACCTTGGGCAGCATGCGGTCGGTGGCAAACTTGTCGTTGTTTTCGCACAGCGCGCCCGTTACATCATAGAGGGTGTTGGGCACGGCGTCGCGCTTGCCGAGGATGGAAATATGGTGGTACGCGCCGTACATGGCGGGGCGCATCAGGTTGGAGGCGCAGGCGTCCACCCCCAGGAAAAGCTTGTGGGTGTCCTTTAAGTGCATGGCGGTGGTCACCAGCCAGCCGTGGGGGCCTGTCATGTAGCGGCCTAATTCCGTATAGATGGCCACATCGTCCCTGTCGCCCAGTATGTCCCGGTATACCTCCTGCACGCCATGGCCGATTAAGTCAATATCCGCCGGGGCTTCATCGGGCCAGTAGGGGATGCCGATGCCGCC
>CAZCBC010000125.1:0-796 GCA_964496775.1 uncultured Oscillospiraceae bacterium
CCAAGAGGGCCCAGGGTACATAATGACAGGGCAGGAGAAGTGGGGCGCGCGCTGTCTATCCAACATTTTGATGCTGAACGTATATTCAAAACAGACGGTGCCAGAATGATTCACTTTTCCGGTCTCTTTGCGGCGCTTTCCCCTGAAACATCCAGGCTGTGCCTGCAAATGGCGGAGGAAGCCAAAAAACAAGGCACCTTAATCAGCTTTGATTTAAATCACCGCGCTTCCTTCTGGCAAGGCCGTGAGGAAGAGCTTCGGGATGCCTTTACCCGTATCGCCGCCCAGGCCGATGTGCTGATTGGCAACGAGGAGGATTTTCAATTAGCCCTCGGCATTGAAGGGGTCGAAGCGGGCGGTCAGGATATACTTGGCAAGATGGATTCTTTTAAAGAAATGATTCGCCGCGCTCAGAAGCAGTTTCCCAATGCCTCTGTCTACTCCACCACGCTGCGCCAGGTGCTTAACGCCAATGAACATCTGTGGGGCGGCATCCTGTTTAAGGACGGTCAGTGGCACGAGGTCGTTCCCCGTCCCATCCAGGTGCTGGATCGCATTGGCGGGGGCGACGGGTATGTGGGCGGCCTGTTGTATGGCCTTTTGAAGGGTTGGCTGGGGGACAGGTGCCTGCAATTTGGCTGGTCTACCGGAGCGCTGGCTGCTACCATGTTGGAAGATTACGCCACCCCTGCCGATGAAGAGCAGGTATGGAGCATCTGGGAAGGCAACGCCAGAGTAAAACGTTAAATACCGGTGGGGCAGAATTTCTGTCCCACTTTTCCTGTAATACTGCAAC
>CAZCBC010000125.1:806-1368 GCA_964496775.1 uncultured Oscillospiraceae bacterium
GCAACGCCCGCGTCAAAAGATAAAAAACGGAGGAAGAGAATGAAGCAAGCGGATATTGGCCTGATTGGCCTGGCTGTTATGGGTGAAAACCTGGCCATGAACATGGAAAGCAAGGGGTTTACCGTAGCGGTATACAATCTGTCCCCTGAAATTTATGTTAAAAATTTTGTCGAGGGAAGGGGCAAGGGTAAAAAATTTGTCCCCTGCTATTCCTTGGAGGATATGGTCGCCAGCCTTCAAAGGCCCCGGAAAATCATGATGATGATACGCGCGGGCAGCCCTGTGGACGAGGTAATGGGTCAGCTGATGCCCCTGCTTGAAGAAGGGGACATTCTGATTGACGGCGGCAATTCCCATTTCCCGGATACAGCCCGCCGTGTCGGGTTGGCGGAATCCAAGGGGCTTTTGTACATCGGTACCGGCGTATCGGGGGGCGAAGAAGGGGCGCTGAAGGGGCCCAGCATCATGCCGGGCGGATCTTTCGCCGCGTGGAAGGAAGTAAAACCCATTCTGCAGGCCATCGCCGCCAAGGCGGGGGGCGTTCCCTGCTGCGACTGGGTGG
>CAZCBC010000125.1:1415-2299 GCA_964496775.1 uncultured Oscillospiraceae bacterium
TTTGTCAAGATGGTGCACAATGGCATTGAATATGGTGACATGCAGTTAATCAGCGAAGCTTATCAGTTGATGCGTGACTACCTGAAGATGAGCGCTGATGAGATGGCGGAAGTGTTTGCTCAGTGGAATAAGGGCGAATTAGGCAGCTACCTGATTGAAATTACCGCCGACATTTTGACGCGCAAAGACCATGATGGAAAGCCGCTGGTAGACAATATCCTTGAAGAAGGCGTGCCGCTGACGCTGATTGTGGAAGCCGTCTTTGCCCGCAGCCTGTCGGCACTGAAGGAAGAAAGACAGGCCGCCTCTCAGGTGCTTTCCGGCCCCGATGCGATTTTTGAAGGGGATAAAGAGGAATTCCTTCAAGATCTGCAAAAGGCGTTGTACGCTTCCAAAATCATCTCCTATACACAGGGCTATCAGCTGATGCGGGCTGCTGCAAACACCTACGGGTGGAAGCTGAATTACGGCGGTATCGCGCTGATGTGGCGCGGCGGCTGCATCATCCGCAGCGTTTTTCTGGAGCATATTAAGCAGGCATTTGATAAAAACCCAAACCTTCATAATCTATTAATGGATGAGTACTTCGCCAACGCCCTGAAAGATGCCCAATTAGGATGGCGCAAGGTGTGCGCCCGGAGTGTTTTGGCCGGTATTCCTGTTCCCGCCTTTGCTAGTGCGCTAAGCTACTATGACTCGATTCGTACTGCCCGGGGCAGCGCCAACCTGCTGCAGGCGCAGCGGGACTACTTTGGCGCCCATACCTATGAGCGTGTGGACGCGCCTCGGGGCAAGTTTTTCCATACGGACTGGATGTCCCTGGGCGGTACATCTTCCTCTACCAGCTATAACGCCTGAGGAGAAAAGATGGATAATCTGTCGAT
>CAZCBC010000125.1:2309-6065 GCA_964496775.1 uncultured Oscillospiraceae bacterium
GCCGCCGGACTATACGCGCTTCCACTCCTACGCGGGGCAGCTGAGCAACATGCTCTACCATATGCTGAGCACTGCATGCAAAGTAGATATCATGCCGGCGCTGGGCACCCATGTGCCTGTAACCCAAAGTGAATGGCAAGGCATGTTCGGCGATATTCCATACGAGGTGATGCTGGTTCATCATTGGCGAAATGACGTGGTGCGCATTGGCGAGGTGCCGGGCGAGTTTGTCCGCGAGATTTCGGAGGGATTGCTCAGCAAGCCTGTTCCGGTGGAAATCAACAGCCGCCTGCTGGATACATCCTACGACCTGATCTTGTCCATTGGTCAGGTGGTTCCCCACGAGGTGGTGGGCATGGCCAACCACACGAAGAACCTGCTGGTCGGCTGCGGCGGCGCGGGCATGATTAACGCCTCCCATATGCTGGGTGCCGTCTACGGTATGGAGCGCATCATGGGCCGAGACAAGACGCCGGTACGCGCCGTGTTCGATTATGCCGCACAACATTTTTTAAGCCACTTGCCTCTGTGCTATCTACTGACGGTGACCACTGCCCCAGGCGGAAACATCCGCCTGCACGGCCTTTTTTCCGGCAAAGACCGCCGCTGCTTTGAAGAGGCAGTCGTCCTGGCGCAGCAAAAGAACCTTACCCTGATGGAAAAGCCCATACAAAAGGCAGTCGTCTACCTTGACCCCCAGGAGTTTAAAAGCACCTGGCTGGGAAACAAAGCGATCTACCGCACACGCATGGCCATTGCCGATGGGGGGCAGTTGATTATTCTGGCGCCCGGCGTCAGCAAGTTTGGCGAGGACGAGGCTGTCGATGCCCTCATCCGCAAGTATGGCTATACCGGGCGGGAAAACATTCTCAGGCAATCCCAAAGCCAGCAAGACCTGAAACAGAACCTGTCCGCCGCCGCCCACCTGATACATGGTTCCAACGACGGACGTTTCAGCATCACCTACTGCACCCAATACTTGAAGAGGGAAGAAGTAGAAGGTGTGGGCTACAATTATCTTCCCCTTGGCGAAGCCCTCGCCGCCTACCCGCCCGACAAACTAAGCGATGGCTTCAATACCCTGCCAAATGGCGAAGAAATTTTTTACATCTCCAATCCTGCCTTGGGGCTGTGGGCCGATAGAGAAAAATTTGAACATCAGTAAATCTAAATCATTATCTGAAAATCGCCAAATCCGATACAACACAGCCATCAAAAAGTTCAAGGCTATGCTGTATCTTTTACATTTTCCACAGCGCAGTACTGTTTGACCAGCAAGCAGGGTGGCAATCCATCCGCGTTCGTGGTATTCTTCTTACATATCACAGGTTTTCCTGTGTGGGGACATACAAGCCCGTCCCTCTTCACGCACTTCCAAATTTTTCATCATGTATGTAAGAGGTAATGATTTTGCGAAACATCTCGGTAATCATGGGTATCTACAATTGTGAAAAAACCGTGGGAGAATCTATCGAGTCCATCCTCGGCCAGACATATCCCCACTGGCAGTTAATTCTCTGCGATGACGGCTCCAGCGATGGTACGTATCAGGCGGCACAGGCATACCAGCAACGATACCCGGAGAAGATTATACTCCTGCGGAACGAAACCAACTTGGGCCTTAACGCCACATTAAACAAATGCCTTGCCCACGCGACCGGTGATTACATCGCCCGCCAGGACGGGGATGATGTGTCTCTCCCTACCCGCTTCGAAAAGGAAATTGATTTTCTTGAAGCGCATCCTGAATATGCTATTGTCAGCACAGGAATGACGCATTATGATGAGCATGGCGAGTGGGGGGTGCAGACCTTCCCTGAAAGACCTGCGCCACGGGATTTTATGCGCGGTTCTCCCGTTGCCCATGCTCCCTGCCTGGTGCGCAAAGAAGCCTACCTGGTCGTTCATGGTTACAGTGTTTCCCCCTGGCTGTTGCGCGTGGAAGACTATCATCTCTGGTATAAAATGTATATGAAGGGTTATTATGCCTATAATATACAAGAGTCCCTGTATCTTTTCAGGGATGACAGGGACGCGCAGGGGCGGCGCAGTATGCGAAACCGCGTCAATGAATGTTACGTTAAATGGCTGATATTCCGGGATATGAAACCGGGACTATCGACACTGCCCTATCTTTTTCGTCCCCTCGCAGTGGGGCTGCTGCCCGGTTTTCTGTACCGGCATCTTCACCGAAAAAAACTTGGCCGATAATTTAATCTGTGTTAGGTTTCAATGACAACGTGTGAGTATCAAATATTCATGATGCTCACTTTTTTATCTAAGCGAGGCCATACCAGGGAAATCGCATTGGAATAGATGACAAGTATCGAAAACACAGTGATCCCCAAAGGGCGGTACTGAAACCAGTAATGGATTGACGTGGGCTGAGCCGCTGCACAAAACCAGGCAATGGGAAAAAGGGCAAGAATAAAGAACGGCCAACTCTTATGTAGCCAGGCATGAATTTTGCGCATCCTAATCATTTTTACCAGCAGCACCAAAGCAAAAGTACCTCCTGTTGCAGCCATCGCTATCCCCAGTGTATTGGTGCTGATTAATGCGGCAAAAGCCTTGAGGTTAGCAAACAATATATTGTATGACTCCTTAAAGCTTTCATCTTTTATTATGCCCGTTCGCCAAATGAAGGAGGATATACCCGTTTCAAAGCCATTGTAAGGAGTGACAATTGAAATCATCCAAAGTTTAAGGAACCACATTGCGCCATACGCAAGCAGCCAGGAAAGAAAGCTGGTCAGGATTAAACGCAATACACGCCCTTGTTTCTGTCCCTCACGTTCGTTCATGTGTAAAACCATCAGAAAGACCAGGGGCAACCCCAATGTCAGCAAAGGCGCGGTATAAAAATCAAAGTACTGTGTGAGTATGCCGCTAAGCGCAAAAAACAACGGATAATATTGTCTGCCCGCATTTTTTACCCTAGGAACAAACAGAATAAAAAAGAAACTGATAAAAAAACATGATATAAACTGAATAGAGTTGGCAATCAGCGGTGTATTCAAAGATAAAATGCTGAGCATGAAAGAAAGCCCCGTCAGTAAACTGCTGTGTTTGGCAATAAATAAGGTACATATAACCAGCAGGCTGTAAAAAGCAAGTGTCATCAATGCCCTGATTTCACCATAGTCAAAAATCGCAAGCAATGGCCTGAGAATAGAGCGAAAGCCTTCCCAGTATCGAATATAAAACGAATCCGGCTTGATGCTATCATCATTAGCGACAACGGTCATCTCATCTATGCCTCTGCGAATATATGGATTCCACACGATCGACTCCGCCGAAGCGGCTGTGTCCATGTAGTAAGCGCTCATAATGATAATGGCTTCAGTAAAGTTATCCAGTCTGCTATTGTATGCTTCAAGATTGAACACATACGGAAAAACCCCTTCGCTCTCAATCTGTTTCGCAGAGGAAATATAATTATTCTTTAACATCGACTGCGGCACCAGGCCTGCCAAATAAAGGGCCAAAACACATATGATAACAACCGATACGATTGTAACAATATAGTTTCGTACAATTTTAACATAATTTAAACCTTTTTCATTCCACATAGTCGTCCCGTCCTCGTGCATCATTTTTGCAACTTTTACAACCATTGTACACTCTGCAATATAACAATACGACAATACAGGAAATTAACGGATAAATCAACAAAAACCTGGTAGCTTTATTTCAGGATGTGTAGGAGTACCATACATATTGGACAGTGGGAAAGAAAGGAGGAGAAAAAAAGAA
>CAZCBC010000126.1:0-5971 GCA_964496775.1 uncultured Oscillospiraceae bacterium
ACATAGTAGCTGCGCCCCGCCAGGTTTTGAAGCCCGGGGATGGCTTCCAACAGCGCGTTGTTCTGTTGCTCCACCGCGTCCTCTATCTGTTTAAGCACCGCCCAGACAATTTCCTCCTGCCGGGGGGACAGTTCCTCCCCCTCGGGCAGGGAGGCGAAAAAGGTAAACCAGTGCAAAGCGTCCTGTTTGGGAATGTACATTGTTACTCCTTTATCAGTGGTTTTCCGCGTCCGGCGGTACGGTAGCAGGGGATTCCTCCGCCGTGGCCCACAAAGCGCCGGGCAGGGCGGGAGGGGAGGCCGTTTCAAGATGGTACACCTTCATGTTCCATACCCGGTGGGTAAACACATGGCGGGCTTTGCCCAATGCGCGCAGCTCCCGGGCGGCAACGCCCAGCTTCTGAAGCTGTTTTTTTGTCTGCGCAGGGGTGGCGGCCTCTTCCAACAGCAAAAACACATACAACCCCTTCAGCAGGGCTTCTTCCCGCCTGCGCAGCAGCACCCGGCCCTGATGGGTTAGCAGCACAACGGCCATATCCACTTCCCGGGGAGGTTTTTTTACATCCATCACCGGCAGGGTTTCGGGGACGCCTTCCTTCAAGGCCAGGCAGTGCCCTGCCAGGGGGCAGCGGTCGCAGTCCGGCGTGCCGGGCAGGCAGATGGTAGCGCCCAGGTCCATCAGCGCCTGGTTCATATCCCCCGGGCGGTCGCCAGGCATCATGCCCTTACCCAGGGCATACAACTGCCGCTTCACCTGCGGACGGCCGATGTTGTCCGTTACGTTGAAGAGCCGGGCAAGCACCCGGTTCAGGTTGCCGTCCATGGCGGGCACCGGCTGATGGAAGGCAATGGATGCCACTGCCGCCGCCGTGTAGGGGCCGATGCCGGGCAGCTTGACCAATTCCTCCGCCGTGGTGGGAAAACCCTTTTCGGCAATCAGGCGCGCCGCCTTCAGCAGGTTGCGCGCCCGGCTGTAGTAGCCAAGGCCCTCCCAGGCTTTGAGCACCTCGGTTTCCTCCGCCTCAGCCAGCGCCTCCACCGTGGGAAAGCGGGCGATAAAGCGGGTAAAGTAGGGCGTCACTGTTTCGGTGCGGGTCTGCTGCAGCATAATTTCCGACAGCCAGACATAGTAGGGGTTGCCGCTGTCCCGAAAGGGAAAGACACGCTTGTGCGCATCGTACCAGGCAAGCAGAAGGGGGCCAATGGCCCCGGAAAAATCTCTCATGCAGGCAGTATACCACACAGGAAGGTTATCAACACCATGGCGCGCAAAAAATCAGGACAGTTAAAGGCTTTTTGATTAAAAACTTTAAAAACCGGAGATAAATTGAGATAACAAGAGATATTTTTAGATTTCTTGATATATTTCAGCGTTTCCGGCTATCCCTTCACTTGCTAAAAATCAGGTTTTGGGGTATATTACCTATTGAACGGTTAGCACTCGTTAATCGAGAGTGCTAACAAGAATAGCAACAGGAGGCTTCAAGATGACTATCAGACCCTTAGGCGACCGTGTCGTCATTAAAAATGTGGAAGTAGAAGAAACAACCAAGAGCGGCATTATTTTAACCGGTGCCGCCAAAGAAAAGCCCCAGATGGCGGAAGTCGTCGCGGTGGGCCCCGGCGGCAATGTAGATGGCAAGGAAATCACCATGCATGTGGAAAAAGGCCAGAAGGTGATTTACTCCAAGTACGCCGGCACCGAAGTAAAGCTGGATGGCGAAGAACTCATCGTCGTCCGCCAGAATGACATTCTGGCCGTTGTGGAAAACTAATAGGAAAGAAGGAGAATAGTTATGGCAAAGCAAATTAAGTACGGCGAAGACGCCCGCCGCGCTCTGGAAGCAGGCATTAACGCCCTGGCGGATACCGTTAAGATTACCCTGGGCCCCAAGGGCCGCAACGTGGTGCTGGACAAGAAGTACGGCGCCCCCACCATTACCAATGACGGCGTAACCATCGCCAAGGAAATCGAGCTGGAAGACGCCTTTGAAAACATGGGCGCTCAGCTGATTAAAGAAGTCGCCACCAAGACCAATGACGTAGCAGGCGACGGCACCACCACCGCGACGCTGCTGGCTCAAGCCATCGTGCGCGAAGGCCTGAAGAACCTGGCCGCCGGTGCCAACCCCATGGGCCTCAAGCAGGGCATTGAGAAGGCCACTGCCGCCGCCGTGGAAGGGCTGAAGGAAATCTCCCAGCCCATCAAGAGCAAGACCTCCATCGCCCAGGTTGCCGCCATTTCTGCCGGCGACGACGAGATTGGCCAGCTGATCAGCGACGCCATGGACGTTGTGGGCAAGGACGGCGTCATCACAGTGGAAGAAAGCAAAACCATGAAGACGGATCTGACCACCGTGGAAGGCATGCAGTTCGACCGCGGCTACACCAGCGCCTACATGGTTACCGACACCGACAAGATGGAAGCGGTGCTGGACAACCCCTACATCCTGATTACCGACAAGAAAATCAGCAACATCCAGGAAATCCTGCCCGTGCTGGAAAAGGTTGTGCAGTCCGGCCGCAAGCTGATGATCATCGCCGAGGATGTGGAAGGCGAAGCCCTGGCCACCCTGGTTGTCAACAAGCTGCGCGGCACCTTCACCTGCGTTGCCGTTAAGGCCCCCGGCTTTGGCGACCGCCGCAAGGAAATGCTGCGCGACATCGCCATCCTGACCGGCGGCGAAGTCATCAGCGACGAACTGGGTCTGGACCTGAAGGAAACCACCCTGGAGCAGCTGGGTCAGGCCAAGACCGTCAAGGTGGACAAGGAAAACACCACCATCATCGGCGGCGCAGGCGAAAAGAGCGACATTGAAGCCCGCGTAAACCAGATTAGAACCCAGATTGCCGACACCACCAGCGATTACGACAAGGAAAAGCTGCAGGAGCGTCTGGCCAAGCTGGCCGGCGGCGTCGCCGTCATCAACGTTGGCGCAGCCACCGAAGTAGAAATGAAGGAGCGCAAAATGCGCATTGAGGATGCCCTGGCCGCCACCCGCGCAGCCGTGGAAGAAGGCATCGTACCCGGCGGCGGCGTCGCCCTGCTGAACGCCTCCGACAAGGTGAAGGAACTGCTGACCAAGACCACCGGCGATGTGAAGACCGGCGTACAGATTGTGCTGCGCGCAGTGGAAGAGCCGGTACGCCAGATCGCCTACAACGGCGGCATCGAAGGCAGCGTCATCATCGACTCCATCCGCCGCAGCCGCAAGAAGGGCTATGGCTACGACGTACTCAAGGGCGAATACGTTGACATGATTGAGCGCGGCATCATCGACCCCACCAAGGTAAGCCGCAGCGCGCTGCAGAACGCGGCCAGCATCGGCGCCATGGTGCTCACCACCGAGAGCCTGGTAACCGACATCCCCGCGCCCGAGCCGCTCAAAGCGAAACAGGTTTCGCTTTGGTAACGGGGGTTTTCCAATTTCCCCTGTGGGCTAACGCCCACGGGCGGGGAAATTGCAAGGAATCTTTGCCTACGGCAAAGTCCCCGTCCGACCGGCAAAGCCGGTCGATACGAATGAAACAGGGGCATCCTGCCCCTGTACCCCTGATAAGTTAGTTGAATTAATAAAGCGCCTCTGCGAAAAGCGGAGGCGCTTTGTTATGCCGCGAAACGGGAGCAGGTAATTTGCTACTCCAAGAGTGTTATCATCACCTTCTTCAGCATTTAAAAATATTCATTTTATGCAGCCCAAAGAATATCCCGCATATTTCTTTGGGTTTTATTCATAATTTCTGCATTAAAAATGCCCATATTTTAAGCCAAAGAATCGAATATTTCTTTGGAGGATAAAAGTAATTCAGTATTTCATTTTATTTTGAAATAATTGTTGCATTTTGTGGTAAGCTCTGATATAGTATACCATATGTAGTTTTGAAAGGCTTGTTGTCTTGTGGAAACTTTGGCTATTTTATTAGTGTTATTATTCATGATTGGCGCCCTCATTCTGATGGGCTATTGTTCCTACTGCCGTCAAAGGGAACAGGATCAGGTACAGCGCCTGCGGGCAACGCCCATGTACAAGCGCCTATACCAGGAATTTTGCCGCCTTAACGGCTACGCGGTGGATCAGATTATCATCGAGTCCTGCGGAGTCACCGTTACCTCGGTCTACCCTTCCCACATCCTGTTGCAGCAGGGCTTCAAGCAAAACGGCAACGCCTGCCGCAACAGCGATATCGCCCGGCTGGTGGCCTGCAATCTGGCTGCGGATTTTTCCATCCTGCGGGACAAGAACACCTACCGCCTGACCCGCTACCGCATCTACCGCCTCAACGGCCGCAAGGAGTACGGCTACGCCTACATCATGCGCCGCGCCTGCAAGGACCGCATTTTCGAATATCACCACCGCACCCCGCTGCGCATCTATTAAGATTTTTCCCTTCCTCCTTTCCCTGACGGCATGCACATGCCGTCAGGGTTTTCGTATGAATGGAGTTTTGTCACCTTTTTTGGTTTTCTTGCGTCTAACAAGTGAAAGGGGGTGCGACATGGACTTTGTTGCGGTACCCAACTCGGTCCGGATAGAGCAGTTGGAACGCATGATGGCACAGTATGGCAGCAAACTGCTGCGCATGTGTTACATGTACCTGAAGGACACCTCCCTTTCCGAGGACGCAGTGCAGGATACCTTTCTGAAAGCCTATAAAAACCTGCATACCCTGAAGGATGAAGAAAGCGAACAAGCCTGGTTGATGCGCATCGCCATCAACACATGCAAAGATTATCTGCGTACTCCCTGGCTAAGACGAGTCGATAGGCGGGTAGATATCGATACCCTGCCGGAAAACGCCTATCACCCGGAATTGCCCGATTCTCAAATATTAGATGTTGTTATGGAACTGCCCCGAAAATACAAGGATGTCGTGTTGCTGCGCTATTATCAGGATATGAAGCTTAAGGATATCGCGGCAACCCTCAGCATCTCTCTGGACGCTACAAAAACCCGCCTGAAGCGGGCTAACGACAAACTACGCCGCAAGCTGGAAGGATGGTATTACGATGAATAACCCCTTAAAGGATGCCATGGATTTTAAGCTCGCCGGCCTTACATGGGATAAGCGGCGCAGCGATATGGTGCTGTGCGCTATCCAGAAAGGAACAAAAATGAAAAAGAAAATGACCGTAAGCCTGGCCATGGCGCTCAGCCTGGTGCTGATAGGCGCTGTGGCCTTCGCCGCGCTCACCTTTACCCGCGCGCCTCAGGCTGACGCCATCTATCGGGCGCGGCAGAAACTAACCGAAGCATACGGCCTGAGCCCGGCTACACTGGGGCTTTTCTTCCCCGTAGAAGAGCAAAAGGACGACGCCAGGACTGTTACCTTCTATGGGGAAGGGATGCCCAACGCCCTGATAGGCAACTATACGGTGGTGATCAAAGGTGAAGAAATATCCGCAGCATGGAGCCACGACGGCGCCGACAAAGCATTGCTGGACAGCGGGGACTTTTCATCCCCCGCCTGGGGACAGAAGCAGATGAAAAAGGCCTTGCTGAATCCGGACACCGCCAATCAGGCTATGATGCAGTTTTTTGAAAAGCATCCTGAGGAAAAAGGCAAGCGCCCAGCATATCATCCGCCGGAAATGAAACTGAAAGACGGCGAAAGCTACTGGCAGGGAATGATTATCAGAGACGCAAAACCCGACAGCAAAGCCCTGCCTGTAGAGGCGGCGATGGAGAAAGCCAAAGCCGCTATGATAGAAGAGTTTGGCTTCACACAGGAGGATTTGAAGGACGCTCACATAGAACACAGTTACCACGAAGTTGTGTCCAAAAAACACAACCCCCTCCATGGCTTCCGCTTCTATTTTGAGAAGGATAAAGTTAATATGGACATCGGCGTTATGATGGACGCCTACACAGGGGATATCTACTTGATTGGTATTGTTACCGGCGCAAACGAATAATGGCTGATACTAATTCAAAACGTAAACGCATCTATTAGCCATTGTCTTCTGGTAATGG
>CAZCBC010000127.1:0-5959 GCA_964496775.1 uncultured Oscillospiraceae bacterium
AACTCCTTCATCGCTGACAAGGTCGACGTGCTGATCGTCAACCTGGTGCAGTCCACTGCCGCCGCCACCGTTATCGACCTGGTGAAATCCGCCGGCATCCCCACCGTGTTCATCAACCGTGAGCCCACCGCCGAAGACATGCAGCTTTGGGACAAAATCGCCTATGTTGGCGCCGATGCCCGTCAGAGCGGCACCTTCCAGGGTGAAATCATTGCCGCCACCGAAAACAAGGGCGACTTCAACGGCAACGGCGTGGTTGACTATGTCATGATCGTTGGCGATCCCGAGAACGTGGATGCCCAGTATCGTACCGAATTCTCCATCAAGGCGCTGGAAGACGCAGGCCTGAAGGTCAACAAACTGTTCGAGCAGCGCGGCGACTGGGCCCAGGAAAAGGGCCAGGAACTGGCCGCCAACGCTCTGGCTCAGTTCGGCAACGAAGTTGATGTTATCTTCTGCAACAACGACGCCATGGCGCTGGGCGCCCTGCAGTCCATCGAAGCGGCGGGCCGCACCGTGGGCAAGGACATCTACCTGGTTGGCGTTGACGCCCTGCCCGAGGTTGTTCAGCTGGTCATGGAAGGCCGCGCAACCGGCACCGTGCTCAATGACCACGTAGGCCAGAGCCACAAGGCGGGCGATGTTGCCATCCTGGCTGCCGCCGGCGAAACCCTGGAAAAGAATTACACCGTTGACTATGTCAAGGTAACCTCCGAAAACGCTGCGGAGTTTGCTGCCCAATAAACTCCAATCAAGGTGCGCGCGGCCAGCCGCGCGCACCTTTTCCTGATTTTATCCAACCCTTTTCTTTTTATTCCTGCAGGAGGCTCCTTCATGAGTGAGTATCGTCTGGAGATGCACGGCGTCTCCAAGTCCTTCCCCGGCGTCAAGGCGCTGGACAATGTACAACTGAAGCTGCGCCCCGGCACCGTGCATGCCCTGATGGGGGAAAACGGCGCTGGCAAATCCACGCTGATGAAGTGCATGTTTGGCATCTATAAGATGGACGAGGGGGAAATTTTTTATGAGGGGCAGAAGGTAAACATCTCCAGCCCTTTGCACGCTTTAAACCTGGGTATTGCCATGGTGCATCAGGAGCTGCAGCCCATTACCGAGCGCTCCGTGGCGGAAAACATCTATGTGGGCCGTTACCCCATGAAAAAAGTGCTGGGCTTTCTCCCGGTGGTGGACCACGAAAAAATGTACCACCAGACGGAGAAACTGTTAGAGAAGGTCAACATGCCCTTCAATCCCCGGCACAAGCTGGGTACCCTCAGCGTATCCCAGATGCAGATGGTGGAAATCGCCAAGGCGGTTTCGGCCGACTGCAAGGTGCTTATTCTGGACGAACCTACCAGCTCTCTTTCCCAAAGGGAAGTCGAGGCGCTGTTTGAGATTATTAACAAATTAAAATCCGAAGGCGTGTCCATCGTTTACATCAGCCATAAGATGGACGAGATTTTGCGCATTTCCGACGAAGTGACCATCATGCGCGATGGCAAGTACATCGGCACCTGGGACGCTAAGGACCTGACAACCGACAAGATTATTACCCAGATGGTAGGCCGGGAACTGACCAACCTGTACCCGTCCCGCACCAATGTGCCCGGCGAAGTGGTATTTGAGGTGGAGAATTTTACCTCCATCAACCCCCGCTCCTTCAGGAATGTGTCCTTCAATATCCGCAAGGGCGAAATTCTGGGGGTGGCCGGCCTGGTGGGCGCTCAGCGCACGGAGCTGATGGAAGGCATCTTCGGCGTGCGATCCCTGGCCGATGGCGTTGTCTATTACCAGGGCAAGCCGCTTAAAATTTCGCGCCCCCGGGACGCCATCCAGCGCTCCATCGCCATGCTGACGGAAGACCGCCGCGCCACCGGCATTTTTGGCATATTGCCCGTCAGCGACAATGTGTCCATTGCCAGCTTGGACAGGTATCTGGAAGCGGGTATCTTCCTCAATGAGAAGAAAATCGAGGAATTGGTGGAGGAAAATGTGGCCAAGCTGTCCATCAAGACGCCCTCCATCAAGACGGCGATATCCTCCCTGTCAGGCGGCAACCAGCAGAAGGTGCTTGTTTCGCGCTGGCTGGCCAACGACCCGGACATCCTCATCCTGGACGAGCCCACCCGCGGCATTGATGTAGGCGCCAAGTACGAAATCTATACCATCATTGCCGACTTGGCGGCTCAGGGCAAGTCCATCATCATGATTTCTTCCGAACTGCCTGAACTGATTGGCATGTGCGACCGTATCTTTGTTATGTGCGACGGGCGCAAGACAGGGGAAATCGACGGTGAGGACGCCACGCAGGAAAACATCATGGCCTTAGCCACACAATTTGAGTAGAAAGAGGAGCAGGAAAGTATGCAATCTGTAGAAAAGCAACCCATGGGAAAGAAAATCGGCAAGCTGCTGATGGACAATGTCATCATCCTGGGCATATTGGTTCTGGCGGTGGTGGTTTCCATCCTGCGCCCCAACTTTTTAGGCGAGAGCAATATCCGCAACCTGTTGGGCAATACGGCTGTCCGTTTTATTATTGCCGTTGGCGTATCAGGCTGCCTGATTACCAAGGGTACCGACCTGTCCGCCGGCCGCGTGGCGGGCTTTGCGGCGTGCATGGCCGCCATCTTGCTGCAGCGCTCCGACTATGTCAACCGCATGATTCCCGGCCTGCCTGAGCTGCCCGTGTTCGTGGTGCTGTTGGCTGTGCTGGCGGTATGCGCCCTGATTGGCGCCATTAACGGCTCCGTGATCGCTTTCTTTAAGGTGCCCCCCTTCATCGCTACATTGGGCATGCAGACGCTGGTATACGGCATTGCCCTGGTGTCCACCGGCGCGCAGCCCATCGGCAGCCTGCGCAGGGAGTTTACCATTCTGGCTACTGGCTATATCGGCAACCCCATTGTTTCCTACATTGCGCTGATTGCCCTGGCTGTGGGCGTCTACATGTGGGTTTTGTACAATAAGATGCGCCATGGCAAGTATATGTACGCCATCGGCGGCAACGAGGCTGCTGCGGAGGTGGCGGGCATCAACGTCAACCGTACCAAGGTGCTTATCTATACCCTGGCGGCTATGCTGTACGGCCTGTGCGGCTTCCTGCTGGCGGCCAAGTCGGGCGGCGCCTCCGTCAATACCGCCATGGGCTATGAATTGGAAGCCATCGCAGGCTGCACCATTGGCGGCGTTTCCGTCAACGGCGGCGTCGGCAAGATATCCGGCATCCTCATCGGCGTGCTGGTCTTTGAAGTGCTGAAGATCGCCATGCAGTTCATGGGGCTCAAGAGCGACTATACCTATATCGTACAGGGCCTGGTTATCATCATTGCCGTCGCCCTGGACCTGCGCAAATATTTAGCCAAGAAGTAACATGACAGACCATCAGAACGACAAGGGCCTACCCATAGAGCCGCAAAAGGGCTTCAAGGAGCGGTTGTACGACAAGGTTAAGTTGCCCCTGTGGGCGCTGGACATCATCATCGGTGTGTTAGTCGTTGCCCTTATCGTTTCTATCTATCTTGGGACGCGCTGAATGCTGCATCCCGCGTCCCCACTAACATTGTCCGTTTCTCCTCCTTCTTTCTGGGCTGCCGTGTCTCACAACGCGGCAGCCCTCTTTCGTCGCCGTGCCCTCCGCTTCTTTTCCGATATGCAAGCATATCGGAGGCATCCGCTGCGGGATGGCTCCTCTCAATCGAAAGCAGGCTTTCGATTGTGGGGGTGTCCGAACAATCTGTGCTTAAAATAGATATGATTCTATTAGCTTTGTAAAAACGGGAGTCGTCCCGAGGTGATTTTTCTTTGTAACCTCGTAGCAAAGGTATTTACCGCTATTGCGCGTCTGCGCTTTTCAGTCTTCCTTGGATGTGGTATAATTAATGTTCATGAAAGGGGGGAAATCGTGAACAGTATGACTGGTTATGGCCGCGCGGTGGCGCAGGCCGACGGACGGGAGATGGTGGTGGAGGTACGCACCGTCAACCACCGGTTTTTGGATTTGTCCCTGCGTTTGCCCCGGGGGCTTAACTTCCTTGAAAATGATGTGCGTGTTCAGGCCGCGGAAAATCTGTGCCGGGGTCATGCCGATATCACGCTCACCTACCGCAACACGCGGCAGGACGCCCGCGAGGTACAGGCAGATATAGCCTTGGCAGGCCGCTATATGGAGGCTTTGCGCAAGCTGGGAAAAAAGATTGGCGTCAAGGACGACATCAAGCTGTCTCAGGTGGCGGTGCTGCCCGATGTGATTACCGTCATCGAGCAGGAAGAGGATCAGGACGCTGTGCGTGCTTTGGCTTTAGGCGCTTTGCAGGAAGCCTTTGATCAGGTGGTCGCCATGCGCAAGGCCGAGGGCGAAAACCTGAAGGAAGATTTAACCGCCATTTTGGGCAGGGCGGAGGCGCGCGTTAACCTGATTGAAAGCCTGGCGGGGGACATGCCCCTGCGCGCTAAGGAGCGCATCGAGAATCGCCTGAAGGAAATGGCTGTTCAGGGCGCCGATGGAAGCCGCATTGCCCAGGAAGCGGCACTGCTGGCTGACCGCTGCGCCGTGGATGAGGAGTTAAGCCGCCTGCGTTCCCATATCGCGCAGCTGCGCGATATTTTCCAGGAGCCGGGGGAGATTGGCCGCCGCATGGACTTTTTGGTGCAGGAGCTCAACCGCGAGGTGAACACCATTGCCTCCAAATCCCAGGACAGCGACATGACAGGCATCGCGGTGGAGTTAAAAAGCGACATTGAAAAACTGCGCGAACAAATACAGAACGTGGAGTAACGCAATGCAAATGGTCAACGTAGGTTTTGGCAACATGGTGGCGGCGGCGCGCATCGTTGCCATTGTCAACCCGGATTCTGCCCCCATCCGCCGCCTGGTGCAGGATGCCCGGGAAAGCAAAACCCTGGTGGACGCCACCGCCGGACGGCGCATGCGTGCCGTACTGATGATGGATTCGGGCGCCATTATCCTTTCCGCTTTGCAGCCCGAAACCGTAGCAAGCCGTGTACAGGAAGGAGCGCAGCATGATTGAACACCGCAAGGGAATGTTGATTGTGATTTCCGGCCCCTCGGGGACCGGCAAGGGCACGCTGTGCGAAAGGCTGTTTGAGAATGACGCCAGCATCCGTTTTTCCGTCAGCGCCACCACCAGAGCCCCCCGGGAAGGGGAGATCGACGGCGTGCACTACCATTTTATTACCGACGAACAGTACGATGATTTATTGCGTCAGGATGCCTTTTTGGAACACGCCACGGTGCACGGTCACCGCTATGGCACCCTGAAACAGCCCATTGAGGAGAGCATCGAAAAAGGGGAGAATGTCCTGCTGGACATCGACCCCCAGGGCGCCATCAGCGTGATGGAGCAAAAGCCCGATTGCGTTTCCATCTTTATCCTGCCCCCCAGCTACGAGGCCCTGCGTGTGCGCTTGCACACCCGCAATACCGACGACCCCAAGGAGATTGCGAAGCGTCTGGGCAATGCCCGGGGCGAGGTGAAGCAGATGCACCGCTACCAATACGTTGTAATCAACGACCATCTCGACATGGCGTACGAACAGCTGTACCATATCATTGCGGCGGAAAAACAGCGGACCACCCGCTACTTCCCCCAGATTGAGGACTATTGATTTTTAGGAGGAAATTATGGCCATTAACAAGCCCAGCGTGGAAGAACTGCAAGAAAAGACCCCCAGCACCTATACCCTGGTAGTGCAGGTTGCCAAGCGTACCCGGGAACTGGTGGACGGCGCCCAGCCCCTGGTAGACCCCAAGGACAAAAAGCCCATCGCCATTGCCATTGACGAAATCAACCGTGGTCTGATTACCGCCCACCGCAAGATGGGTGCGGGAGAGTAACATGTTCGCGCTTCAGGGCAAAAACATTGTGCTGGGCGTAACGGGGGGCATCGCGGCGTACAAGAGCTGCGACATTGTTTCCCGCCTTGTTAAGCTGGGCGC
>CAZCBC010000128.1:0-5748 GCA_964496775.1 uncultured Oscillospiraceae bacterium
AATATAAGGAGATCATTATGGTCAGACCAGGGAAGGATAATCTATATGCGCAGGTTTTCCGTGAGGTCCGGGCGTATATTATTCGGAACAATCTTCAGCCAGGTGACTTATTGCCGACAGAGCAATCATTATGCGAAAAGTTGGGCGTCAGCCGCAATGTGCTGAGGGAAGCGATTAAGTCTATGGAACTAATGGGCTTGGTGTCTGCGCAGCGAGGCAAGGGCACTGTGTTACAGAAGTTCAACCTTGATTTTATATTTCAAAATGTAATTTTTACTCACCTTAGTGATGAGGTCCATACTATCACTGATATGTTAAGTATACGCAAGAAGTTAGAATTGGGCTTCATGCGTGATGCTTATCAAACCTTAAGTGAGGAAAACATTCAAAACTTACGGAAGATTCTCGAACAACTTAAGGAAAGATGGCGCAGCCATCATTACTTTCATGAGGATGACCGGGATTTTCATATGGCCCTCTTCGCTAATGTCGGGAACCCTACCTTGCTTTCCTTGATGGATGCCATTTGGTCTGTCGATGAAAATTTCAAGAAAGAAGAGAAGGCGAAGCATCTGGACGAAACCATTATTAAGCATGAAAACATTGTGCGTGCGCTTGAAGCTCAGAATGAAGAGGCTTTTATAGCCGCCATGATGGCGCATTTTGCATCTGGTAAGTACTCTAAAGCGTTATCTTTTGAGGAATATTAATAAAGGAGAATGGATATGAGTGAGCAATTGCGGGAAACAAGACAATGGATACAGGAAGAACTAAAACGTTGCGTAGAGTTCTGGTTAAAAAACGGGTTAGACCATGAGCATGGTGGCATCTATACCTGCCTTGACCGAAAGGGCGAAATTTTTTCGACCGATAAAAGCGTATGGATGCAGGGGCGGACCGCATGGACATTCTCTCGCCTGTGCAATCAGTATGGCGAGAGAAAAGAGTGGCGTGAAGCGGCAGAATCCTGTCTGGACTTTATGGAGAAGTACTGCATCAACCGGGAAAAAGGCAACCGCATGTATTTCACTGTTACCGCCGATGGAAAGCCTTTACGTCAGCGCCGGTACTGCTTTAGTGAAGGTTTCTACGCCATGGCTAACGCGGAGTATTATGCCCTGACAGGCAACACGGAAAACCTGAAAAGAGCCCGCGCTGCCTATGATTTGATTTGGAATTTGAACAATGGGCTGATTCAGGATCCCACCGGCATGGGCCCTAAAACCATCCCGGAGACCCGAACCGGGCGCGCGTTAGGCGATCCTATGATTTACTTAAACCTAACCGCCATCATGCGCCAAGTCGATCCTGAACTTGCCGCTATTTATAATGCGCGCAGCGAAAAGTGTGTGCAGGACATCTTTACCTATCACCGCAAAAAGGATATGCGGTGCACCCTGGAAAATGTTGGCCCAAACGGAGAATTTATGGGGGACATCACCGTAGGCCGTATTGTCAACCCCGGGCATGATATTGAGTGTGCCTGGTTCCTGATGGAAGAAGCGAAACGCATTCAGGATGACAAGCTCTATGAAGAAACGGAAGGCATCTTTATTGATGCCATAGAGAACGGCTGGGATAAGGAATACGGCGGGCTGCTGTACTTTACAGATTGTCTTGGCAAGCCGCCGGAAGCTTATGAGCATGATATGAAACTGTGGTGGCCTCATAACGAAACCTTGATTGCTGCGATGATGGCTTACCGCGATACCGGGAAGCAGGTGTACCTTGACTGGTTTAACAAGACGATGGACTACTGCAAAAAATATTTCAGCGACCCGGACTATGGCGAGTGGTATGGCTATCTGCGGCGCGATGGAAAACCAACTGAGCCGCCCTGCAAGGGAAGCACGTTCAAAGGTCCCTTCCATTTGCCCAGGATGCTGATGAAGGTAGACGAATTAATCGGTGATATTCTGGAAGCGTAATCAAAAAAATAGGGCGTTCCGCAAGAAACGGGACGCCCTTTTCATTTGCCTATAATTGTTTCCAGCAAACAACTGCCTTGTCCTGAGATGTGATGGATAGCTTATCCCCGTTTTTCCAATCAGGCAATGGAAGATTGGCATCGTAATAGAAGAGTCGGTCGTCCTCCTCGTCTTGTGTGTTGCCTATATTGATGTAGAAGGGAAAGAAGAGTACGCCGTCTCTGTCTGAAACCTCATGGCTGAGTTGCTTAAAAAACCCTTCTGTTGTTCTGTTTTTCCCAAATAAAACGCTGAGCAGGAATTTCTTATACTTTTTTAGCGGTGAGAGGCAGAGGCCCCAAAAGAACAGAATCATAAAACACATCGCAATGAACAGGAGAATCGTTAGCCATTGGATGCGCTTAATGAGGGAAAATACAATAGCAGCCAGAAAAACCAGCACAGGAACACCCAGAGCAGCCAGGCGTCGGTTGAATTGAGCGGAAATATCTTTTACATGTTGTGGGGTATACATAGCGCCTCCTTTACACCAGCATATCTTACTCGACTTGCAGACAAATGTAAACCATTGCAGGATGAATGTAGGGCATGATATAATAATATTTGGTGTATTATTTGAAGGAGTATGCGATGTTTAATTCTTTAAAAAAGATTTTCGGCTTTGGTGCCGATGCCCAGTTAAAACCTCTGCAGCAAAAAGCGGATGAAATTGAAAAGCTGGAACCTCAGTTTGCCGCCTTGTCTGATGATGAACTGTCCGCCAAAACAGCGGAATTTAAAGCGCGCTATCAAAATGGCGAAACATTGGATGACTTGCTACCGGAAGCCTTTGCCGCTGTTCGGGAAGCTTCCTGGCGAACGCTGGGTCTGCGTCCCTTCCGGGTACAGTTGATTGGCGGCATTGTTTTGCATCAGGGGCGCATTGCCGAAATGAAAACCGGTGAAGGCAAAACCCTGACCGCCTGCTTGCCTGCCTATTTAAATGCCCTGACCGGCGAAGGCGTTTATATTGTTACCGTCAACGATTATCTTGCCTCTTTCCAGGGGGAAGATATGGGTAAGTTGTTTAACTTTATGGGCCTTAGCGTGGGTGTTATCGTCCATGATTTAACCAACGAACAGCGCCGCGCTGCCTATCAATGTGATATTACTTATGGTACCAACAATGAAATGGGCTTCGATTATCTGCGGGACAACATGGTGGTATATAAGAAAGATATGGTGCAGCGGGGCCATGCCTTTGCCATCGTGGACGAAGTAGACTCCATTCTGATTGACGAAGCCCGGACGCCCTTGATTATTTCCGGCCAGGGTGACAAGCCTACCGAAATGTATCAGCAGGCAGACCGCTTCGTATCCCGTTTAAAACAGGATGAGGACTACATCCTGGAAGAGAAAGAAAGAACCGTTGTCTTTACCGAGCAGGGGACCCAGAAGGCGGAAGCTGCCTTTAACATTGAGAACCTGGCAGACCCTGAGAATAACGAACTGAACCACTACCTGTTGCAGGCTCTGAAAGCCAACAGCATGTTTAAACGCGATATTGACTATGTTGTGCAAAATGGCGAAGTCGTTATTGTAGACGAGTTTACAGGGCGATTGATGGTTGGCCGCAGATATTCTGACGGCCTGCATCAGGCAATTGAAGCAAAAGAAAAGGTCAAGGTAGAGCGGGAGAGCCGTACCCTGGCTACCATTACCTTCCAGAATTACTTCCGTATGTTTAAAAAACTTTCCGGTATGACAGGTACGGCTAAGACAGAAGAGGAAGAGTTTCAGGGCATCTATAACCTGGACGTAGTACAGGTACCCACCAATATGCCCATGATTCGTAAAGACCACAACGACGTGGTATACCGGAGCAAGAAGGGGAAATATGCTGCCGTTGTAGAGGAAATTATCCGCAGGCATAAGACGGGGCAGCCTATTCTGGTAGGTACAATCTCGGTAGAAGTCAGCGAAATGCTCAGCCGTATGCTGGATTTGAAAGGCATCCAGCACGAGGTGCTTAACGCCAAACACCACGCCAGAGAAGCGACCATTGTTGCGCAAGCCGGACATTATGGCGCGGTAACTATCGCCACCAACATGGCGGGGCGCGGTACCGATATTTTGCTGGGCGGAAATCCGGACTATATGGCCCGGCGCACCATGCGTCAGGAAGAGTATCCTGAAGATATTATTGAAAAAGCTACAGGGAAAAGCGAAAAAGTATCGGATGAAGTGCTGGATGCACGGAAAAGATACAATGAACTGAAGGATGCGTATAAAAAAGAAACCGATGTAGAACACGATAAGGTGGTTGCCTTGGGCGGCCTGCATATCATCGGTACCGAGCGCCATGAGAGCCGCCGTATCGACAACCAGCTGCGCGGCCGTGCCGGCCGTCAGGGCGACCCCGGTTCATCCCAGTTTTTCATCTCTCTGGAAGACGATTTGATGCGTTTGTTTGGCGGGGATCGGATACAGCCTTTGATAGACAGGCTGGGAATGGATGACAGTGAGCCCCTGGAAGCGGGCATGCTGACCAAGCAGATAGAAAATGCCCAGAAGCGCATAGAAAGCCGCAACTATGAAATCCGTAAAAACGTGCTGAAGTATGACGATGTAATGAATCAGCAGCGCGAACTGATTTATACACAGCGCCGTCAGGTGCTGGAAGGCGAGAATATGCGGACTTCCATCGCCACCATGGCGGAGAAGTTGATTGCTGAGGCGGTGGAACGTTTCTGCGCCGGCGATAACGATAATTGGGATGTTGCGGGACTTGCTGACTATATCGAAAAACTGTGCATCCCTTCGGGTACTTTGTCCATCAACAGGGATGCTATTGCAGGTTTTGACCGCCAGGGCATGGTAGACTTTTTGATGAAAACTGCCCGCGACTTTTACCAGAGGCGGGAAGAGAAGATAACGGAACTCGGCATTGACATGCGGGAGCTGGAACGCAATATCTTGCTTAGGGCGGTTGATACGCGGTGGATGGATCATATTGATGCTATGGACCAATTGCGCGACGGAATCGGTTTAAGAGCCTATGCCCAGCGCGACCCTGTCAACGAATATAAAATGGAAAGCTACGACATGTTTGACGAAATGATTCGTCTTATCCAGGAAGATACGGTGCGGCATCTCTATCAGCTGCGCATCGAAAAGCCGCAGGAGCGTAAGGTGGTTGCCCAGGTAACATCGACCAGCGGCGGGGAGGATGTACAGCCTGGGACAAGACCTTCCCAGCCTGTCAGCAAAGGGGAAAAGATTGGCCGCAACAGTCCCTGCCCCTGCGGGAGCGGCAAAAAATATAAGCATTGCTGTGGGCGCAATGCAAGCGCGTAATATGGAACGGAGAACAAGATGATTATAGAATTAGAGCAATATCGGGCTAAACTTGCGGAGCAGCGTGAGAAGCTGCAGGAAGTGGGAGAAGGGTTACACATTGACCTGATCGAGCGGGAATTGACAGAGCTTAAGGAGGAAATGAATGCCCCGGGGTTTTGGGATAACCTGGAGCGCTCCACTCAGGTAAACCGTCGCATTTCTGCGCTGGAAAGCAAGCTGGAACACTATAACAACTTAGTTGCCCAGTGTGATGACCTGGAAACCATGATGCTGCTTGCAGAAGAAGAAAATGACAGAGAAACTGCCCTTGAAACGGGGGAAATGCTGGACGAACTCAGCGAAAAAATCGAGGAACTGGCATTGGAAACCCTGATGCGGGGCGATTACGACCACTGCAACGCGGTGCTGTCCCTACATGCCGGCGCCGGCGGCACCGAGGCCCAGGACTGGACGCAGATGCTTTATCGTATGTATACTCGTT
>CAZCBC010000129.1:0-5707 GCA_964496775.1 uncultured Oscillospiraceae bacterium
GATGTGGATGCCGATGTGGACATGAACGATTTGCGCATCGACGTATACCGCTCCGCCGGCCAGGGGGGCCAGCATGTCAACACCACCGACAGTGCTGTGCGCATTACCCACCTGCCTACCGGCCTGGTGGTTACCTGCCAGAATGAAAAAAGTCAGATAAAAAACAGAGAGCAGGCGCTGAAGGTGCTGAAGTCCCGCCTGTACGACATGCGCCGCGCCGAGCGCGACGCCGCCTACGCCGGCGAGCGCAGGGGGCAGCTGGGCACGGGCGACCGCAGCGAGCGCATCCGCACCTACAACTTTCCCCAGGGCCGCGTCACCGACCACCGCATCAATTTAACCCTTTACCAGATTGACGCCATCATGGACGGCGACCTGGATGAGGTTATTGACGCGCTGACCATCGCCTGGCAAAAGGAACAGGAAGGGTAAACGAGGCGCTGCTGAGGGCAGGCGAGGCAGTTTTTACACGTTTTCTACCATGTCCCTCCTGGCAACCGGAATGTGGGTATGGAAATTCCGGAGGGAATGGTGTATAATACACAAAAGAACAGAAATAAGGGGGGATTTCCCATGATACAGATCATTCACGGGAAGAAAGGCAGCGGTAAGACCAAACGCATCATCGACATGACCAACGCGGCGTTTGACGGCCAGCATGGTGATGTAATCTTTATTGATGATGACAATCGTTACATGTTCGATTTGCGGCACGAAGTGCGCTTCGTCAACGCGGGCGAGTACGGTATGGTCAGCCCGGAAATGTTTTACGGCTTCCTGTGCGGCATTCTTTCGCAGAATTTCGATGTCAGCCAGATTTTCATCGACGCGTTCCTGAAGCTGGTCAATGTACAGCCCAACGAAACGGAATGGTTCTTTAACAAGCTGGAGCAGCTAAGCGAGAAACATAATATTCTCTTTGTGCTGTCTGTCAGCTGCGACGATTCCGAAGCGCCGGAATACATGCAGAAATATTTTATCTAAAAAAAATAAAATTTTTATACCCGTCCGGTGGTTTAAAAAATACCGGGCGGGTATAATTCTTTTTGTGAGCATTATTTCAATCAGGAGGTATTCAAAATGAAATGGGTATGTAAGGTTTGCGGCTACATCTACGAAGGTGCGGAACCCCCGGAAGTTTGCCCGGTGTGCAAAGCTTCCAAGGATAAGTTCGAGCAGGTTTCCTCTGAGCGCGTCTGGGCGGACGAGCATCGCATCGGCGTTGCCAAGGGGCTGGACGAGCGTGTCGTATCTGGCCTGAGGGAAAACTTTGTCGGCGAATGCACCGAAGTGGGCATGTATCTGGCCATGAGCCGCGCCGCCGACCGGGAAGGCTATCCCGAGGTTGCCGAAGCCTACAAGCGCATTGCCTGGGAAGAGGCGGAGCATGCCGCCAAGTTTGCTGAATTGCTGGGCGAAATGGTATCTGAAAGCAGCGAGCAGAACCTTTCCGTCCGCGTGGAAGCCGAATACGGCGCCACCAAGGGCAAGAAGGAACTGGCCACCCTGGCCAAAGAACTGGGCTACGATGCCGTGCATGACACCGTGCATGAAATGTGCAAGGACGAAGCCCGCCACGGCAAGGCTTTCGAAGGCCTGCTGAAGCGCTACTTCGGGAAATAATATAAGCCTTTTTTACAGGTCAGTCCAATAGGGGGACTGACCTGTTTGCTTGTTCTGTTTAAGCGTCGTTCCATAGTTAAAGGTTGTTTGCGTTATTCGGCAACCCGAATATTGAAAAACATAATGTACAGTATCGAATTATCTTGATATACTACTCGTTACAATGTGTGGGCAAGAATTCATAAAACACACGAAGATAAGGCTTAGTATCGTAAAGGAGAAGTAAACAAATGAAACGTGAAGATTTGCCTCATATACTCCATGAATCAATCACAGAGCTGGGAGGCGCAGCTGATATTGTTACCGTATGCAAACATGTGTGGGATAATTATCGTGTTGAACTAGAAAAATCTGGAGATTTGTTTTATACATGGCAATATGATATAAGATGGGCAGCTACTGAGCTTAGAAAAAATGGAATTATGCGTGCTGCTGAATCGAGTGCACGAGGCGTATGGGAATTGGCGTGATAGGCTTATCCGTTTATTAAGCATTATCATTTTCCTTATTTTGCACGCGGTTATTGTATCCCCTTCGTTTTCACCTTTCCACGCCACGGCAAAAATGATATGATAACATCGGAAAGGTAGGGTGATACCATGTTGTACGGCAGTACCCGGGGCGGCGCGTTTGATGTGAAGGCTCCAGAAGCTATTTTGCGGGGCATCGCTCCCGATGGCGGGTTGTATGTGCCCCAAAGCATGCCGGATTTATCCGGCGTTATTGGAGAGAATTTTATATCGGTTGCGCGGCAGATTTTTGCTGCCCTGTTCCCAGAGTATGAACTTATGGCGGGGGAGATTGCCCGCACCGCCTATGGCAGTCATTTTTCCGACCCGGCCGTCACTCCCCTTATCAAAGTGGGGAACAGCTATGTGTTGGAACTGTTCCATGGCCCTACCGCTGCCTTTAAGGATGTGGCGTTGTGTGCTCTGCCGCTATTGATGACCGCCGCGCGGGAATATACTTTGGATCAGCGTGAGATTCTGATCCTTACCGCCACCAGCGGGGATACCGGCTCCGCCGCCCTGGCGGGATTTAAGGATGTGCCCGGCACGCGTATTTTGGTGTTCTATCCCGAAGATGGCGTCAGCCCTGTGCAGAAAGCCCAGATGGTCACCATGGCGGGAAGCAACCTCAAGGTGTGCGGCGTTCAGGGCAACTTTGACGATGCCCAGACAGGGGTCAAACAAGTATTTGCCGCTTTCACGCCGCCCGAGGGCCTGACGCTGTCCAGCGCCAATTCCATCAACATTGGCCGCCTGGTACCGCAGATGACCTATTATTTTACCGCCTATGCCTCCCTGGTGCGGCAAAAAGCCATTGCCATGGGGGACAAGGTGAACTTCGTGGTACCCACCGGCAACTTTGGCGATATCCTCGCCGGTTACCTGGCCAAACAGGCGGGGTTGCCTGTGGGCAAACTGGTGTGCGCCGCCAACAGCAACGATGTGCTGAAGGATTTTATACAGACCGGCGTGTACGACCGCAGGCGGGAGTTGCAAAAAACGCTGTCTCCCTCCATGGATATTTTGGTGTCCAGCAACCTGGAAAGGCTGCTGTACTTTGTATCAAAGGATGCGGACTTGGTAAAAAACTGCATGGCGCAGCTTAAGGCGCAGGGGCATTATCAGATGCCCGAAGAATATATGCAGCAAATACGCGATAGCTTTTTGACGGGCGCTTGCCGGGACGAGGAAGCCCTCAGCGTCATCAGCCACGAGTGGGACAATCACCGGTATCTGATGGACCCTCATACCGCCTCCGCCTGGAAGGTCATGGAAGATTTAGTTCAGGAAGGCCAGTTGGAAGGCGTAAACGTCGTGCTGTCTACCGCTTCTCCTTTCAAATTTCCCGGCGCCATTGCAAAAGCGTTGTATTTGAATATCCCCGAGGATGTAAAGTCCGCCGAAACCCTCAGCCATATGCTGGGGCTGGATTTGCCCGCGTGCCTGAAGGGCCTTGCCGACAAGCCCGTTTTGCATCAGGATGTCATTGCGCCGGAACATATGCTGGACTACGTGGCGAAAAAGGCGGCAACGCCATGGTGACCCTTCGGGTGCCTGCCACCACCGCCAACCTGGGCCCGGGGTTTGACTGTCTGGGCTGTGCGCTGAGCCTGCATGCCCATTTTAAATTTGAACAAACTCCAGAGGGGCTTCATATTACAGGCTGTCCTCCGGAACACTGCAACGCCGACAACCTGGTGTATAAAGCCTTTGGCGCCGCCTGTGCGGCATGGGGAGTGGATGTGCCCGGGTTAACCATCCATATCGACTCGCCCATTCCCTTTTCCCGGGGGCTGGGCAGCAGCGCCGCGCTGATTGTGGCGGGGGTGGCGGCGGCTTCCTATCTCCATGGGCTAAACAAAAGCAAAAACGATATATTGCAGGTAGCCACCCAAGTGGAAGGGCATCCCGACAATGTGGCCCCCGCCATTTTCGGTGGGCTGTGCGCATCCCTTCTGGAAGGGGAAACGGTACACACCGCGTTGGTACCCATGGCGGAAGGCATTCACTTTTTAGCCTTGGTGCCGGATTTCTCTCTTCCCACAAAAAAATCAAGGGCGGCACTGCCCGAAACCATTTCCCGGCAGGACGGGGTTTACAATGTAGGCCATGTTGCCCTGCTGCTGCGGGCACTGGAAACGGGGGACAGGCAATTGCTATCCCTCGCCATGGCGGACAAGCTGCACCAGCCTTACCGCTTCCCCCTGATTCCCGGCAGCGGGGAAATTGCCCGCATCGCCCGGGAACAGGGGGCCGACGGTTTTTGCTTAAGCGGCGCAGGGCCCACCTTATTGTGCCTGTACCACGAAGAAGACTTCCCCCGGCGCATGGTGCAGGCCGTGCGGGAGGTGCCCGGCAACTGGCAGCCCATGTCGCTGAAGGTAGACCGGGAAGGGTTAACGGTGGTTGCTTCATAGGCTGGCAGTGTTATCGTGTATGCCTTTGCCCCTTTAAAGGGGTTTTCCTTTGATAACACAAGGGGAGGAATGTAGGATGGGTTGTCAGGCGAGAATCAGGCGACAGGGCGCGGCTATTCTTCTGCTGTGCGCCCTGCTGTCTGTTTTTGTACCTGCCTTTGCTGAGGAAGGGCAGCTGACGCCCCTGCCTACCGACATGCCCACCCCGGCGCCTGCGGCGACGCCCTTTCCCGCCGAGGGCCCTTTGCCCTTTGCTGACTGGCCGCCTCTGACGGAGGACGGCTTTTTACAGGCAGACGAGCAGAGCGCAGCGAAAGAATTCGTCTATCAGGATGAGCAGGCGGGCCAGTGGATTTACCTGTCGCCCACCCTCCGGGTGGAGATCGCCCGCTATAAGGGCAAGTTTTGGCGTAAAACCGTTGTATGGTTTATGGCGGACATTCGCTTTAAAGGGCAGGAGCATTTCCGGGCCTTTTCCGCCGATCCCCAACGCCCCTCCCGCACCCAGGACAGGCCGGAAAACATCGCCCTGGGCAACCGGGTGGTATATGCTCAGAACGGAGATCTGTTTTCCTTCCGCCTGTATAATAAGGAACGCATCGGGCTGATTATCCGGGACGGAAAGCTGCTGCACGAGGACACCTATGCCCGCCCTGTGGCCAAGATACCGCCCCTGGATGAGCTGGCCCTGTACGCTGACGGGCATGTGGAGATGCATACCCCCGGCCAGCTAAGCGGCGAAAATTACCTTCAAAGAGGGGCGCTGGATGTGCTTGCCTTTGGACCCATTCTGTTTAAGGACAGCGTGAAGGACGCGCGCCTGGAAAAGAGTTTTACCCACCGGGAGCCCCGCAGCGCCCTGGGCGTTGTTGGGCCTGGCCACTTTGTAGGCATCATGGTGGAGGGGCGCAACAAGCGCTCCGCCGGGGCACCCCTGAGCTTTGTAGCTAACCGCCTGCTGGAGAGGGGATGCTATGAAGGCTACACCCTGGATGGCGGGCAGACGGCGGCCATGATTTTTATGGGAAAAAATGTCATGAGTCCCGGCATCTACAACGGCTTCCAGAAGGCCCGCCGCCAGCAGGATATTATCGGCATCGGTACCTATGAGGAGGATTTGCCATGAAAACCGTTTTCTTTACCGGCGCTACCGGCGGC
>CAZCBC010000130.1:0-1578 GCA_964496775.1 uncultured Oscillospiraceae bacterium
TCGCCTAATGAGTTCCTTAAAAAACACACTGTCCAATATGTTTGACAAACCTACAGGCATGTTAACATTCTGTAACTTGAAGATACAGGATTTATGCAACCTTTCGCCTTTTCAAGCATCTAACCGCCTGCATGTAACAGATTGTCCATATCATATTTCATACAAAGCAGCACCGGCAGACAGTTTAACCAGGAAAGTTTTTCATTATCAGCTGTATCGGGGCAGCCAGCCGCCGTGCGCTTCAATCAAATCGTCGCACAGGGCGATGGTATCGTCGATGCTGAGTTCGTTGCCGCAGTGAGGGTCCATCAGGGCGGCCTGGTAGATATGGTCCTTCTTTTTCGTTACAGCCGCCTCAATGGTCAGCAGCTGTACATTCAGGTTGCTCTGATTTAGCGCCGCGCACTGGGGCGGCAGCGCGCCTACATAGCAGGGGGTGATGCCGCTTGCGTCCACCAGGCAGGGCACCTCCACGCAGGCTTCCCGGGGCAAATTGTCAATCAGCCCAAAGTTCAGCACATTGCCGCCGATTTTGTAGGGACGGTTTAATTCCATGGCTTCCATAATATAGCTGCCGTACTCGTTGGTGCGGGTGTGGCTTAGATGGGGATTGTCCGTCAATTCCTGCCGCCTGGTTTCCCAGTCCTTTATCTGCTGCACGCAGCGGCGGGGGTATTCATCCAGGGGGATGTTGAAGCGCTCAATCAGTTCAGGATACCTGTCCTTGATAAACCAGGGCATGTACTCAGCGTTGTGCTCACTGGACTCGGTAAGATAGTAGCCAAAGCGCTTCATGATTTCAAAACGCACCATGTCGTCATGCTTTTCTGCAATACCAAATGCGCGGCGCTTGATTTCGGGGTACAGGTCCTCGCCGTCCCTTGTTACCTTCAGCAGCCACGCCTGGTGGTTGATTCCGGCGATATCCCACTGCACGGTTTCGTCGTAGGGCATGTCCAGATGTTTGAACAGATGGGGCACGCAAACCTGTACGCTGTGGCAAAGGCCCACCGTCTTAACGTTCGTATACCGCAGCATATAGCCCGTCAATATGCCCATGGGGTTGGTATAGTTCAGAAACCAGGCGTCGGGACAGCAGGCCTCCATGTCCCGGGCAAAATCCTCCAGCACCGGAATGGTACGCAGCGCACGAAAGATGCCGCCAACGCCCAGGGTATCGCCAATGGTCTGGCGCAGGCCGTACTTTTTAGGCACCTCAAAATCGATAATGGTGCAGGGGTCGTACAGCCCCACCTGGATGGCATTCACCACATAGTCGGCATCCTGAAGGGCTGCCCGGCGGTTATCAACCCCCAGGTATGTTTCGATGGCCGCCTTGTTGCCCAGGTTGTTGTTGATGCTTTCCAGCATCAACTGACTGTCCCTGAGCCTTTGTTCGTCAATGTCGTACAGGGCAATGGTGCTGTCTTCCAGGGCGGGCGTCAGCATGCAGTCCCCCAATACATTCTTGGCGAACACTGTGCTGCCGGCGCCGATAAGCACGATCTTGGGCATGGGAACTTCCTTTGCTTCGTCTGTTTGGCGAGAATGTGGTAGAGTTGCGGCTGCTTAGTTTGG
>CAZCBC010000130.1:1588-2536 GCA_964496775.1 uncultured Oscillospiraceae bacterium
GTCTTCCAGGGCGGGCGTCAGCATGCAGTCCCCCAATACATTCTTGGCGAACACCGTGGAGCCAGCCCCCATAAAAGTAATCTTAGGCATCGTATCTCCCTCTTATCATAAAATGTTGCCTTAAGTATAGCATACCGAAGCACCTCATACTATCGCAACCGAACACGAAAAACACACAGTGCAGCAAGGGGAAATGTTGCGCCCGGGGGGCGGTTATGATATGATACTTTGTGTTTTCAGGGAGGAGAAGAAGGAATGGACGCAAGGGAAATTATCGCCGGTTTGGTGGAAAATGCCATCAGGGAAGCCTTCCCAAATGCAGAGGTACCCGAAGATATCGCGGGACTGTTGGAGATTCCCCCCGACAGCGCCATGGGAGACTATGCTTTTCCCTGCTTCCGCCTGTCCAAGGCGCTGCGCATGGGGCCGCCCCAAATCGCAGAAAAATTACGCCAGCATGTTAACGCCCCCGGGGTGGCCGAAGCCAAAACCCAGGGCGGGTATTTAAATTTCTATTTTGACCGCGCAGCCTTTGCCAAACAGGTATTGGACAGCATATTGTCGGCGGAGGGCCGCTATGGCAGCAGCGACGAGGGCAAGGGAAAGACGGTGTGCATCGACTTTTCCTCCATCAACATTGCCAAGCGTTTCCACATTGGCCACCTGTCCACCACCGTCATCGGCGCCGCCCTGGCGCGCATCTACTCGTACTTAGGGTGGAACACCGTGCGCATCAACCACCTGGGCGACTGGGGCACGCAGTTTGGCAAGATGATCGCTGCCTACAAGCACTGGGGCAGCGAGGACATGGTACGCGAAGGCGGCGTGCAGGCGCTGAGCGACCTGTATGTGCGCTTCCATCGGGAAGCGGAGGAAAACCCCGCCCTGGAGGACGAAGGCCGCGCCTGGTTTAAAAAAATCGAGGACGGCGACGAGGAAGCGCTCTCG
>CAZCBC010000130.1:2546-5442 GCA_964496775.1 uncultured Oscillospiraceae bacterium
CGAGGAAGCCCTGCACATCTTCAGCGTGTTCAAGGAAATGACGCTGAAGGACGCCAAGAAGATTTACGACGTTTTAAACATCGAGTTTGACAGCTATGACGGCGAAGCCTTCTTTAACGACAAGATGGGCCCCGTTATACAGGAATTAAGGGATAAAAACCTGCTGAAGGAATCCGACGGCGCCTGGGTGGTAGACCTGGAAGAGGAAAAAATGCCCCCCTGCCTGATTTTAAAATCCGACGGCGCCACCTTGTACGCCACGCGGGATTTGGCCGCCGCACTGTACCGCAAGAAAACCTATCATTTCAGCAAGTGCCTGTACGTGGTAGCCTATCAGCAGGATTTGCATTTCCGCCAGCTCTTTGCCGTGCTGGAAAAGATGGGCTACGACTGGGCCAAAGACCAGATGGAGCATGTCTCCTTCGGCATGGTATCCTACGAGGGCGAGGCCTTGTCCACCCGCAAGGGCAACATCATCCACCTGGATGAATTGCTGAAAAAGGCCGTGGAAAAGGCGTACCAGGTACTGGAAGAAAAGAGCCCCGGCATTCAGGACAAGCAAACGGTTGCCCGCCAGGTGGGCATCGGCGCGATTATCTTTACCACGCTGTTCAACAACCGCATCAAGGATATCGACTTCTGGTGGGACAGGGCGCTGAACTTTGACGGCGAAACTGGCCCCTATGTGCAGTACACCTATGCCCGGTGCCTGAGCGTGATGAAAAAGGGCGAGCATATCGATGCCCAGCCCGACTACCAGGCCTTAACCAACGAGGAAGCGCGGCAGCTGCTGCTGCTCTTGTCCCGTTTCCCCGAAAGCCTGAAGGAAGCCATGCAGCGTAACGAGCCCTATGTGGTAACGCGCGCCGTAACGGATATTGCCAAAGCCTACAACAAATTCTACTACGAGCACCGCATTCTGGCAGATGATGACGGCGCCGCCAAGGCCCGCCTGATGCTGACCGACGCGACGCGGCAGGTCATTAACGCCGGGCTCGCCCTCATCGGGGTTGAGACCCCCGAAAAGATGTAAAGGCATAGCCTGAAAGGAGTCTCCCATGCGATTTACCAAAATGCACGGTATCGGCAACGATTATATCTTCGTCAACTGTTTTGAAGAGGTCGTGCCCAACCCTTCCCGGCAGGCCATTGTAATGAGCAAGCCCCACTTTGGCATCGGCGCCGACGGCCTGGTGCTGATTGAGCCCTCCGACTCGGCGGACTTTGGCATGCGCATTTTTAACGCCGACGGTTCTGAGGCGGAAATGTGCGGCAACGCCGCCCGCTGCATCGGCAAGTATGTGTATGAGCGCGGCATGACGGACAAAAAAGAGCTGACGCTGGAAACCAAGGCGGGTATCCGCCGGCTGGAGCTGACGGTGGAAAACAACCGCGTGTCCCGCATCCGGGTGGACATGGGCACGCCGGAGCTGAACCCCCGCAACATCATGGTGGATTTGCCCGGCGAAATCGTGCTGCGCCACCGCTTGCAGATACTGGGGCAAACCTGGTTTATCACCTGCGTCAACATGGGCAACCCCCACTGCGTTGTGTTTGTCCGCGACCCGGAGGTGCTGGATTTAGCCACCCTGGGTCCCATGTTTGAAAACCATCCCCTGTTCCCCCGCCGCACCAATGTGGAGTTTGTGCGCGTCATCCGCCGGGATGTATTGCAGATGCGGGTGTGGGAGCGGGGCTCCGGGGAAACCCTGGCCTGCGGCACAGGCGCTTCCGCCGCCTTGGTGGCCGCCGTGCTCTGCGGCATGAGCGACCGCACCGCCCAGGTGAAGCTGACGGGCGGCAATCTGGAACTGTGCTGGAATGCCGAGGACAACCATGTTTATCAGGCCGGGCCTGCCGCCTATGTCTTTGACGGCGAATGGCTGGAGCCATTTGTATAAGGAGCGCGTCATGAGAATTAACAGTTACATTTCTTCCCTGCCGGGCAGCTATCTGTTTCAGGAGATCGCCCAGCGTGTCAGCCAGTTTGAAAAGGAAAACCCCGACGCCAACATCCTCCGCCTGGGCATCGGCGACGTCACGCGCCCCCTGTCCCCCTATGTGGCGGAAAAGTTTGCCGAGGCGGCCCGGGGCATGGCTACGCCGGAAGGCTTCCGCGGCTATCCGCCGGGGGAAGGCTACAGTTTTTTAATTGAGGCCATCAACAAAAACGACTATGCTGATCGGGGCATTGCCCTTGAAAACAGCGAGATTTTTGTTTCCGACGGCGCCAAGACCGACGCCGCCGCCATTCAGGAACTGTTTGACAAGGATTGCCGCATCGCTTTTACAGACCCGGTCTACCCGGTGTATGTAGACTCCAACGCCATGGCGGGGCGGCTGGGCACCTTTGAAAACGGACGGTGGAGCAACGCGGTCTACCTGCCCGCCACGGCGGAAAACGGCTTTGTGCCGCCGCTGCCCGAAGAAAAGGTGGACGTGCTATACCTGTGCTTCCCCAACAACCCCACCGGCACGGTGCTGACAAAAGAACAGCTGAAAAAGTTTGTGGACTGGGCCCGGGAAAACGAAGCGCTGATTATCTACGACGCCGCCTACAAGGCTTTTATTACCAGCGACGACATCCCCCGCTCCATCTACGAGATTGAGGGAGCCAAGGAAGTGGCCATCGAGTGCTGCTCCTTCTCCAAAACAGCCGGGTTTACCGGGGTGCGCTGCGCCTATACCGTGGTGCCCCATCAGATAAAGGGCAAGGACGCATGGGGGCAGGACGTTTCCCTCAACGCCCTGTGGAAGCGGCGCATGGGGACCAAGTTCAACGGGGTCGGCTACCCGGTGCAGAAGGCCGCCGCCGCCGTGTACAGCCCCGAAGGCTGGGCCCAGTGCATGGCGGACATCGGCTATTACATGAACAACGCCCGGCTGATCCGGGAGG
>CAZCBC010000130.1:5452-5698 GCA_964496775.1 uncultured Oscillospiraceae bacterium
TGCCGCCGCCGTATACGACCAAACAGGCCGGGAGCAAACGGAGGAAACCATCCGCTACTACCTGGGCAATGCCAAGGTCATCCTGGATGCGCTGCAAAAGGGCGGCCTCAAGGTGTACGGCGGAGTACACGCCCCCTACATCTGGATGAAAACGCCCGATAATATGAAGAGCTGGGATTTCTTTGACTATCTGCTGAAAAACACCCATGTGGTGGGCACGCCTGGGGTGGGCTTTGGCCCCTGCGG
>CAZCBC010000131.1:0-5697 GCA_964496775.1 uncultured Oscillospiraceae bacterium
GGCAGCGTGACATGGTAAACGGAGTCCAAAGTTGCGAACTTGATTTGACAGTACCTTTGCCGTTCTCAAGCCCTATACAATTCAAGTGTCCATTTCTTGGGATCCATACTTTTCGAATGCAAATTTCACGAACTGTTCAAAATCTCAAACCCCTTGAAAACACTAGTAAAAACGAACTTTCACACGGGACTTTGAAACTATCACACGATTCCCGGACACTATCACACGAAAGCCAGGGGGGTGTTGCATTGTGCGCAATCAAATCTGTGGGATGACCGCCTGAAGGGCTAAAAACGACCTCTCAAGACGGAAATTTCGATGTTCTGAAGCAGGGCGTAAACTTGGAAAAGCTAGAAATATCAACGGATTTACAACAAGACCCGCCTCATTGTGAAGCGGGCCAGATTGTATCAACCTGTGTTGATGATGTGTCTAATCCGACATTAGTTACGCGGGTGCATTGGGTGCATGGCGGGTGCATTATTACACCTTATTGTTTGCACAATTTCACTATATCGTGTTTGACATCTGCACTAATAAGCATCAACAAAAGTTCCTTACACGCCGTCTCTTGAAAATTTGTAGATAGCCGTATATGATTTGGTGTGTTATATTGTATTTACGGGGAAGCGAATGAGCGGCATCAATGGATATATCTCCAGCCGCAAAGCATCCTCCAGATGGATCATATTGGAGTTTCGTGGCAATGGCTTCTGTGCCCATAATTGCATTCACGACCTTGCTTTAGGCTGCCATGGGCATCGGCAGAAATGCAAAGAAGCCCACCAGACCACGAAAGAATCCTTTTTGGAGAGACAACCTTATGCTAAAAATTGCTATCTGCGACGACATGGAAGCCGAGCTTCGGCGCGTTGCCGTGCATGTCAGGGAATACCTGCAAAAACGCGGCATGAATGCCGACCTTCGGGAGTTCAGCCATCCGGATGCACTGCTCAATGCCTGTGAAACAGAGACCTTTCATATATTTTTGCTGGATATGGTGATGCCCATGATCAGCGGGCTGGAGCTGGGGCGCAGCATACGCCGCGTCAGCACCGATGCGCAGATTATCTTTATCACCACCGAGCCCGGCTTCGCGCTGGACGCCTATTCAGTTAATCCCCTGCACTACCTGCTCAAGCCCGTGGATGCGGGCGCGCTGTTTACGGCTTTGGACTTGGCGGCGCAAAAGGTGGATTATGGGGAAGAAGCTGCTATTACCATCAAAACCAAGGGGGGCTTGCGTACCCTTTCCATCGGCAGTATTGCCTGCTGCGAATATGTGCGCCATGCCGTAGCATACACCCTGGTAAGCGGCGAACGGGTGGAAACCACAACGATTCAAGGCAGTTTTACCGAGCATGTTGCAACGCTTATGGGTGACCGGCGGTTTATTCAGCCTCATGCCGCCTATGTGGTGAACATGAGCCGTGTGGAGCGGCTGACCAAGGATGGGTTTACCCTTCAAGATGGCACCTTTGTGCCTGTGTCCGGCAAGCATTTCGCGGCAACACGAAACGTCTATATGAGCTATCGGCTAGGGGAGGCTTGATTTTGCAGTTCTGCGATTTTTTACGGTCCATTGTGACAAACATTATGCTGGTAGCGCTGCTGTTTACGCTGGCCCGGCCCAAATGCCGACCCCGAACGCTGCTTATGGCGCTTGCTGCCATCGTAGTGCTTAACCTGATGCTGAACGTATATTTTTATTTGCGAAATGATTATACAACCCTGAGTAAGCTGGATATCCTGTTTTTTATCTTTGTAGGCATTGCCGTAAAGCCCCTCTTTTTAGAAATGTTTATGCAGTGGCTGTTCAACTGCCTCACAGTCATGAACGTTTACGCCGTCACGGTCATATTGAGCTACTACCTCAGCGGTCTGTTTCCCTACCCGGAATATGCTGTCACGGCGCTGCGCTTTTTCATGTTCGGCGCTGCCATATTGCTGTTTCGCAAGCGCCTGCGGCCGCTCTACCGGCAGGCGACGGAGCAGTGGAGTGTGTATCTTTTTGTTGCGGCTGGCCTTTTTGGAAATTTTGCGTGGTACTTTATGTCCAGCGTCGATGTGGAGCAGACGCTTACGAAGGATTTTGCCCCGCTTCTGCTGCTTGTCCTGCTGGTGCTGCTCGTTTATCTCGCTATGTTTTTTTCACTGCGAAAGACCTTGCGGGAAGCAGCGCTGCGGGAGGAAAACCTTAAAATGCTCTCGGACCGGGAGCTGACCCGGCAGCGGCTGAATTTGATGGATGAGGCGGTGCGGCAGATGAGCATCGTGCAGCATGACCGCCGCCACTTTAACAATACGCTGCTTGCTTTGCTCAAGGAGGGGGAAACGGAAAAGGCATCCAGCCTTATCCAGCGGCAGAGTGAGGTGCTGCCTCAAAAGCCGCAAAGCTACTGCCAGAACGTGCCGGTAAACGCTGCCGTATCCTATTATGCTGATCTTGCGCGGCAGCGGGGCTATAGCTGCCAGCTTCGGCTGAATATACCCGAAAAGCTTCACGTGGACGAGCTTGCGCTGGCTATGGCTGTATCCAACCTGATGGAAAACGCCATTGCTGCGCTTGCTGCCCTGCCTGCTGGGATAGAGCCCGTTGTGCGCTTTTCCGCCGTACATACAGGCCAGCTCATTCTTGAAATGAGCAACCCCTACACAGGCGAGGTCCTGCTGGATGAAAGCGGCTTGCCCAAATCTGACAAGGCAGGCCATGGCAGGGGCACGCAAAGCGTGGCTGATTTTGTTAAAAAGTGCGGCGGTGAGCTTTTGTATGAGCTGGCGGGCGGCATGTTCAAGGTTCGGATGATGGTTTGATGTCCGTGTAAAAAGCGCCGGCTATGAGATGTTTTTCAAAATACGACAACTTTAGGTAGAAAATCGCGCCTTTTAAGCATATATTGGATGCTCCCTTTTCTTTGATGCTATCCTCCAGTCAGGAAAGCAGTAAAAGAGAAGGGAGCGCTTTTTATGGATGAGACCGCCAGGCGGCGGGAAGACCGGCCATTGTCTGCCCCTAATGCCGGCGGCAACGTTTGGCCCAGACAGCAATGTCCCGCCTTTACACCACGGGGTGGCGCGGCAGAGCAAAACTGCTGGTACTGCATCTATGCCGATTTCCATTTGGATCAGCCTCGCGCGCTGGATGTGGGCATCTGCTACTGGCCAAAGAAGATTGGTAGAGAGAAAGCGTAGGTAGATGATTGAAGCATTGCAATGCGCTGATCATAAAAATAGGAGGAGTACGTATGAAAAAATGGATTTTACCTTTATTCACAGCACTTTGTATATTGTTGACCATGGCAACATCCGTAATGGCTGAGGCTGCAAACGGTGTGCAGCCGCTTTGGAAGGCCGGAGAAACCCGAGACAAGATTGTCGTTATCAGCGATATTCATTTGGGAATTGACGACTCCTTTTCCGAGAATGCGGCCAACAAGGTCTATTTGGTGGAATTTTTAAAGCGTATACAGGCGACGGCTGACGTGCGGGAATTGATAATCAACGGTGACTTTTTGGATGAATGGTATCTGCCGCTTGATTATCCGGCACACACCGATTCCTCTGCATTTTACCGCGAGGTGATTGCAAACAATCAAAATGTTATGGAGGCGCTGAAGGGCGTTATGAGTGCCGGCATCAAGCTGGTCTATATTCCCGGCAATCACGACATGACGCTGGAATCGGGCGTGCTGGACGAAGCGCTGTCAGGCATTGTGCAGGCCAGGGATGTCAAAGGGCTGGGCACCTATTATACCGGCGACCGCAATGAAATTGCCATCGAGCATGGTCACCGCTATGACGTATTTTCCGCGCCGGATACCGTATCCAATGCTGAGCTGCTGGGCAGCGATGAAACCATGCTGCCTGCCGGTTACTTTTATGCGCGCTACGCAACCAGCTGGGTGCTCCAGGGCCATCCGTCCGTGGAAAAGGATTTGCCGGTTGTAACAACCGTGCCTGACAAAACCGACATGGATCAATATGGCGCTTACATTTATTACACAATACTCAAAAATATCTCCACCCGGATAACACCCAACGAAAGTCTGGACCAGAAGATATTTGATGTGCGCATTGCTGGCTTTAATGATGCGTATACGTATCTCGATTTCTATCCGGCCCAGCAGGCAGATGGCACCATTTCCGCGCCGGTACTGTTTAAGAATATTCAGCGCACATGGGCCGAGCGCCAGGAAATTAACAATATTAAGGTACCCAACACCTTTGTGGAGGCTGTGGCCGGAACCTTGGAGTGGGAATATTTTTACGATCAGGCAAAGAAGCAGTACCTGGAAAACCCCAACGAAAACATAGACATCGTCTTGTTTGGACATACCCACGTTCCCAGCTTTATTGACATAGGCAATGGGAAGCTCTATATCAATGAGGGAACCTGGATTGATCACAACACTAATTACCCCGATGGCATCCGCACATTTGCAGTTGTTACCACTGGCGATAAGAGTACAGCGGTGCTGTATAAATATATGGAGGACGGCTCCCTAAGCGATATAAGCGCCAGCGTCAATCAAGATAAGGAGAAAAATGCCGCTGCTTCTGACGCAAAGCCTATGGACAATGTGACGATTGTTTACAAAGTACTTGAAAACTATGGCAGCGGTGATGCGCAGGCCCGTTATGTTGCAGTCAGCGGGTTGACAGACAAGGGGATTGAAACAAAGTTGAATGACGGATTGAAGTCGTTCTGCCTCTTGCCAACTGTTGATGCCATTCAGGATACCACCTATGACATCGTACCCGTTTTCCAAAGGGTATCGGGCAATCTGCTGAGCATAAGGACCTATGATATTGCTTATACAGCGGGTGCGGCTTACCCTGTCAGCGCCATACGCACGCAGCTTTTCGATATGATAACAGGCGATGCGTACGCGGCAAATTTGTGGGATTTTGTAAAGGATAAGGATGCGTTCAAGCAGCTGGTGCTGGACGGTAAGTTCGGTTTGACAATTGCAGGGGCCGAAGGTGAAATCCCCGAAGAAATCAAGGCGGCAGCCTATGAAAAACTTGCAAAGAGCATAGACACTGCCGAGTTTGCGACTCAGTTTTACTTTGGCGATGGGGGCAGGCTGAACGTGTGGTGTGAAGGGGAAAACCACGCGACGGGGGATTATTGGCTTTTTGATGTGCCCGTCACAGACTTGGAAGGCCTTGCTACCGAACAACTGCTTCCCATTATTGAAACGTTGAAAAATCTTGGCAATTGATCTGGGTACGCAGGTTTTCATCAGGCGGTAAAGTCAAGCATTTCGTGTGGCGAAACAGCCTACAACCGATGACATTGACTAGCGCTGGACAATGAAGCTTATTTGCAAAGACGCGTGGTAACCGGATCAATGGGAACCCGTTGCGACCAAACTTGGTGCAATAACGCGAGCAAGTAAAGAGGTATGTAAATGAAAAAGATTTGGATTTTCGCCATCTTGCTGGCAATAGTATTGTTGCTGTGCGGTACGACGCTAGCCAGCGGTCCGCAATGCATGTGGTGCGGCAACAGCGACATCGAGACGGTAGTTATTTGTCCAGTTGCCACAAATATACACTCACGTGATTACTACTGCAATAACCCATCTTGTTGGCTCAATATGATGGGGCGTGAAATGGGTAATATTAATGAGGTTTGTTCATTCACCATCCCCGCCGACTGTACAAAAGGTGTTTCTTGCGTATGCGGCAACA
>CAZCBC010000132.1:0-5624 GCA_964496775.1 uncultured Oscillospiraceae bacterium
CACCTTCAGCTTGTTGATGGCGCCCAGCATGAGGCCCAGCATGGCCTTTTGCTGCTCCTGCGCCTCGGCGTCTTCACTGGGGGGAGACATCATGGCAAGCAGGCTGCCCACGGTTTCGATGTCCACATTCAGGGTGGTGGTGCTTTCGATGGCCTTGCCTTCGCTGAGCAGGGCCTGCATACGGGTTACGGGCATTTCCGTTGCCAGAGCGCCGGTGATGGTTAACATCATCATGATGGCGACCAGCATAGCGGTCAGGCGTTTAAATAATTTCATGTGGTTTCCTCCTGTCGTTCACATAGTTTGATGGATTCGGTATAAACCCAGTATGATTATACCATAAAACTCAGTCAATGAATATGAAGAATTCATGAAAATAGCGGGCCGAATTCGGCCCGCTGGGAAATTTTGTGTATTTGTGTATTTATTCTTAGGGGGTAACGGGCTGGGGCAGCAGGGCGGGCAGCATTTGTCCAAGGGCGGCCTGTATTTCTGCCAGCATTGCTTTTGTTGTCTGCTGCAATTCCTCAGGCTTCAGGCTGTCAAGGCGTACCGCGTTGGCAGCATCCACCGGGGGAATGGCCCAGGGGGCGGTGGAGCCGCCCGTTACATGGGCAACCAGTTTCTGCTGGCTGTTTGCTTGCGCAAAGGTCAGCGTGCCCTGAATATTGGTGGCGGAAGAACGGTTATTGCCGGAATCCATCGTGACATTACCCTGTACGCTGTAGGCGCCTTGCCCCTTGGGGGTGATGGTCAGCAAACCTTCGTGGTTTGCGGTGTATCGATCGTTCAGGCGGTCATAGATGGTGTCGCCTACCTTGTAGGTCAGGGCAAAGTCGTATTCAAGGGGGGCTTTGTCCGGGGCGGGGGTTGCGCCCTGCTCAGGGGCGGGCGTTAATACCAGTTTACCGGTGTAGGTATTTGCCTCGCTGGCGGAGAGGGTGTAACTTACATCCACCCTGGAGCCATCCGCCTTGTCCAGCACCATCTGGGTCTGTACGCCTACCTGCTCCTGCGCCGTCATTTTATAATGCACATGGTTTAAGCCGTTGGCGCCCGCCATGGGCAGGGAGATATCGTCCAACACCAATTGACCGTCCTTGCCGAACATGCGGGTGATGACCACATTTTCTTCTAACTTAAGGGCGTCCAGCGCCCTCATGATGCTGTCCTGCATGGCGGGGTTTAAAAACACGCTGGCTTCCCGGGCGGTCATTTTTTCCTTGAGCAGCGTCAGCAGCTGCTGATCGGCATAGAAGCGGGTCAGCAGCGCCTTGGCCTGGGCTTTTACCTCCTGGGGCGGAATGGTCAGCGTGGTTGTCGTGCTGATGGTGCCGTCAGCGGCTGCCGCGGTCTTAATGTCGGTATACTTTTGCATCCAGCCGCTTAAATCATTCATGTAGGGGGCGGCCAGCGCTTCAGCAGCGGTGCGCCATTCATTGTCCGCCGTGTAGATGGCATAGAGTATGCGCTCTACTCCCGGCCAGGCGGCGTTGTCATCGCCCATCATTTGCAGGAAAAAGCTTTCCCCCGTAGCGGCGGCGTATTCCTTGCCCTTCAGCAGGCTGCTGGTAAAGGCTTCCAGCGTGCCGTCGGAACGGTAGCGGAAGGAAGCGGCCACGGCATCACCCTGCTGGAAGGAGAGGCTTACATCCTCCTTGTTTTTTTGTGAAGCCAGGGCGGTTTTTAGATAGTCTACTTGCAAGGTGCCCCGCAGCAAAAGGTTTTGCAGCAGCATTTTGGTGGCTTCGTCGAAAACGCCGTCAGGCAGGGTGCTGCCTTCCTCGAAGGTTAGTTTTAGTTTAAAGCCGGAGCCGTTAATCAGCTGTTTGGAAAGCTTAACATCCAGGCTTTCAGCTTCTGTGGCGAGGGCGGCTATGCTGCATAGCATCAGGCACAGGCTTAGCAGCAGTGCGAGGATTTTTTTCATGGGTTTTGTTCCTCCTTTATTACCAGGTAATCGTAGTTTTGAAGCAAATCGGTAGATACGCTGGGGCCGTTAACCCGCAGGTGCCGTCCCATTTCGTGCAGCACCACCATGCGGTTTTCTTCCGGTACGCAGAGCAGGATGGGCCAAAGGCTGTCGCTCAGGCGCTCATTCAGCCACTGTTTTGTGGCGGCCTTTTCCTCAGCACCAAGGGTATCAAGGTTTACTCTGTCTGTAAAGGCGGGCATGGCGGGCGGGGACGCGGGGTTTAAGGAGACATTCAGCAAAAGGCCCAGTTCCCGCGTGCCTTTTTTACGGCTTAAGCCCATGGTTCCTTTCAGGCCGCCGTTTTCGGAAAGAAGCTTGGGGCTAAGCGTCCACACGGTGTTTTTTTGCCTCGTTTCGCCCTGGGTTACCTTAATCTTGCCACTTACCCCCTTTGAGGTGTTCAGGCTCAGCGCCAGCTCCAGGGTTTGCGCCTGGCCGCTTAGCGCCCGGCGGTAGTTGCCGTCCAGTGTGATTTTATCCTTTTCATTCAAATATGAAATAGCCAAGGTGAAATCGTTCTTGCCCTTGACGGCGGGCAGCTTAATGCTGATGTACAACCCGTTTTCAGCGTAGCCGCCATACAGCGTCACCTTGCGGGCGTCCTGCCCTGCAAGGGAGAGGGTACCTGTCAACTGCCAGCCGATATCCTGGCCGTTCTTGTCCTGAAAACGCTTGAAGGTCCCCTTGTCTTCAAACCGCAGCTGCTTTAAAAAGGCTTCCGCCTGCTGTGCCAGGGGGTCATTGGGCAGCTCTCGATAAATTTCCTGAGCAAGGATGTCAGCAATACGGGGCCACAGGGCATTCCACTCTCCGGCGGTTAATGCATACTCCGCCTTCTGAGTGCTTTTTCCCACGTTTTTGATGGTGGTGCCTCCCTTGACGACCTTTTCATAGGGCTGGAGCAAGGGGGGCAAAAGGGGCAGAGCGTTTTTGACGGCCCTCAGCAGCGCCGCGCCCTGGTCCGCCATGCCAAGGTCTATCAATTCTTCGCCCAGCAGCTGCCGGAGGCTTTGCTGGCTGCCCGTGTACAGCGTAGCGCCGGGCTGTATCAGCGTGCCCTCCGGGCCTTCCCAGTACTGTAAAAGGGGCTTTTCCAGATAGTACAGCGTAGCCAGGGCGGCGTCTCCACCTGTTTCCAGAGAAATGCGGCTGTTTGCCGCCCACTGCTGGAAGGTTTCCAGCGTAACGCCCTTAAAGGCATTCCACTTGCTGATTTCCCCGGTGACATCCACCCGTACGCCCTGCCCGTCCAGGGGCGAAAGGCCGTGGGCGGCTCCCAAGGGCAATAAAAGCAAAACCAGAATAAGGCACAGGATACGTTTCAAAACGATACCTCCAAAATAGGGTTCAAATACATAACGAAGGGGGGTGACTTTTTCTTGCGCCAAGGGAAAATTCTCCTACGCACCGTGTAGCGCAGCATACAGCGCTTTGGCGGCGGGGGCAGACATGCCCTTTACCTTTGCCAAATCCTCTTCCGACGCTTCGGTGATTCCCTTGATGCTGCCAAAGTGTGCCAGCAGCGCCCGGCGCCTGGCGGGGCCGATGCCCGGGACATCTTCCAGGCGGCTGTGCAGGGAATGCTTGTCCCTGAGCCCCCTGTGGTGGGTAATGGCGAAACGGTGGCTCTCGTCCCGTATGCGCTGGATTAAGTGCAGCGCGGCGGAGCGGCGGCTAAGCACAACGGGCGTGTCCTCGTTGGGCAGCCAGATTTCTTCCATTTTCTTGGCCAGACCAAACATGGGCACCTGAAACCCCTCTTGCAGCATGGCTTCCCGGGCAAACTTCAACTGCTCCGGCCCGCCGTCTATGAGTATCAAATCGGGCAGGGGCCAGCGCTGGCTTTCGTCCTCGTGGCGGGCGCGGGCAAACCGTCGGGAAACCACCTCGTTCATGGAGGCAAAGTCGTTGGCCCCCTCCACTGTCTTGATGCGGAAACGCCGGTATTCCTTCTTGGCTGCTTCCCCGTCGATAAACACTACCATGCTGGCGACGCTCTGGGCGCCCTGGGTGTTGCTGATATCAAAACCTTCAATGCGCCGGGGTACAAAACTTAGCCCCAGGGCCTTGGCCAGCTCCTGGCTGGCGCCGATGGTACGCTCCTTTTTAATCTGCGCCCTGGCGTTGCGCTTTTCCAAGGCGTCCCGGGCGTTCTTTTGCGCCATCCGGATCAGTTCCTTCTTGGCGCCCCGCTGGGGGATGGCCAGCGTGACGGCGCCTCCCCGTTTATCCCGCAGCCAGGCTTCCATGGTTTCCATATCCCCAGAGGCGCTGACCAACACCTCCCGGGCGGGCTTTTGGTTTTCGTAAAATTGCAGCATAAAGCCGTCTAGCACGTTTTCGGGGTCTTCCCGCCCTTCCCGTGTCAGGGCAAAGGCGTCGCCGCCAATCATCTTGCCGCCCCGCACAAACAGCACCTGTACCATGGCGTCCAAATCGTCCTGCCAGAGGGAGATGATGTCCTGCTCGCTTCCCCGGGCGTTCAGCACATTCTGCTGCTCCATCAGCCCCATGATGTCCTGTATGGCGTTGTGCAGTTCTCCCGCCTTTTCGTACTGCATCTGTTCGGAGGCTTTCAGCATCTGCTGCTTCAGCTGGGCGACGATGGGCTTATACTGCCCCTTTAAGAAGGATATCACGTCCTCCACCACCAGACTGTACTCTTCCCGGGTGCACTTGTTGGCGCAGGGGCCCAGGCACTGGCCAATTTCATAGTTCACGCAGGGACGCACGGGCCGGGACAGGGGCAATTTCAGCGAACAGGTGCGCAGGGGAAAGATGCGCCGCAGCAGCTGAAACACCTGCCGCAGGGCGTTTGCGCCGATGTAGGGGCCAAAGTACTGGGCGCCGTCATTTACCGCCTTGCGGGTGATGGTAAGCCGGGGAAAAACTTCCTGCCTGCTCAGGCGCAGGTAGGGGTAATGCTTGTCGTCCTTTAAAAGAATATTGTAGTAGGGCTTGTGGCGCTTGATGAGGTTGCATTCCAGCATCAGCGCCTCCAAATTGGTGGCGCACAGCATGATGTCCACATCGTCCACATGCTGCATCATGGCGGCCACCTTGGGGGTATGCTCCTGCTGGGTAAAGTAGCTGCGCACCCGGTTTTTCAGGTTGACAGCCTTGCCTACATAGATAATTTCGCCCTTTTGTTTCATCAGGTAACAGCCGGGGCTGGAAGGCAGCAAGTCCAGCTTTACCTTTAGGCTGTCGCTTAGGGGCATTTAGTTGTCTTCCTCGGGCAAGATGTCCATTTCCCGCTGGGCTTCGTAGCGCGCGCCCACCACCTGCAAGAGGGATTCCATCAGTTCTTCCTCCACCGGCAGAAAGTCTTCCACCACTTCGCCCTCTTCGTCTTCCGTTTCTTCTACTTTCATCACGTACAGGGTTTCTTCTTCCGTTTCCATGGCTTTGAGCAGCACATATTCTTCGCCGTTGTAAAAAAAGTAGCGCTCCACCTGCAACAACAGGCGGTTGCCTTCTTCGTCCATTCCTTCAATTAAGTCCAAGCGGTCGTTCTCACTCATGGATAACCCCCCTTTCTATTCCAACATTATACTGTTTTGCGCCGTGCTTTTCAATTCCGCCCCTGTCAAATTGTAGGTTTGTCAAACATATTGGACAGTGTGTTTTTTGAGGAATTCGTTAGGAG
>CAZCBC010000133.1:0-5215 GCA_964496775.1 uncultured Oscillospiraceae bacterium
CCAGGCGGCAGGCCTCGTCCACGTCCCGCTCCATGGCCAAATCACACCAGGGGGATGCCGTTAAAATCGCCATGGGCAGTGGCACGCCGCTGTCCCGGCATTTCTGCGCCAGGGCATAGCACAGCCCGCCCCCGGCAGATTCGCCCACAAAGGCAATTTTTCCGGCGGGATAATATTCCAGCATCCTTAAGTAGGCAGCGTAGGCATCCTCCAGCGCGGCGGGAAAGGTATTCTCCGGCGCCAGGCGGTAGGCAACGCACAGCACAGCGGTTTGAAATTCATCCGCCAGCGCCCCACCAAATCCCTTGGCATATTCCAGCTCTCCGGCGGTATAGGCGCCGCCATGCAGGTACAGCACGGCATGCTCCACCTTTTCTTCCCCCGGCATCGCCCAGGCCGCCTCAAAATGCTCAAACTTTTCTTCCACAAACTGCACGCGGTCCGACTTGGCTCGCTGCTGCAGCCTGCCCAGGCCTTCCTGCAACTTTCGGTTTTTCTCTGTATCCAGCAACTGCAACAGGGGATTCAGCAGCGTAAACTGCCCCCTGACCAAGGTACTTAAAAATGACGGCATATTGCCTCCTTCTCCCGGTTTCCCGGTGCCCTATTTTATCACGCAATGGACAGCGGCGCAATGAAGGGAGAGGAAAGCCCTTGGCTGTTCGGGCAAAATATATCTCATTACAGCCTATGGCTTACATTTTTTGCATGGGGTGTATCCGCGGCTTAGCGCAGTGGAAAGACAAAACTCAAAGACGTTATTATTGATTATTTTCTGCAGGTTCATTGATAGAGTTGCTCGGAAAACATATTATGTATGTATCATTGGCTTGCTTAATACGCTTTCCATATATAAAATGAAGGAACAAATAATATATAACTGTACACAAAAGTATAGCTACGCTTAGAATTATAAACATGTCCTTCTTAATGTTATATATTGTCTTCAAAAAAAACACAAAACTTTCCCATGCAAAAAACCAATTAATGGCATTTAATGTTATGAGCAATGTAGCCGACCCGTAACGTTTTTGCTTCTTAAAAGAGAATCCAAACGTTCCAAAAATAGGCAAATCATCTACAACTGGCAATGATAAATATTTTCTTATACTCTTATCGTTATCATAAAAAAATCTTCTCACCCTATTAAGCGCTCTTGTATATCTTATACAACTGATATTACTCTCAATCACTCTATAAAATGAAATTATGCCAACATACAATAAGATCATTGCTGCAAAAAACACAATTAGTGAAAGTAACGTATAATCTACTGCACTAGGGTTATTAGACCTTTCACCAACTATAAACGAAAACGCAGGGATTGCAACGATTGCGACTGATAGCATTTTCAGATACAAATTCACCCTGCTTTCAGATTGATCAAAAGTCATTTTTCTAAAATCTTTCAACGCATTATATTCATTAATCATTACTTCAATGCTTTTAGTCTGATCTGCCATTTCATTCATCATTTAAACCTCTTCCTTTAGTTTTTTAAAACAGTTACTTCTCTATTGTATTAATTATATTTTATATGGTGCTCCTATATAACTATTTATAAATCCACGCCTGAACATAAGGCAGCACATAGGTTCATCATTACTCGTTTTAGCACCAATTCCGCTTCTGAAGAACTTTATGAAGCATCACAAAAAAAGAACGCCGTTTCCTCGCAATATTCAATTGACCGCCTTCACCACATCGTCAATCAGCTGCCGCACTTCTTCCTGCGTCCTGGCCCAGCTGAAGCAGAAGCGCACGGCGGTGCGGGTGTCGTCTACCTTTTTAATGGTGGACCAGCCGTACTTACCCTTCAGGGCATCCAGCACGCTGTTGTTCAGGATGGGAAACTGCTGGTTGGTGTTGGAAGGGGTCAGGAAGGGGACATTGGCCTGCAGCAGGGCGTCCCGAAAGGCGGTGGCCAGGCGGTTGGCCTGGGCGGACAGTTCCAGGTAGCGGTTGCCCTCCAGCAGCGCTTCAAACTGCAGGCCCATCAGCCAGCCCTTGGCCAGCATGCCGCCCTTTTGCTTGATGATATAGCGAAAATCCTTCTTGATTTTTTCGTTCACCACCACGATGGCTTCGCCAAACAGCGCACCCTGCTTGGTGCCACCAATGGCAAACACATCGCAGAATTTTGGCAAGTCGGTAAAGCGTACATCCGTCCCCTCCTCCGCCAGGGCAAAGCCCAGGCGCGCACCGTCCATATACAGAGGGAGGTTCAATTCCTTGCAGGTGTCGGCGAGTTCCTTCAGCTGCTGTTTGGTATAGGTACCGCCCAGTTCGGTGGTGTTGGAAATATACACCATGCCGGGCTGCACCCAATGCTCAAACGAGGCGTCGGCGTAGTGGTTCTCCACAAATTTGCGCACGTCCTGAGGGTGAATACGGCCCTCCTCCTCGGGCAGCACCAGCACCTTATGGCCGGTGGCCTCGATGGCGCCCGCCTCATGCTCGCTGATATGGCCGGTGATGGCGCTCAGCACCCCCTGATGGGGCCGCAGAATGGCCGAAATTACCGTCAGATTGGCCTGGGTGCCCCCCGACACAAAGTGCACATCGGCGCTGGGGCAGTCGATCAATTCCCGTATCCTGTCCGCCGCCCGGGCGCAGTGGTCATCCTCGCCGTAGCCCAGGCTCTGCGTCATGTTATATGTTGCAATCTTTTCCAATACGCTGGGGTGGGCGCCCTCCAAGTAGTCGCTGCGGAAATCAATCATTTTTCGTCCTCTTTTTCCTCTGCCGGGGCGTCGGGGGTTTCCTCCCCAGCGTCCTGCAAATCCTCCCTGGTCAGCAGCATCAACTCGTCCCTGGTTACCTTCTCCTGCTTGGCCAGGCGGTTGGCCTGGCGGCTGATGGCCTGCTCGAACAAGTTGCGCACGCCGCGGGCATTGCCAAAGCTGATGGCGTCCTCGCTTTCCTCCTGCAAAATCTCTTTCAGGGTATCCCGGGCGTCCTCCGCCAGGCGGTAGCCCGCCTTCTTAGCGCGCAGGTCGAAGATGCCCATCATCTCGTCGATAGTGTAGTCGGGGAAATACATAAAACGGTTGAAGCGGGATTCCAGGCCGGGGTTGGAATGGACAAAGTCATTCATCAAATCCACATAGCCTGCCACAATTACCACCAAATCCTCCCGGTGGTCTTCCATGGCCTTCAGCAGCGTTTCCACCGCTTCCTGGCCATAATCCTGGGGGCCTCTGGTGGTCAGGGCATACGCCTCGTCGATAAACAACACGCCGCCCAGCGCTTTCTGGATGACCTCCTGGGTTTTGATGGCCGTTTGCCCCACATACCCCGCCACCAGGCCGCTACGGTCCACCTCCACCAGGTGGCCCTTGCTTAAAATGCCCAGGCTATGGTAGATACGGCTCATCAGGCGGGCAATCATGGTTTTGCCCGTGCCGGGGTTGCCGGAAAACACCATGTGCAGGCTGAGGTCCTCGGTGGGCAGGTCATTCTCGCGCCTTAATTTATAGATGGTAACCAGGTTAATCAGGCTTTGCACCTCGTCTTTGATAACATCCAGCCCGATATAGGAGGCCAGCTCCTTCTTCAAATCCTCTATATCTTCCGGAGGCTTTTCCTCCGTCTTTTTTTCTTCCACCTTGGTTTCTGCCGCCTTCTTTTCCTCCGGTTTTTTGGTGGAAAAAACATCGGGTACCTCGGGGTACCCCGGGGGCGGCGTGCTTTCCTCGCCCGTTTTTTCCTTGTCCGCAGGGCGGCCCCACAGGTCTTCCCCCACGGTGCGCAGGTTTCTTTCCGTCATCTGGCGGATAATATCATTTTGCAGCCGGATAATCTCTTCCCGGCGGGCGTTGTCGTCATAGCTCATAGCTGCCTCCTGTAGTGAAGTTGGGTTTATTATAACGATTTTGCGGGGAATTGTATACATTGGGAGAATGAAGAATGGGTAAAGGGAAAATAGAGCACCCTCTGCATTGGATATAAAGCCAAGCAGAGGGTGTTTTTTTTATTGTTGTTTCACTTTTCCCCGCGCAGCTGGCGGCTTTGCCGCAGCCGCGCTGCGCTTTTGGGCGCTGCGGCGCGGGGCCTCCGGCGGGCAGGGGGTTACCCCCTGCACCCTTTTTCCGCATGGCGGGGTTGTACCTATTATTGTGCGCGCGGTGAGGTTAGCGGCTCAGTTCCGCCCGGGCCTTCTGTTTTTTCCAGGAGTGCATCACCAGCGCTACGGCGATAACGCCATAGGAGATGAACACGCGGAAGAATTCGCCAATGGCGGGGTCGCCAAACAGGTTGCGTCCGGCATCCTGCGCCACAACGAACAATAGGTGGAACAGGAGACAGCCCACAATGGCCTGGCTGTTGGTGGCCTTGTTCAGCGATGCGCCGCCCACCAGAATGGCCGCGCCCGCGTACAGGCCCACCATTTCATGGGCGGAGTAGGTTTGCAGCGTGCCCAGATTCTGGATAAAGATAATCTGCCCCCAACCTGCCAGCACGGTGGAAATCATAATGGCGATAACGCGCACCCGGTTGACATTGATGCCCGAGGCGTTGGCCACCGTACGGCTCTGCCCCACGGCGCGGAACTTCTGCCCCAGCCGGGTTTTCATGATAGCCACGTTGAACAGGCACAGCACCGCCACCACCAGGAAGGTGGCCACCGGCACATTGGTCATGGAGAACGCCTGCTGCACCGCGGGGATTTGATACACCAGCGATGTACCCACCGCCACGCCCGACAGCATCAGGAAGCGGCCCTTGCTCATCTTCTTGGTGGCATACAGCAGCACAGCGCCTACCAGCACAAGGGCGCCCACGCTGTACAGCGCCGTGCCAAAGGGGATGCGCCACAGGCTGTCCAGGGCGCTGTGCAGCCCTACCTTGCCTGTCAGGTTCAGCGTATTGGCGACGCCCGTCGCGCCCACGATGGTTACCTTGTCGCTCAGCGGTATAATTTTACCGAAGATAAACAGGAACAGCAGCTGGTACGCGCCGTTAGCGAAGTAGCCTAAAATCAGCGAGCCGATGGTTTCCTGACCCTTCATCTTGTTCAAAAGGGAGCCTATCAGGAAGCCGAACACCGCGCCCAGGGGCAGCGTAATGCCTGCCGCCACCAGCAGGCCCAGAACGCCCTTGATTTCCCAGTTGATGGCCAGCAGCAGACCAATTTGCGCCGCCATGGCGCCGATGGTGATGGCAAAGTTGATGCCCATGCCGGCGATGATGGGAATAATCAGCGCCAACACCA
>CAZCBC010000134.1:0-2093 GCA_964496775.1 uncultured Oscillospiraceae bacterium
GCGCTGCTACGCTTCCCTCACTGCTCCTTGCTACAAGCCAAAATCCCTCTCCACTTTGGATGTATTACTGTTTTACAACAGTATAAACGCAAAGGTTTTACCTATTTATCACATAAGGCTAATCTTCGCGTGATAAAATATAACGGTTCGCATCTGAAAGCGAAGATTGGAGGCACTATGCGTTTATCATTTGAACAGGTAAAAAAGAACGAAGAAATCAGGACCTATATCCGCAAAGCTGATGAATCCCTGCTGGCCCTTGGCTATACCGAACACAGCTTTGCCCATGTTACCCGCACAGCGGAAGTTGCCGCTTGGATTCTCAGGCAGACAGGCCATGCGGAATATGATGCGGAACTGGCCGCCATCGCGGGCTATTTGCATGATATTGGCAATGTTGTCAACCGGGAGGGGCACGAGCAGTCGGGCGCCATCATGGTGTTTACCCTGCTTAACAAAATGGGCGCCAATGCCGAGGATATTGGCACCATCATTTCCGCCATCGGCAACCATGATGAAGGCACCGCTTTTCCCGTGAATGATGTAGCGGCAGCCCTTATTCTGGCGGATAAAACCGATGTGCGCTATACCCGCGTGCGCAATAAGGACACCATTTCCTTTGACATCCATGACCGGGTTAACTACGCGGTTAAAAAGTCTGAGGTAACCATCAATCTGGAGGAGAAGGAGATTGTCCTTCACCTGACGATTGATAAGGAAATCAGCTCTATTTCTGATTATTTCGAGATTTTTTTAGGGCGCATGCTGCTGTGCCGCCGTGCGGCGGAACGCCTTGGCATGACCTTTGGTCTTAACATCAACGGCCTGGGTATGATGTAAGCTGAGCGCGGCAGCATCCTTTGCAATATTCCTACCAACGAAAAGAGGTTAATCATTGTCTGAAACGAACAACTTTGCCAGCCTGGATGTATCCGATGATGTGCTGAAGGCACTGAAGGATATGGGCATTACCACTCCCACAACCATACAGTCTGAAACCATTCCGCTGATGATGGAGGGGCACGACATCATCGCCATCGCTCCTACCGGTACCGGCAAGACCATTGCCTTTGGCATTCCCATGCTGGAGTACATTAACCTGGAAGGGGGGCGGCTGCAGGAAGTGGTGCTGGCGCCCACCAGGGAACTGGCCATGCAAATTCACCAGGAATTGCTGGACTTAAGCAAATATATCCCCAAGCTGCGCATAGCCCTTCTGTATGGCGGCCAGCCTATTTCGCGCCAGATTAACCGCCTGAAGGCTAAGCCCCAGATTGTGGTAGCCACCCCCGGCCGCCTGCTGGATATGATGAACCGCGGCCATGTGCGCCTTGACTTTGTGCATACCATGGTCATTGACGAGGCGGACGAAATGCTGAAAATGGGCTTTGTCAAGGATGTTACGCGCATCCTGGACGCTACCCCCAACAACCGGCAGATTGTCATGTATTCCGCGACCACCAACCATGATGTGATGACCATTTCCTGGAAGTACCAGCACGAGCCGGTCGAGGTTATTGTAGAAGCTGTCAAGGAAGACAAGCCGAAGATTCATCAATATGCTTTCCTTACCCAGCGGGACAAAAAGATGGACCATCTTCTGTACCTGCTGGACTCTGACGAGTACAAGCGCGTGATGATATTTGCCAACACCAAGTTTATGACGCAAAAACTTTGCAGTATGCTGCAAAAAAAAGGCTATCCTGCGGAGGCGCTGCATGGCGATGTGCGCCAGTCTCAGCGCACCATCATCATGAACGACTATAAAAAAGGCAAATTTCCCATCCTGGTTAGCACCGATGTGGCAGCCCGGGGCATTGACGTGTACGATGTAGACGCGGTCATCAACTATGACCTGCCCAACGAAAACGAGTATTACCTGCACCGCATCGGCCGCACGGGCCGCGCCAAGCGCATTGGTACATCCTTTGCCATGATGACCTTCCAGGAAAGCGTGCGCATGGATGAAATCATCAAATACATGGACACCAAGCCCGAGGAACTGCACTTTGACAACCTGGGCATCCTGCGCCGCGCCGACGAAACGCCCTTTTTTGAGGATGTATAAACGGGTACTTGTTTGTTGAAACACA
>CAZCBC010000134.1:2103-5167 GCA_964496775.1 uncultured Oscillospiraceae bacterium
GGCAGGCGATCAGCCTGCCGAAACTGTTTTTGGGTGTTTATTTTGTTACTGCACGCTGCTGGCAAAAGCGCTGATAAAATCAACGCAGCTGTAGGTGCCGCAGGCAATCAGGTCGTTGTCCTTAACCGTCATCTGCAATACGATGTGATTGTCGTACTGTATCAGCAGCGCCTGCTGCCCGGAGCGGGTGGAGCTGCCCTTGTAGATGGCGTTGTTTTTTAAAAGTCCCATCAGCATATCAACGGTTTGCGGATCGGTCACCGTACCTACACCGGACAGCTGCAGCGCCACCACCTTGCCTTTGCCCAGGGCAGAGGCAAGGTTTTCACTGCCTATCAATGCATTACCGCTGAAGGCAACACGCTGAAATACCCTGAGGTTGCCGTCCACCATGGCGGCGACAGCGGCGTTTTCCATGCCCTTTACTGCAAACACCTCTGTACCCTGCGCCACCACATTGCTGACCACTGCGCTGGAGGCATTTTCCAGCGCAGGCTCAGCGGTAAATACCGACACGCTGCCTAAGGAGTTGCCCAGCATGCTGCTGTCGATGGCGGTGGGGTTTGTTAACAGGCGATAGTAACGGCCTTCTGCCGCTACCAGGGGGAAGTTGGCGCCGCTGCCCGCTGCCCACAGCCCCAGGTACCCCGGTGTTCCGCCCTCTGCTTTTAGCGTAATGCTGCCCCGGGGGACAGCCAATGCGCTGACAGACATGTTATCCGGTAATTGACCAGCCGCCTTGGTTTCAATGCCGTTGGTTTTGGGCTTTTGCAATAGATTCAGAGAAAATCCTGCACCTGCGACCAACAGCAATGCCAGCGCTGCGGCGGCAAGGCGCTTGAATTGATGCTGATGATATGGGCGGCGGGACTTTTCAGGCTGCAAAATATGCTGCAAGGTTTGCCGCGAGGCAGTCAACCCTCCCAGCATTTCATCAGCAGCCTGCCGCAAATCTTCCGGTTTTCTCACCGTCCATCGCTCCTTTCAAGCAAGTTTTTAAGCTTCACACGTCCGCGGGATAATCGGCTGGAAATGGTTCCCGCCGGGATATTGAGCATGGAGGATATCTCCTCAATGCCGTATCCCTGATAATAGAACAGAATAAAGACCTCGCGCTCGGCGGCGGGCAAAGAATGTACAGCCTGCAGCAGCGCTTCTTTTTCCAGGCGGTCTTCAATGGCATCCGCCTCGGAAGGAATCATCTCCAACACCTTGCTGCCCAGCACGACGCGCTTTACCCATCCGGTACGCCAGATGTCGCGGCACAGGTTGAGCGCCACCTTCAAAAGCCAGGCTTTTTCCTTACCTTCTTCCAGTTCAGGCTGCCGGGTGTACAGCCGCAGGAACACTTCCTGCATCACATCTTCCGCCTTCTGCCTGTCGCCCAGATAGAAGTAGCTGACACGCAGAACATCGTTGGCATACTGCTCGTACAGGCGTGTCGTGAGGGCTGCGTAATCCTGCCCACTGGCCCTTTCATCCATTTAACGCTTCAGCCTTTCGTTTTCTTGCATCATGGCAACTTTTTTGCGTCGGTTTTTTGTTGGAAACGCTGCAAATCTACGATTGCACGCACATGGGTGCCATCGCCTATGATGCCGCTTTCATCGCTGGCGAGGACAGAAAAGGTAATGGTTTTTCCATTCACGGAAACTTCCGTTACTTCGCTTTGCGCGGATACCTTCATGCCAAGGGGCGTGGCCGCGGTATGGGCAATGTGCAGACTGATGCCTACGCTGGTTTTGCCTTCCGGCAAAAATGGTTTCAGGCTCTCGCTGGCAGCCTTTTCCATCAGCGCCGCCATCATAGGGGTAGCAAACACATCAGCCTCTCCGCTGCCTACTCTGGAAGCCAAAAGGTTTTCTGTAACCATTGTTTCAGCGTGGCCCTTTAGACCCTTTGAAATCATACGATCACCTCCTGTATGTATATTGGTTAGTATACCCCATCCGCAGGATGGGATGCAAGGCGGGCGGAAACCGTACCGCAGGGCAGAATATTTGTTATAAGGGGCGTTTTCTCTTTAGAAAATGAAGCGGATATGCTATAATATAAGCGTATGTGTAAAATTCAATTGCAAGGAGGAAACACGCATATGCAATACACCAAAGAAGTGGAAGAAATGACGCGCGTGAAGCAGGGCTGTAACCATGGCCCCGCGCCCATCCCTCAGGAAGGCAAGTGGGTGCAATCCCGCGAGATCAAAGACATTTCCGGCATGACCCATGGCGTGGGCTGGTGCGCTCCCCAGCAGGGCGCCTGCAAGCTGACGCTCAACATCAAAGAAGGCATTATCGAGGAAGCCCTGGTCGAAACCATCGGCTGCTCGGGCATGACCCATTCTGCCGCCATGGCAGCGGAAATTCTGCCGGGCAAGACGGTGCTGGAAGCGCTGAACACCGACCTTGTGTGCGACGCCATCAACACCGCTATGCGTGAACTGTTCCTGCAGATTTCCTATGGCCGCTCCCAGAGCGCCTTTTCTGAAGGCGGCCTGCTGATTGGCGCGGGCCTTGAAGACCTGGGCAAGGGGCTGCGCAGCCAGATTGGCACCATGTACGGCACCATCTCCAAGGGCCCCCGTTACCTGGAAATGGCCGAAGGCTATGTGCTGAAGCTGGCCCTGGACGAGAATGACGAAATCTGCGGCTATCAGTTCTGCCATATGGGCAAAATGATGGAAGCCATCAAGAAGGGTGTAGACCCCAAGGAAGCATACGAGAAAAACGTGGGTACCTATGGCCGCTTTGAAAACGCCGCCAAGTATATTGACCCGCGTCATCAATAAGGAGGGAGCATAGCATGCCATATTTTGAAGGATACGAGCGCAGAATCGCGCAGATTGAAAAAGTTTTAGCGGAAAACGGCATCGCTTCCCTCGAGGAAGCGCAGAAGATGCTGCTGGACAAGGGCATCAACGTGGCGGAAATCGTTCACGGCATTCAGCCCATCGCCTTTGAGAACGCCGTCTGGGCATACACCCTGGGTGCCGCTCTGGCTGTTAAGAAGGGCATTACCACCGCCGCGGAAGCCGCCAGGGTAATCGGCGATGGCCTGCAGGCCT
>CAZCBC010000135.1:0-1711 GCA_964496775.1 uncultured Oscillospiraceae bacterium
ATCAGGGCATTGGCCACCTGGATGCCCAGCGCCAGCACCCCCTGGAACAGGAAGGTACCGATAATCACATGGGACACCTTGGCCTTGGTGGTGGACGCGCCGCCAATCAGGATGGCGCTGGCCGCCACAAAGCCCATCTGCTTGGGGCCGTTGTACAGCTGCATAAAGCCAAAGGACTGGGAATACACGATAATGCCCACCGCCGCGATAATGGTGGAGATGGTGGTGCCGGTAATGCGCATGCGGTTGACGCTGATGCCCGCCGCCTCGGCGAAGCGGGGGTTGGCGCCGGCGGCAATCATGGCGGTGCCCGTCTTGGAGCGGCTGAACAGCCACATTACCAGGCAGCACAGCAGGAAAAACAGCAGCAGGCCCGTGGGCACATGCACGCCGAAAATATCAAACGCCAGGGTATTATCCAGAATCTGGCCGAAGGAGTTTTTCATGTTGTGCATGGTACGCAACCCCTTGCCCAGTGCCCAGGTCAGCCTGGGATTATCAAAGGGCAGCAGCATCCAGGCGATACAGAACAGCGACACATAGCTAAAGCCCACATAGGTGGAGATGGTCATCTCGCTGCCCTTTAGGTGGTTAAGCAACTTGCCGTACAGCACGCCCACCGGCAGGGCCAGCAGGATGCCCACCACCACGGAGAAGAAGAAGGCCGGCCAGCCCGTCATGTTCATTTGCAGGGCCAGCAATGTGGACAGAAGGCCCGAAATAATGCCCACCGTCATACCCATGTTGAGGCTGATGCCCGACTGGATGCCCGGCAGCATGGCCAGGGCCAGCACGCCGTACATGCCGGTGCGCCAGAGCACGGTGGAAATCATGCCGGAGATGGAGATGTTGTACAATCCGCACATCAGCAGCAGTGTGATAAAGAACAAAGAAATAATCAGCCGGGGCAGGCCCAGTTTCTTTTTCAGGGGTTTGTAGAAGAACGCCGTCAGCGCCATGACCAAAGCGCCGATGGCCAGCAGCACTAAGTTTTCGGCGTTGCGGGCAATGCGCATGGTGGTTTTCTGCTCGCTGTCCAGTATGCTCAGCGCATCCACCGACTGATACCTGTCAAAGGCCGCCTCAAAGCTGCGGTCGGCGCCCGTGGTGTTTGCCATCACCTGGGGCTGTATCTTTTCCTTCATGTCGTCCCGCAGTTCCGGCACAGCCTTCTGCATCACCAGGAACAGGCTGTCGTACACCGGCTCTACCTTTTCCTTGAGGGCCAGCAGCTGTTCGCTGGGCGCAAAACCCGAGTAGTCCACTTCTACTTCCTTGGTCAGCATGGATTCCTCGCTGACGCCTTCCCCTTCGGCAGACACCACAGCATCCTCGGCAGTGTCTTCCTGGGCGGCCTGCTTTTGCTGGGCGCGCCAGGCTTCGGCGTAGAGCGCCTTTTCCTGTTTTTCCAAGTCGTAGTAGGAAGCCAGGGTGTTTTCAAAGGTCAGGATGGCGTTGTCCAGCTCGTCCAGGTCCAGGGAGGCAAAGGTCTTGTACTTTTCATTCGCTTCGGCGCGGGCCAGGGCCTCCTGCTCGCCCACATAGATGTTGGTCTGGTTGCGGCTGTAGCCGCTGGTCTTGGCAAAGGCGCGGGCATCCTTCTTGGCCTGGGCCACCGCCTCATCCACCAGAGCGCCGGAGGCGGAGCGCAGCACGGTATAGTTGCGCATGCGCAGCATATTGTCCACCGTCTGGTCATTGGTGCGGGCTT
>CAZCBC010000135.1:1721-5129 GCA_964496775.1 uncultured Oscillospiraceae bacterium
GAAAGCCCAGCACGCCGGCCCCTGCAAGGGCCAGGGCTACTATCAGCAGCAGCAGGGAAAGGGCCCACTGTATTTTGCTTCGTTTCATTGCGGCTGCCCTCCTTCCGCGGCAAAAATTGCTTCCTGCTCAAGGTGGTCGTGGTCAGGTTTAATGCCGCTCATGGCCAGGCCAAAGGCGGCGTCGGAAGCGTCGGGCGGCAGAATGTCCACCACCTTGCCCTCGGCGACAATGGCGATGCGGTCGCATACCGAGCGCAGCTCCATCAACTCTGAGGACACCATCACCACCGTCAGCCCCTGCTTGCGGTTTAAATCCACCAGGGTATCCAGCACCAATTTCTTGGCGCCGATGTCAATGCCGCGGGTGGGCTCCGACACAAAGAGGAAGCGGGGGTTCAGCGCCAGCGCCTTGGCAACGCACACCTTCTGCTGGTTGCCCCCTGACAGGGTGCCCACCGCCTGGGCTGCCGACTGGCAGCGGATATCCAGTTCCTGAATCATCCTGTTGGCATAGTCCCGAATCTGCCGGGCATTTTTAATCTTGAACACCCCCGGGCCCGTCAGGTACTCGCCCTTAATCTGCATGGCATTGAAGGTGATATTATCCTCAATGGACTCTTCCAACAGAAGGCCCACGCCGCGCCTGTCCTCCGACACCATGCTCATGCCCTGTTTAAGCGCTGTGGCGGAATCGTTAAGGGGCAAGGGCTCATCGAACAAAATTACTTCCCCTTCCGCCGGGTACAGGCCCATGACACCGTTGGGAAGGCCCACCTTACCCTGACCGGCCAGGCCGCCAATGCCGATGATTTCGCCTTCCAGCACATCCAAATCGATGCCCCGGACATTTTCGCCCGGCATGGCCACGTGCAGGTTGCGCACCTTCATGGCAATACGGCCGCTTAAGGGCTGGGTGCGCTGCTGCTTTTCCTCCATGCCCTCGTTGCCGCGGCCAATCATCATGGTGGCCATTTCCACGAGGGAAGTTTCCTTAATGGGCTTGGAGCCCACCAGCCTGCCGTCGCGCAAAACGGTAACGGCGTCGCAGGCCTGCATGACCTCGTTTAAGCGGTGGGTAATAAAAATAATGGCGATGCCCCGGGAGGCAATTTTTTTCATTACCTCAATCAGCTGGCTCGCCTCGCTTTCGGTTAAAACGGCGGTGGGTTCATCAAACACCAGCAGTTTAACGCCCTGCTTGTCTATCTCGCGGGCGATTTCCACAAACTGCATATAACCCACGGGCAGCGTCTTGACCAAAGTATTTTCAGGCAATGAAACGCCCACGCTGTCCAGCGCCGTGCGGGCATCCCGCGCCATGGAAGCATGATCCAGGGATTCGAGTTCGTGCCCTAAAATACGGCTGACCAGGTTGGGCCGGGAAGTTTCTCTGTTAAGTTTAATGTTCTCCGTGATGGTAAAGCCAGGAATCAGCATAAACTCCTGGTGCACCATGCCGATACCCTGCTTCATGGCATCCATGGGGGAGTGGATATGGGTTTCCTGCCCATCCACCAAAACGTCCCCTTTGAAGCCGCCGGTGGTATGGATAACCGGCATGCCAAAGAGGATATTCATCAGGGTACTTTTCCCCGCGCCATTCTCTCCCAGCAGCGCGTGGATTTCGCCGGGACGCACCTTCAGGCTAACGTCCTTGAGCACGGCATTGCCGCCGTACTCTTTGGAAATGCCGTTCATTTCCAAGATGTACTCATGTGGCAAAAGTAGCTCTCCCTTCGTTGCAATCCCGCCCTCGGGAAAGGCTGGATGTCGGAATAAACGATGTACAAGGAGCCCGCCGGCGGGACAGCTGGCAGGCCCCTTGTACACTTATTTCAGTTGAAAATACTTACTTAACGTAGTCGCTGAAATCCACGTTGTCGAACAGAATCATGAAGTAGTTTTCGACCACGTTGCCATTGTCGTCTTCATAGGGGGTCAGCTGCGCCTCGGCACTGGCAGCGTCGCTCAGGTACTGCTGCAGCTTGGCCTGGTCAAGCTTCTCGCCGCCGTTCTCGATGTAATCCTTGGCATACTCAAAGCCGCCGTAGATAATGGACATGTTGACGGGGGCCGCCCATGTGGAGACACGGTCAACCGCGTTGTATTTGCCCAGTTCAGCAGCCATCTTTTCCAGATAGGCGTCGATGTTGCCCCAGTCTTCCTCGTTGACAGCCAGGCCCAGGGAGGCCGGGAAGCCATGGAAGGGGCTGGGGCAGCAGGGCAGGGGATACAGGGCGTTTTCTTCCTTCAGCACGGCCTGCTGCAGGGCTTCCTGCATGCCGCAGTTGGTGGTGAAGAACGCGACCTTCTTGCCTTCGTATTCCTTCATAACCTTCGGAACGTCTTCCAGAATGAAGGCCTGGGATACGGTGGGGCCACCTTCGGCGGTGGGGTCGGGAGCGTCACGCGGCACAAACTCGATACCGGCGTCTTCGCAGGCAGCCTTCATGATGTTGAAGCGGGCAACGATGGTCTCATAGCCCATGTGGCGGGCGAAGGAATAGTGAATCAGCACTTCGGCGCCCCAGTTTTTGGAAGTTTCCACAATCTGGGCACCGCCGTTGATTTCGTCCACGCCCATGACGATGTCGGCAGCAGCGCCGATGTCGGCCGGGTCTTCCGCGGGCACACCTGCGATCAGCAGGATGTCAGGGCGATCCTGGCGGATCTGGGTGTAGGCGGCAGTAGCGCCCATGACGGCCTGGCACATGATGATGGCCTTGACCTCAGGGTCGGCGGCGAACTGCTGCAGCTTGCCGATGGTGGTTTCCACTTCGGAAGAGAAGGCGTCCGGATAGGTGTCGGAGACAGCGATGTCCGGATACTTGGCCTTCAGGTTTTCCGCCGCACGGTATTCTTCTTCACCCTGCGAGGTGGTGCCGGTGAGGATGGCAATTTTGTACTTGGGAGCTTCCGCCATGGCGGGGGCCGCCAGTGAAAGCACCAGCATGCCAATCAGGATAAGGGATAAAAGTTTCTTCATAATCCTTGGTTTACCTCCTGTTTTATTCTAATATACCTTTTTTAATATACCAGACGAATATGAAAGTGTCAATATAATTTCCTGCATATCCGCGCCCGAAACACGGTTCTATGCATATAGGGATGGCTTATACAGTATAAAAACATTTCATATTGCATATTTTGCTTCTTTTTTATCTTTCGCTAAACGAATTGACAAGTTTGCCCTTGCCCTGTACTATGAATCAGGAATGAATACCATAGGAGCAGTCCATGAAATACCGCAGCGTGTTTGACATCATCGGGCCCATCATGGTGGGGCCTTCCAGTTCCCATACGGCGGGGGCGGTGCGCATCGGCCGCCTGGCCCGGCGCCTGTTTGGCGCGCAGCCTGACAAGGCCATTATCCATTTTTACGGCTCCTTTGCGCAAACCTACAGGGGC
>CAZCBC010000136.1:0-5117 GCA_964496775.1 uncultured Oscillospiraceae bacterium
CCAGGTAATGGTCTTCCATGGGGTGCATGGCCGCCATCAGTTCCGCGTCCTCGCTGGCTTCCCTGTCGGCCAGGTCCAGAATATCGTCCGCCGTGATGACGCCTATGATGCGGTTCTCCTTGTCCACCACCGCCATGGTAGAAAGGCCATGGTGGCGGAACAGGTCCAGCACCTCTTCTTCCGGGGTTTCGGGCTGCACGGTAATCAGCGTTTTGCGCAGCAGGGTATGCAGCACAGCATTGTCATCGCTTGCCAAAATGGTGTGCAGGCTAAGGGCGCCTTCCAGCTTCCTGCCCGGCCCCGTAATGTACACATGATCCGCTTCCACCTTGCGCTTGCGGAAACGAATCTGCTGGATAGCCTCCTGTACTGTCAGGCTGCCATCCAGGGACACAAACTCCGCCGTCATGATGCTGCCGGCAGAATCCTCCGGCACTTCCATGTAACGGTTGAGCAGGGCGCGGGTTTCCGGGGCGCTCATGCGCAGAATGCGGTTGACGGCGTTGGCGGGCAGCTCCTCCAAAAAGTCCACCGAGTCGTCCACATGCATGCGCTCCACCAGCGACAGCACCTCGGTGTCGGTGAAGGAGTGAATCAGCTCCTGCTGTTCGTTTTTATGCAGGTACGAAAAGGCCTGGGCCGCATCCTCCTTGGGCAGCAGACGGAAGACCACTGCCCCCTGCTGGTCGTTAAGCTCCTTAAGAACGTCGGCAATCACAGATGCTGGCAGCGATTTCAACTCCTGCCTGATGGCGGCATAGTTTTTCTGCACCAGGGACGCCTTTACCCGCTCTGTTATTTCAGAGATATCCTGAATGTCTGTCCACTCTTTCACATCCGTATGTGGCATGGTTCATCCTCCCTTCCTTTCGGTTTCCCTACCGGTCGATTTTATGTTGAAACAACCGCCTCCTGTAACGGCGGCGGAAAGTTGTTACCGCAAAAATGTTTATCATCGATATTGAAAAATACGCGCAAACAAGACAGCGGTTGAAAGTACCCTCAGTGTACCCTGTTTCATGGGAAAAAACAAGGAGGCGCGGGATATTTCCGCGCCTCCTGAAAACCGTTTTTTACTGTTATATTTTACAGGGCAATTGCCTGCCCACTCCGGTGGGATTCCTTCATGGCGTCCAGTACCTTCAGCACCTCTGTAGCTTGCTCCAGCGTGGGAGCGGTGGAGGGCTTGCCCTCCACATTGTCCAGCATATCGTTAAACTGGCTGAGATAGGCATCGGCCTCCTCCAGGGGATGGGTGACTCTTGTGTAGCCCCCCTCGTCCCCCATATAGACGCCCGCCTCCTCCATGCCGTTGGCAAAGAGGCTGATTTTCAGCGTGCCCTTTTCAAAGTCCAGCTGCACGCTGCTGGTGTGGGGCGATGGGTAGCCCGCGCAGACAATGGTATAGGTATAGCCTTCCGCCTCGCCCATCATCTGGTAGCCGCTGTCCAGCCCCGGGTACTGACTGAGGCTTTCCAAACGGGCAAACACTTTCCGGGTACAGCCGCCGCCCAGCACATGCACCCTGTCTACCTGGTGGGCGCCATGGGTTAACAGCAGCCCGCCCCCCGCTTGAAGGGGATCAAAGAACCAGGCGGGCCGGCGGTCGTGGAAGTAGTGCAGGTTGATGATGTCGGTGATGTGCTTGAGTTTGCCCAGTTCCTGCCCCTTTTCCTGGATGGTTTTCAGCGTTACCTGCATCAGGGGCAGGTAGCGCTGGGTATGGCAGACTACAGAGCGGATGGCGTGGGCATCCCGCAGGGCAATCATGCTTTTGCATTCTTCTTCGTTGATGCCCAGGGGCTTTTCCATCAGCACATGGATGCCCTTTTCGGCGCACTGTTTAAACTGCTCGTAATGGGCAGCATGCGGCGTGTTGATAAGGGCAACGTCCAGCTTTTCCTTAGCCAGCATTTCTTCCAGCGTGGCATATACGGGCACATCAAGTCCCATTTCCCGGGCGAAATTCTGCCCCTTGGACAGCGTCCGGTTGCACAGCGCCTGAATGGTAACCCGGCCCGTCTCTTTCAGGGCCTCCACATTGGTTTTCGCGATGATGCCAGTGCCTACAACGCCTATTTTCATTTAACTTCTTCTTGCATTTTCGCCTGGCCATCCTGCCAGTAGACGATAAAGCGCTTATTGTATTCGCTGAGGGTTTCAGGATAATCCTCCCGGTAGTGGGAGCCGCGGCTTTCCTTGCGGTTGAGCATGGCGGTAAAGAGGGCCTGCCCCAGCAGCAGGAAGTTGCGCGCCTTGACGGCGTCTTCCCATGCATTGGGGTCGTCCAGATAGGCATAGGGGCCATAGTCTTCCTGCCACTGCCTTAGCTGCTCGATGCCTTCCCGCAGGGTTTTATCTTCCCTGATTACATTGCCCTTCCTAAACATCAGGTTGCGAATCTGGGGCAGCAGTTCCTTGGGCGTCAGGCTGCCTTCTTTTTTAAACAGGCGCTGAGCGGCTTCCTGGGCGCCTTCAGTGGGAAGATGCTCGCTGTCTTTCGCGTAGGCGGCGGCGCTGTTGCCGGCAATATAGCCAAACACCAGGCAGCTGCCGGTGGAGTGGCCGCCGTGGCGGTCTGCGCCGTGGATGCCGCCGGAAACTTCGCCGCAAGCAAAGAGGCCGGGCAGCGAGGTGGCACATGTTTTATCCACCTTGACGCCGCCGTTGGCGGCATGCCAGAAGGGCGCGATGAACACCTCATCCTTGGCCAAATCTACCTTATGCTGGTCTTTCAGCCACAGGTAGTAGGGATGCACATAGGTGGACATGTCCTCGGCGATTTCCGGCGCATAGCGGATGCCAAAGCCGGTAATATCCCCTTCCTTTTGCAAAATGCCCTTCATCATGGCAATGTCAAAGTAGCGGGACAGGGTGCGGTTGGTAAAGGGGCCGTGCTTACCCCGCAGGCGCAGGCACTCCGCCCGGTCATCATCGTCGGGCAAAATTTCTTTCAGCAGGTCCTTGCCCGTTTCATCGGTCAGACCATCCATGTAAGGCATGGTCGTCTCGCGGAATACCGTTTTATAGGCAGGGCTGACAAAGCCGGGGATAAACTGGTTAAACTCCAGGTTGATGCACTGGGCGCCCGCCAACAGCGCCACCGCCTGGCCATCCCCCGACACATCAGGGGTGTTCAGGTTGTATTGGTACAAATCTCCCATGCCGCCGGTGGCCAGCACCATGGCCTTGCAGGCGATGGTATCAAGGCCTTCGGGTGTGCGCACCAGAGCGCCGGACACCTTGCCCTCGTGGGTGAGGATACCCAGCAGAGCGGTGTTTTCCCGCAGGGTCAGGTTGGGAGTCTTGTCCACAATGTCCCGCATGTTCTGGCGAATCTTGGGCCAGTCCCGCCACACATAGGTGGGACGGGGACGGGTGGCAAAGCAGGCCACCTTGGGCTCGGTCAAATAGAAGTCGGTGACGCCAATCTCGGGAAACTCAGCAACCCTCTCCCGGATGGTGTCAATGTAGATTTGGTTCATTTCCTCGTCGGCCATTCCCTGGGAGGCATCGAGAATTTCTTCCATATACAGGGCATCTTCTTCCGGCACGCCGGTGGAGGCCTGACAGGCCACCTGATCCATCATGGGGTAGAAGCTGGCGCCGCCGCACACTTTCTTTTTAACAATCCACAGCACCTGCTGTCCTGATTTAGCCGCGGTTACGGCGCTTTTCATAGAGGCCAGGCCGCCGCCTACGATTAAAATATCACACGTCATGTCAATGTCCTCAGAAATTCTAGTCCGCAATCGCCCAATTCTTCTTTGAGCTTCAGGTAGTCCTGCTTCAGGGCTAAAGCGGCGTTGTCATCCATCAGTTGGAAGGGACGGCGGGCAATGCCGCCGGGTACGCCGGCAAACTCCAGCGTCTGTTTCAGGCTGGGCATCAGGTTGTGCTTAATCAGGGTGAAGATAAAGCGGTTGGCCGTCTGCTGCATTTTGCGGGCAGACTCCATATCCCCTTTTTGCCCCAGGTTCCAGATAGCAATAAACAGGTTGGCCAATACATTATAGGTGGAGCCTATCAGGCCGTCCGCCCCAAAGGCGATGCCTGAAATGGCCAGCTCGTCGGAGCCGGAATACACCATGAAGTCCTTGCCCAGGTTTTCCTTGATGCGCAGCACGTCGTACAGGGTGGAGGAAGTATACTTAACACCCTCTACCCCCTCAAGGGAGCCAAGGCGCAGCAGCATGTCAAAGGACACCAGGCCCGCCAGGGCAATATTGTACACAATCATGGGCAGGCCCGAAGCCTGGACCAGGTCGCTGTAGTACTTAGCCACCTCATCGTCGCTGAACTTCCAGTAGATAGGGGGCACCGAGGAGATGGCGTCCGCCCCCGCCTGCATGGCATGGCGGGCCATCTCCTCAGAGGCCTTGGTGCTGATAGCACCTACATGGACGATAATGGGCACCTTGCCCGCCGCTTCGTCAACGACGGTTTCCACAAAAGCCTTGCGCTCCTCCCCCGTCATCAGGAAACCCTCACCGGTGGAGCCTGTCAGATACAGGCCGCCTATCTCCTTGTCACACAGGTAGCGGGTCAGTTTACGGGCAGCGTCCAGATCCAGGGTTTCATCCTTTTTGAAAGGAGTCAGCATGGCGGGGATGACGCCTTTGATGTCTTTTACGGAGTATTTGGGCATTTTCTCGTCCTTCTTCTTACTTATTATTCTTCGTTGTCCATCAGGTGGCAGGCAATGTAATGTTCCCGTCCGTCCCTGACGTAGCGCTTCAGCTTGGGCGCTTCCTTGTCGCACTTTTCGCCCCGGTGTTTGCAGCGGGGATGGAAGGGACAGCCAGGCGGCGGATTGGCGGGACTGGGCACGTCGCCCTCCAGCACAATACGGGACTTGTTATGGTCGAGGTCTGCTACCGGAATGGCGGACAGCAGCGCCTGGGTGTAGGGATGGGCGGCATGGGCATAGAGGACCTCGGCGTCCGCCAGCTCCACGATGCGTCCCAGGTACATAACCGCAATACGGTCAGAGATGTACTCCACCACGCTCAGGTCATGGGTGATGAAGATATAGGTCAGGTCCCTTTCCTTCTGAAGCTTTTTCAAAAGCTGCAGCACCTGGGCCTGTATGGACACGTCCAGAGCAGAGACCGCCT
>CAZCBC010000137.1:0-207 GCA_964496775.1 uncultured Oscillospiraceae bacterium
TGGAAATTACGGTTGCTCTGGGATACATAGCGCCCCAACGCCCCCAGGGCTGTGCTGGTTGAGAATACCAGGGGTTCTTCTCCCCGCAGGCTTCGCGCCAGATTGATACCCGCGACCATGCCGCTGGCGGCGCTCTCTACATACCCCTCCACCCCCGTCATCTGCCCGGCAAAGTACAGTTTGGGACGGTCTATCACCTGAAAGGTG
>CAZCBC010000137.1:272-4406 GCA_964496775.1 uncultured Oscillospiraceae bacterium
TCCGCGTTCTTAAGGCCCGGAATCAGGCCGAACACCCGCTTTTGCTCGGGAAAGGTGAGGCGCGTCTGAAATCCCACCAGGTTATACAGGGTGTTGGCGGCATCGTCCTGCCTTAATTGCAGGACGGCAAAAGGCATCTTGCCCGTGCGGGGGTCTGTAAGCCCTACCGGCTTTAACATGCCAAAGGCCAGCGCCATGCGCCCCCGTTTGGCCATGGATTCCACCGGCATGCAGCCCTCAAACACCTTGCTGTCTTCAACCCCATGGACGGGAACAGTAGCAGCCGTCAGCAGGGCATCCACAAACTGATGGTATTCTTCCTCCGTCATGGGACAATTGAGATAGTCGTCCCCCCTGCCGTAGCGGGAAGCGCGGAAGATAATATCCATATCCAAAGATTCCCTGGTAACAATGGGCGCCGCAGCATCGTAAAAGTGCAGCAGCCCTACTTCGGGCATGGCGGCAATGCTGTCCGACAGGGCGTCGGAGGTAAGCGGCCCGGTTGCAATAATGGCGGGAGCTGGAGGAATATCCTTGACCTCTTCCTCCACCACGGTCATCAAGGGATGTTGTTTTAGCAGGGTCGTAATGGTAGTGGAAAACGCTTCCCGGTCCACCGCCAGAGCGCCCCCAGCGGGCACGCGCGCCTGGTCGGCGGCCATCATAATCAATGACCCCATGCGGCGCATTTCTTCCTTTAAGAGGCCTGCGGCGTTTTGCAGCCTGTCGGAGCGCAGGGAATTGCTGCAAACCAGTTCCGCGAACAAATCGCTTTCATGGGCGGGCGACTTTTTCCCCGGCTTCATGTCGTAAAGAGTAACTGGAATACCCTGTCTAATCAGCTGCCAGGCAGCCTCGCAGCCCGCTAAGCCGGCGCCGATAACCCGGACAGCATTATTCATCGTCTTCTTCCGGGTTTTCGTACACTTCGTGATGGCGGCAGGTTTCATTGGCGCAGATTTTCAGCGTCTCGCCCTTCTTGCGGCGTTTCAGCGTCATATAGGTGCCGCACACGGGGCATTTGTCATTAAGGGGCTGTTCCCAGGAGACAAAATCGCATTCGGGATAGGTTTCACAGCCATAGAACTTACGGTTCTTTTTGCTGATTTTTTCAAGTAAACGGTTGCCGCACTTGGGGCAGTTGGCGTCGATATATTTTAGAATAGGCTTTGTGTTGCGGCACTCGGGGAAACGGGGGCACGCCAAGAAACGGCCAAAGCGCCCCATCTTATACACCATCATGGCGCCGCACACATCGCAGGGAATGTCGCTGACCTCGTCCTCAATGACGATTTTCTCAAGGCCCTCTTCCGCCTTGTTCAGCATGTTTTCAAAGGGCGGATAGAAGGTGCGCAGCACATCCTTCCAATGTTTCTTGCCTTCCTCCACCGCGTCCAGTTGCTGCTCCATATCGGCGGTAAACTCCACATCCACGATGGGGGCAAAGTGCTCCTTCATGATGTCGGTAACAATGTTGCCCAGCTCGGTGGGGTAGAGGCGCTTCTTCTCCCTGGAAATATAGCCCCGGGCAATGATGGTGGCGATGGTGGGCGCGTAGGTGGAAGGACGGCCAATGCCGTTTTCTTCCAGGGTGCGCACCAAAGAGGCCTCGGTATAGCGGGCCGGGGGCTGCGTAAAGCGCTGTTCCGTCGTAACTTCCTGTACGGGCACATGAGCCCCTTCCTCGACGACCGGCAGGGGAGACAGCTTGTCTTCCTCTACATCGTCCTGGCTTTCCTCATATAAAGCGGTAAAGCCTGGGAACACCTTAAACTCGCCATAGTAGCGCAGTGAAACATCTTTTGCAGCAAACTCCGCCGTCAGCGTCTTGTAAAGAGCGTCGGTCATCTGGCTGGCCACAAAACGGTTGTAAATCAGCTTATACAGCTGCAACTGTTCACGGGTGAGGGAGTCCTTGATGCTCTCAGGGGTGCGGGACACATCGGTGGGCCGAATGGCCTCGTGGGCATCCTGGGCACTGGCGCGGCCTTTGTACTGATTGGGTTTTGTGGGCAGATAGTCGCTGCCGAAGGCTTCGGGAATATACGCGCGCACCTGCTGCAGCGCTTCATCGCTGACGCGCACCGAGTCGGTACGGATATAGGTAACCAGACCCGTCAGGCCGCCTGTTTTCAGCTCCACCCCTTCGTAGAGCTGCTGCACCACCTGCATGGTACGGGAGATGGTAAAGTTCAGCTTCCGGCTGGCTTCTTGCTGCATGGTGGAGGTGGTAAAGGGCGGCGCGGGAGATTTTTTCTTGTCCTTCTCCTTCACCGATGAAACGGTAAATTCGCCTGTTTCAATCAGCTGCTTGGCCTTTTACGAATCTTTGGCGCTGGTAATCTTCGCCTTCTTACCCTTGATGGTGTTGAGGCGCGCCTTATACAGCGTCTTGCGGCCCTTCTCGTTCTTAAGCTGAACGTCGGCAAAGACATCCCAGTATTCCTCCGGGATAAAGCTGTCAATCTCCTGCTCCCTGTCCACAATCAGGCGGGTTGCCACGCTCTGCACGCGGCCAGCGGACAGGCCCTTGCGTACCTTGGCCCACAAAAGCGGGCTGATTTTATAACCTACCAGGCGGTCCAGTGCGCGGCGGGCCTGCTGGGCATCCACCAGGTCCATATCAATCTGCCGGGGCGTTTTCATTGCCGCCGACACTGCCTTCTTGGTAATTTCGTGAAACTCCACCCGGCAGGGGCTGGATTCATCCATCTTTAAAATATGGGCAAGGTGCCAGGAAATGGCTTCGCCCTCCCTGTCCGGGTCAGTGGCCAGCAGAATCTTCTTGGCGCTTTTTGCTTCCTTGCGCAGTTTGGCAAGGATTTCGCCCCGGCCATGGATGGTGATGTACTTCATGGCAAAGTCGTTCTCGGCGTCCACGCCAATCTGCGACTTGGGCAAGTCCCGTACATGGCCTTGCGAAGCCTCAATCTTATACGTTCTGCCTAAAATTTTAGACAGCGTCCGCGCCTTGGCGGGAGATTCTACGATAACCAGGGTTTTTGTTTTTTCAGCCAAAATGGTAACTCCTTCATTAGGGTTTTGTTTGATGCAGGCGGTATTGCCGCCCGGGCAGGGTTTCGGTGACGCCCTGCATTTCTAAAATAACCAACTGTGTGTTCAGTTCCGACGCAGACAAGCCCGTACTGGATAAAAGGGATTCAAAACTTTGGGACTCATCGCATAGGGCATCATATATCCTCTGCTGGATATTTGTCAAATCCGGCAAGGAACGCGGAAGGGGCATAGTAAGCTGCTCAGCCTGCTTATTCCAGCCCATATCCTCTAATATGTCATGGGCGCAGGTAGCCAGGCGCGCGCCTTCCCGCAGGAAGCGGTGGGGCACCATGCTGCCGGGCGAATCCACCGGGCCGGGCAGGGCAAATACCTCCCGCCCCTGGGCCAGAGCATGGCCTACGGTAATCAATGTACCGCTCTTTTCCCGGGCCTCCACCAACAAGACACCCTGGGAAAGCCCGGAAACAATGCGGTTTCGAAAGGGAAAATGGTATGCCAGCGGCTGGGAATGGGGAGGCAGCTCGCTGACAACAGCGCCGCCTGACTGAATCATTTTTTCCGCCAGGGGCGCATGGTCCTTAGGATACAGATTGTTAAGGCCAGACCCCAGCACCGCTACCGTGCGGCCGCCCGCTTCCAGCGCCCCCTGGTGGGCGGCATGGTCAATGCCGTAAGCCAGGCCGCTGACAATGGTAATGCCCTGGCGGGCCAAATCCCGGGCGATTCCCCGGGCCTGTTCCCGGCCATAGCGGGTTTCCCGCCGGGAGCCGATGATGGCAAGCGCCCTTTCTTCAGCGTTTTCCATGGTGCCCTTATAAAACAGCAAATCGGGCGGGTCGATGATTTCCCGAAGCAGGCGCGGGAAAGCCTTGTCCTCCGAAAAAAGCACCTGAATGCGGGATGCTTCCAGCGTTTCTTCCAGGGCATCCAGACCTTCGCGTTTCAACTGCGCTAATTCCTCATAGGCTTTGGAGCCGACCAACTCCTGAAAGGAAGCGGAAAAACCCTCAAAAGCCTGATAAGCGCCACCAGTGTGGGCCAAAAGACGCTCCCTGCCTTTATAGGTTAAGCTGTCACAAAAGGCAAGCCACAGCCTGCATCGTTGTTCCATGGTGT
>CAZCBC010000137.1:4416-5109 GCA_964496775.1 uncultured Oscillospiraceae bacterium
CAGCTGCCTGTCCCCCAGTACTTGGCGTCAATCATGCGGAACTGTACGGCCTCGGCAATCTCGGGCAGGGTAATATCCGCCTGCCCCTTCAAGTCGGCAATGGTGCGCGCCACCTTGATGATGCGCCCATAGGCCCGCATGCTGAGGCCATACTTTTTAATAGCGGCATGAAGAAACTGGGTAGCATCCCCCTGCATACGGGCAAAACGCTCAATGTGCTTGTTGGTCATCTGCGCGTTGGCGCGTATGCCTGTGTCCGCAAAGCGTTTTTGCTGAAGGGTACGCGCCGCCACCACCCTCCCCCGCACCTGGGCGCTGGTTTCGCCCGAAGGCGTCCTGACGATGTCTTCTACCGGCACGGCGTCCACCTCCACCTGAATGTCGATACGGTCCAGCAGGGGGCCGGAAATGCGGTCCAGGTACTTGCGGATATCGTGGCTTCCGCAGCGGCAGGCACGCACCCGGCTGCCATAGTAGCCGCAGGGGCAGGGGTTCATGCTGGCAATCAGCATACACCGGACCAGGTACTGCATATGGGCCTTGACGCGGGACACATTGGCTACCCCATCCTCCAGGGGCTGCCGCAGCGCCTCCAGCACCCTGCGGGGATACTCGGGCATTTCGTCCAGGAAGAGCACGCCGTTATGAGCCAGGGACACTTCCCCCGGCTTGGCGTTGACACCGCCGCCGATA
>CAZCBC010000138.1:0-4741 GCA_964496775.1 uncultured Oscillospiraceae bacterium
AATATCAACGGGAGGGGTTGTCCGCAGGGGGCTGCTCCTTCCAGGGCCACTGTTTGTCTATCCAGACCCAAATATGAAAGACGGATATTTGTATTGATGAAAGAAAAATGCGGAAACCGCAAAAATATTTCGAGCTACCACCTGACCAACCCTTAAAATATCAACGGGAGGGGTTGTCCGCAGGGGGCTGCTCCTTCCAGGGCCACTGTTTGTCTATCCAGACCCAAATATGAAAGACGGATATTTGTATTGATGAAAGAAAAATGCGGAAACCGCAAAAATATTTCGAGCTACCACCTGACCAACCCTTAAAATATCAACGGGAGGGGTTGTCCGCAGGGGGCTGCTCCTTCCAGGGCCACTGTTTATCCATCCAGCCCTGCTGTTTCCAGTAGGTGTAGTCGTAGGTATCTTCCCGCCCCTGCTTTCGCTCCTGCTGGCTGAAGAAGGTATGGCCCTTGCGCATAAGAAACAAAGCTCTTTTCCCGAATGTAATATAAGTGCAATAGGAGTAAAGCAAAAAAACACAGGTGCGCCCTGTGTTTTTGCTGGCCATTCTCTCGGCAGGGATTTTTACCCGCCCCGGCGCACAATGTCATACATCATGATGGCGGCGGCGATGGCGGCGTTCAGGCTTTCGGCGCCGCCGGGCATGGGCAGGCGCAGGCGGTGGGTGGCCAGTTGTTGTGCCTCCGCGTCCAGGCCCTGGCCTTCATTGCCAATCAGCAGGCCCAGTTTGCCTTCCACCTTGTCCCGGGTAAAGAAGTCCCCGCCCTTCAAGTCTCCCGCCAACAGGGCGTAGCCCTGCCCGTGCAACGCGTCCGTCAGGCTTTTACAGCTATACACCGGCACCCGGAACACAGCGCCCATGGAGGCGCGCAGCACCTTGGGGGAAAAGGGGTCTGCTGTTTTTTCGTCCACCACAAGCCCGGTAAAACCCGCTGCGTCCATGGTGCGCCAGATGGTGCCCACATTGCCGGGGTCCTGCACGGCGTTTAGCGCCACCAGGCGGTGGCCCAGTTGGCTAAGTTCCGTTTGCCCGGGCAGCGGGCACACCGCTAAAATGCCCTGGGGCGTTCTGGCGTCGCACACCTTTTGCAGCACATGGGGCGGCATCAGGCAGGCAGGCACTCCGCCAGCCATATACTTTGCGTACAGTTCCTGCTTTTCTTCGTCCACCAGCAGCAGCTGTGCGGCCCCTGCCTTCAGGGCTTCCCCTGCCAGGTGCTCGCCTTCGGCCAAAAAAAGGCTCTGCTGCCTGCGCCCGTTAACGGTGCGCAGGGCAGCCCAGGCCTTTACCTGTGGGTTTTGCAGGCTGGAAATTCGCATTACAGCAACTGTGCCGTCATGGGCAGGCTATGCAGCAGCGGCTCCACGACTTTTAAATCCTTCTGGAAAAACTTAGCGTGGGGCAGCAGGATGGATGCGGCGGCATAATCCAACGCCGTGGCGATGCCCCCGTCCATCAGCTCCGACGCGTACATCAAATATTTCAGCATCAGGCTGCGCACGCAAAGGGGCAGCGGCGTGCCCTGCTTTTTAAGCGAATCCTGAATATCCGCAAGCAGCTGCATGGCGGCCTCGGGCAATTCCCTGGCGGCCAGGGCGTTTAGCTGTTTTTTAAGCCCTTTCAGGCTGACGGGCTGTTCCAGGGTTGTTTCCCTGGGCATTTTGGCCTTGCCCGGCTTCAGCGTGCACACCGGCCAGGGGGACGCCAGGAAAGCCTTACCCGCGGGCCGCAGGTTGCCGGACAGGATAAGCCCCGTATAGGCTGCCTTGTCCCGCTGGCCTCTGCCCAGCAGGGCGAAAGCGGCGCTGTCGCCGCCGCTGAGGAAGGTAATATTTTCCTCGTCCAGCGCGCTAATTAACTCCGCGCCGAAGGCCCTGCTCAGCGCACGGGCGGCCAGGGCGCTGTCGCACACGGCACCGGCATTCAGCTGTACCTGGGGGCACAGCGCCACCAGCAGCATCAGGTGACGGGCGTCGTTCATGCTTAAGTCAAACCCGGCGTCGGCCAGGTGTTTCTGCACGCGCAGCGCTACCTCCTGCCAGGGTACATCCTGGCCCATCTGGCTGGTCAGCAAGCGGGCGGGGCCGCCCAGCTTTTCCAGCTCCTCAATCAGGGCTTGACGCTCTGTCAGCAGGGCCTGCTGCTGGCTTTGCAGCGCGGTCAGCGCCTGCTGGGCGTCGTTCATCTTTTGATCCAGTTCTGTAAGGGCAGCCTTGCTCTTTTGCTGGGCGCTGTCCAGCGCCTCCTTCATCAGCTGTTCTTTGTTATCCTTCAATTGATCCAGCTGCATAATCAGCGACAGTCGCTCGGCCTCCAGCTCCTGCAGCTGGCCGTTCATCACTGCGGCGACCATGTTGTTTTCGCTGCGGGTTACGGTTTGGGATAGCAGCGTAGCCGCGGAGGGCATGCTCAGCAGATACTCAATGGCCTGGTGCTGGGCGCTGGGGTTATGCCACAGGGCATCCAGGCCGCGTTTGAACAGGTCTACCGGGCTATCCACCTTATGCAGCTGGGAGGGGTCCTGCATCTCAGCGCCGGGGGCTTCCAGGGGGTATTCCCGCGTCATGCGGTCCACAATGGCGTTCAGCGCGTTATGGGCGCGCTTGGACGGCTGCTTTTTGGCAGCCACCCGGAAGATGGGGGTACCTGTCAGCTTGGGCGGCGTCTTGGGCGGGGGCAGGCGGAAGGCCGTTTCCTCCCGGATGACATTGCCCAACTCCGGCAGCGCCTCGTCCATCATCTGGATTTTTTCCTTGGCGGAGGGTTCCGTTTCGGGCAGCATAGGGGCAGTAGGCCAGTAAAACAGTTTCTCCTGCCCATTGGGCAGCGCAATGGAGAACAGCTGCCCGCTGTCGGGGCGCAGGGCGCTCAGCGCGCCGCACACCGAGCCGTCGGCGGTATGGTAGGGGCCTTCGATGCGGCCGCCTTCGCGCAGGTAGCAGCAGGGGGTCACGCACTGGGCGACGGGCGCGTCAGGCTTGCCTGCCACCACCTCAAACACCAAGTCTTCGGGCAGCTGCTGCACGGCGTTGGAGTAGATAATAAATTGGTGTACTTCTCCCCGGTTGGGGGCATAGTTGCGGTTGGGGCGTATCTTGTTGGCGTCCTCGGGGAAATCCCGCAGGTTAATCAGGCACATGCTTCCCAGGGTGCGCATGCGCTCTTTAAAGGTGTACTGTTCGTTCTTGTCGGGTACGATGCGGATGTATCCCGTGTCCTGGTATGCGTCAATCGTGTCCTGTGGCACCGGGCCGGATTCTGTCAGCAGGGGACGAACATGAAAAAGTCCGCGTTGGGTGTTGTCCTCCTCCAAAAATGCCAGAATCAAATCGCCTGAAAAGTCCATAAAGACTCCTTTCGTTGGGTAAAAAATGGTGTTTTTATTCAACTTCTATTGTATGCCTCTCTTTCCCGTTTCGTCAAGAAAGAAAAAAGAGATTTACATTTAAACCGATTATTTCGGCTCTTTCCGCAAGAAAAACCGCCCGATGAGCGGCACAGTTTGACAGATGGCTATGCGGGATGTAAAATAACCAAAAATGAACGCAAGGAGAACAGGGATGGGCAAAAACCTGGAGGAACAGCGCCGGGAACTGAACGGCGTTACCTATTACAATCGGGGTACCGTGCAGGGCGGGGATGGCAAACGCTACGACCGCTTCGCTATCCGCACCCATTTTGTCGAGGTGGGGGAAAGCCAGGTGGCGCTGGTGGAAAAGTATGTGCTGCCGCTGTACCAGCCGGGGGATGTGCTGTCCTTTGGCGCTAAGGTGATGGCCATGTGCACGGGCAACGTGTACCACCGCAAGGATGTGAAGCCCGGCTTTTTCGCCAACCTGATGTGGCGCTTTGCCGCCAGCAACTCCACCGGTATCGGCATGCATGAGCCGCACAAGCTGCAGCTGGTTATCGACCAGGTGGGCCTGCCCCGGGTGCTGCTGGCCGCCTTTTTATCCGCCGTTACCAAGCCCTTTGGCGTCAAAGGCGTATTTTACAAGGTGTGCGGCAAGGATGTGGGCGGCATTGACGGTTTCTATCAGCGCAGCGATTTTTCCATCTACCATGATTTGGCGCTGGTTAACAACGACAATGGCGACGAATTGTGCAACGAAATCCACGAAAAAACCGGCGTGCCCACTGTTTTGATGGACGCCAACGATTTTGACCGCAATGTTATCGGCATCAGCGACGGGTACCCCCTGACTGCCCAGGAAATCCAGGACGCGATGCAGGATAATCCGTCAGGGCAAGGTGGCGAACTAACTCCACTTATTTTGATTAGGCCTTTGTAGGGCGCGCGTTGAAAAATCCCGCCATGCTTCGTCACTGAAACGGCCCGGGCTCGGTCACTTACGCAACGGTAAGCTCCCTCGCCCGGGCCGTTTCGTTCCTCGCCTTGCGGGTTTTTGAACGCGCTGCCGGGTGAATACCCGATAGTTTGTTTGAAATTACATGTACGCTGCGGCGCTTTCGCGCTGGCGGCGTTATTTGATTAGGATAATCATTAGGTTTTTAAGGGGTGGGGTTGCACTGATTCCAACCATGATTGTTTCGTCGCGCCGGATCTTTTGTCCCACCGCTGCGTCGGCTGCTCGGTCAGCGTAGCGCCACTACGCTTCCCTTCGACTGCTCCTTGCGGTGAAACAAAATTTCTCGCCGCTTTGGAGACAATCATGGTTTCCATCAGTGTTCAGGCGGGGAAAATTTTGCTAAAAATTTCCCCGCCCCGAG
>CAZCBC010000138.1:4794-5056 GCA_964496775.1 uncultured Oscillospiraceae bacterium
TTTGCGGGCGTGGTTGGTGCTGCCGGTAAAGAGGGTGGAGAAGGTGGCGCCAATGGCAATAAACTCTTCCATCAGCAGGTTAAAGAGCACGGTGGCGATGCCCTTCTTTTCGTAGAGGGGGTCAGTGCAGATGCCGGTAAACCAGCCGCGCCCGGAGGGCTGTTTGTCCACAGGGCCGGTAAAGGCAACGATGTGCCCGGGAACGGTGGCGGCGAGGATCGTTCGGGGGTGGGGTGAGGCGGTTTCGTCCTGCAGCACCTTG
>CAZCBC010000139.1:0-4886 GCA_964496775.1 uncultured Oscillospiraceae bacterium
AATAAACACAGCAGCAGCAGGTGAGGCGGCGATATCCTTTTCTACCTTTTCGCCCATGGCAAGCGTGAGGGTGTTTTCAGAAAGATTGGATAGTACAGCAGAGGTCAGGCCCTTTTCTGTAAAGGACACATAGTACCCTTCCGGCAATTGAACTTTGACTTTATAGTTGCCGGGGCGCAGTTTTTCAAAGCGGTAGTTGCCTTCGCTGTCTGTCTGTTGTGTAAAGAGAGTGCCGTCAGCAGCTCTCAGAGTGACGGAAGCATTAGTGAGGGGGGCATCCTGCTCCCCGAAGACACCGTCAGCATTCAGGTCGCTGTAGGCCTTTCCGGACAGGGTGCCTGTTTTTACGGCATACAAGGTTTCCTGCTCCAGCACATCATTGCTTTTAACTGCGAAGGGGTCGCTTACAAAAACCATTTCATCCTGGAAAGGCCGGGAAAAGGCAGTGCCCTCCGGCAAAGTGTAGCGTAGGCTGTAGGTGTCTGGCAAAGCGCCTTTTAAGGAGAACGCGCCATTTGCATCGGTAACAGCAATTGTATAATCGGACACAGGATTGCCCTGCTCGTCCAATAGTTCAATATTAACCTTTTCAAGGCCGCCCAATGCGCCGGAGAAGCCGTCGTTTTCATCCCCCAACAGCACGGCTCCGTTGATGATGGCGGAACGGAACATACCAGCATCTATTCTTTCCAGGGTTTCACCGGGCAGCACCTGGATGACGTCGGTTTCGCCATATTCCGGGGTTTGGGCAATGACTTTGTTTTCAATTTGCGCACCAGTGTTGGAGGGCGCGGAAAAAATAAAGGGAGATTGAAGGCCGATGCGCACCGCATAGCTGCCTGGAATCAGGGTGTTGAGGGAATATTGTCCGTTTTCATCGGTTGTTGAGGTCGCTACAACCATCTTATCCTGATTTAGTGCTTCCACAGTAAAGCCGCCGAGAAAGGCTTCGTCCTTGTCGTGAATACCATTCAGATTGCTATCGTCAAACAGCTGCCCTGTGATGGCGGAGGGCAGAGTTACCCCCGCTAAAATTTCGCCATGCTGTCCATGCTCCAGCGGGTAGGTGATTGTTTCCTTGCTGGAAGCAATGTCGCTGGAATAGAGATTGCCGCCTTCAGCGGAAACAGAGAAAATTTGCCCTTCGGGCAATGTCACGCGTATCTCTACATTTCCGCCCCGCACAACGGGAAACAGAGCATTGCCCTGGGCGTCTGTTACCTGGGTGGCAACGACCTCGCCGCCGGAAAGGATTTCGGCTGTGGCCCCCGCGAAGGCGGGTTCCCCTTCGTCAAATAGTCCGCTGACATTCTGGTCATGAAATGCGCGCACATTCAGGCTGGTGGCAGGCATGATACCCACGGGCTGTACGGTCGTTACTTCACCCAGCTTCACCTGAAACTGGGTCTCTGCCTTGCGTGTAAAACCATCTGAAAAGAGTGACTCTCCTGGTAATGTAAACATGCTGCCTTCAGGTAGTTCTACCGTCAGGCGATATGTTCCTTCCTGGAGCCTCTCAAACAGGTAATTGCCGCCTTGGTCGGTGGTGAGGGTTCTTGTAGCTTGGGTCTGGGCGTTGGTCAGCGTTAACACCACGCCAGGGAATCCGGGCTCATCGCTGTTTCTTTGCCCGTTCATATTTGTATCCTGCCATATACTGCCCTGGGCCTTACCCGTCAGCACACCGCTGGCGCCGATGCCTATGCTGCCGCCCGGCGGAATGCGCAGAGGCTCTGATAAGCCGCGGCTGGCGTCCTGCGGAACAATGACATTGTAAAAGGGATTGACCTTTGCGCCCAATGGACCAATGATATAGGGATCAGGCACTGTGGCGGCGATGCGATAGGTGCCGGGGGTTAGTTCCCGTACAAAGGCCTCGCCATCCTTATTGGTAAAGGCTGAGCCTATGGTATATTGCACCCCTTCATGCTCAAAGACAACCTCAATCAATACATCGCGCAGCAAAGGTTCCGTGCTGAAACGTCCGCCGTTGGCATTATCATCGCCAAAGGCGATAACTTTGACAAAACCGGTTTTCTTTACGCCGCCAACGGGAAGAGAGAGATTCTCACTACCCACGTGGAACACAGGCGTCTGGGTGCTTTGCCCCGAACTGGGCAGCACTGCGCTGCCGCCTTTTGTTAATGTGGTAGCAACATAACTGCCGGGAAAGAGGACGCGTAAAAAATAATCTCCTTCAGCGATTCCGGAGAAAAGGAAGGCGCCATCCTCCTGGGTGGTCTGGGTGGAAACAACTTCAGCGGCCTGGCCGATGCTGCGTACCAGCGCAACTTCCGCGCCGCTCAGCCGTTTTTCCTGTTCGTTGGGTAAACCGTCAAAGTTGTCGTCTGAAAAAACGTAACCGCTAACCTGTGCTCCGGCGTTTGCTAAACTCAGAGAAGGCAATAGCAGGAGCATGAGCAGGGCAAGAAGCAAAATGATGGGACGATATTTTATCATGGTACCCTCCAACCTTAGAATGCAAAAAACTAACAAGCGCATTATATCACGGAATGATGCGCTTGTCAGAAAACGGGGATACTTTTTACATCGCTGTAATATATGTTATTTTTTGGCCGTCCAGTTGATGGGGTGCTTTGGTGTCTGCCGGGGTGCCCAGGGAAATGGCAATCTGGAAGCGATATCCCTCCGGAAAACCCAGCTGTTTTTCTAATGCCTCTTTGTCCTCCCCGGCGAAGGCATCCCGGGGCAATCCCAGTATGACACTGCCCAGCCCCAGGCTTTCTGCGGCCAGGGCGATGTTTTGCACCGCAATGCCGCAGTCAATGGGGGCGTAAAGTGTATCTTCAGACGATATGATGATGACGGTGGGCGCGTAGTAGAAAATCTGGAAGCTCTTATCATCATACCGCGGGCTACGCTGGGAAGGCTCTCTCTTCAGTGCCACTTTGGCTGCGGCGTCATGTATTTTTTGAATCAGTTCAGCGTCCTGTACAACGGTAAAGTGCCAAGGCTGGCGGTTGTTGGCGGAGGGAGATTGCAAAGCTGCCTGGGTGATGGCCTTTAATTGCTCGTCGGTTAGCTGCGTTTGGGTGTATTGACGGTGGCTGACTCTTTTGCGGATGGTTTTTAGCGTATCATTCATTAAGATGACCTCCTCATGGTTTTTTGTGCGGGCTTATGCTAAGATGCGTACATGGAGGATGCCATGCACGAAGAAATGATGCGGCTTGCTCTTGCGCAAGCTGAAAACAGCGGGAAAGATATACCTGTAGGTGCTGTCGTTGTAAAGGATGGTCAGGTTATTGCTGTTGCCTGCAACGAAAGGGAAAAGGGGAAAGACCCGTTTGCTCACGCGGAGATGCTGGCTATGCGGCGCGCTGCCGAAGCGCTGGAAAATCGCCGACTGAAGGGATGCACACTGTATGTTACATTAGAACCTTGCCCCATGTGTGCGGGCGCCATCATCATGGCGGGCATTGATCTGGTTGTGTTCGGCGCTTACGATGCCGCCTATGGCTGCTGTGGCTCCCGGTATCATTTACCCATGGACCGCCATTTTCATCACACTGTACCCTGTATAGGTGGGGTGTTGGAGGCGGAATGCCAGAAACTGCTGGACGATTTTTTTTCAGCTCTGCGCTGTCAGCGCAAGGCCGACTGATAGATTTTTAATACATCCTCAGGTTTCAGAGGCCTAAAGAAACCAATTTCACCCTGGCTGTTATAGGCAACATCCTTGACCAACTGGTCAAGGTCTTTTTCTTCAACACCGAAGGTTTTCAGCGAGTGGGGCAGACCCAAAGAGTCAAAGAAGGCGCGCAGCTTACGAATACCTTCCTTTGCCGTTTCTTCGGCGTTTTCACCTTTTGCAACACCCATTACCTTGATGGCAAACTGTTCAAAACGCTGCACGTCATGGGTAAGCTGATAGGACATCCAGAAGGGAAAAAGGACAGCCAGCGCCGCGCCGTGGGGGGCATCAAAACGGGCGGATATGCCGTGGGCGATGCCGTGGCAGCTCCAGTCCTGCTGGCGTCCGGTACTCAAGGTATCGTTGTGGGCGAGGGTACCTGCCCACATAATGTCCGCATGGGCGGCATAGTCGGTGGGTTTGAACAGCATTTTGGGCCCTGCTTTCATGACGGTGCGCAGCACGCCTTCGCACAGTTCATCCGTCAATGCGACATCCTGCGTGTTGGTAAAGTATCTTTCAAAGATATGTGACATAATATCCGCTACGCCATAGGCTTTCTGTATGGCGGGGACGGTATAGGTTAATTCCGGGTTCATTAATGCCAGCTTGGGGCGAATATGTTCTGAACGCAGGCCCTTTTTTAGGGTAAGAGATACCTTGGTAATCACGCTGCTGTTGCTGCTTTCGCTCCCGGCGGCGGAAATCGTGGGAATGGAAATAATGGGCAGGGCCTTTTCTACTTTTGCCTTTCCGGTGTAGAAATCCCAGAAATCCCCGTCATACAATGCGCCCACGGCGATGGCTTTGGCAGTGTCCAGGGCGCTGGCGCCACCAAGGCCCATTACGCAATTCAGGTCGTATTTCCGTACCAGACTGATACCTTCATAGACCGGAGCGTCAATAGGATTTGGTACAATGCCGCCCAACTCCTGATAGGGGATATGCGCAGCCTCCAGGGAGTCTTTTACCCGGCTAAGCAACCCGGAGCGCAGTACGCTTCCCTGCCCATAGACAATCAGTACCCTGGAAAATCCTTTTTCCTTCATTTTATCGCCGACAAGGCTTTCGGCGTTCTTGCCAAACACAAACTGCGTGGGATTAAAGAATGTAAAATTGTCCATATGGCACCTCCTTATGTATACAATAGTATAACATCTTTACACATGCCGGGCAATGTAGGTTTGTCAAACATATTGGACAGTGTGTTTTTTGAGGAATTCGTTAGGAG
>CAZCBC010000140.1:0-4443 GCA_964496775.1 uncultured Oscillospiraceae bacterium
GTCAGGCTTGACCAGGCAGGTTCAAACCACGCCATATACTCTATAGCCTGGCTGTAGCGCTCCCGCAGGATGTCCAGCTTGTCAATCTGCGCCGCCAGTTTGTCGGCTCCGGCCTGCGGATTCCTTGCGGACGGCATCCTGGATAGCTTGGGGGTTCTGGGCGCAATCATTTTTTCGTATACACTCTTTATTTCCTCCGGAGTGTTGTTGATGATAAACCGCATATTGTTGTAGTCGCGGATGGCGGCAATCGTCGCCGCGTTCTTATTAATATATTTCAGCGCAATCATATGACCGCCTCCTTCAAATTTGTTTTGACCGCGTTAATCAGAGTACTCTGGACTTTGTCCTTTCTTTTTAAGGCGCGTATCACATCTTCATCAATGGTGCCCTTGGTAATGATGTGGTGGATAACCACCGTATCCTTTTGGCCTTGCCGCCACAGCCTGGCGTTGGTCTGCTGGTAGAGTTCAAGGCTCCAGGTAAGCCCGAACCACACCAGGGTGGAACCGCCTGCCTGCAGGTTAAGTCCATGACCGGCGGAGGCGGGGTGGATCACGGCCAGCGGTATTTCACCCCTATTCCACCGCCTGATGGAGTCGCTGCTGTCCAGCTTCTCAGCAGGGAAGCGATTAAGTATCCGCTTAAGGTCGTGCTTGAACCAGTAAGCTACCAGCACCGGTTTGCCGTTGGCAGCTTCGATAATGTCCTCTAACGCATCCAGCTTGCGGTCGTGAATCTTAGCTACTGAGCCATCGTCGGCATAGACCGCACCGTTTGCCATCTGCAGCAGTTTGTTTGACAGGCTGGCGGCATTCAAGGCGTCTATTTCCTTTCCTTCCAGTGAAAGCACCAAATCCCGCTTCATAGCATCATAGGCTTTTTGCTCTTTTTCCGCCAGCCAAACGGGTATCTCGTTCATCACCAGATCCGGCAGCTTCAAATAATCGGTATTCTTCATGCTGATAGTGATATCTGAAATCAGTTTATAGATTGCTTCCTCAGCGCCAGGCCGAGGCTTGTATGAAAACACCATCTGCTGATTGCGCTTGTCCGGGATAAAGTAGTCGTTTCTAAAGCGGGTTATGTACCTGCCAAGGCGCTGGCCCATATCGAGGATGCCGATTTCTGCCCACAGGTCCATCAATCCATTGGCTGATGGAGTACCGGTAAGGCCGACCATCCTTTTGACTTTAGGCCGAACCTTGCGCAGGGCCTTGAAGCGTTTGGAGCCGTTATCCTTGAAAGAGCTCAGTTCATCGATTACCACCATATCGAAGTCGAAGGGAAGACCGCTTTTATTAACCAGCCAGTCTACATTCTCCCGGTTGATAATATAAATATCCGCCTTTCGTGTCAGAGCAGCTTTGCGTTCCACTTCCGTGCCGATTGCGACAGAGCATCGCAGACTATTTAGATGTTTCCACTTATTTATTTCATCAACCCATACCGCACTGACCCGGAGCGGACAAATTACAAGGACTTTGATGATTTCAAAGCTATCGAACAACAGGTCGTTTATTGCGGTCAGCGTCGTCACAGTTTTGCCTAAACCACAATCTAAGAAAAGCGCCGACTGTGGGTGTGATATAATGAAATCCGCACCATACTGCTGATATCCATGGAGGTCAACTTTGTTTAATAAACCTTCCATTTGCATCCCTCCACTTTGATGCCGCATGAATCGACATATGTTCAGCCCTTGATAAAACCATTAGGTTATCAAGGTTGTTATTGCTGTGGTTGCCATCAATGTGATGAACTTCCTCATCTTTAGTTAACTCCCGGCCAAGTTTCATTTCAGCAAGTGTGCGGTACAATACTTTTCCGCTCACAACTTGATTCTGTGAATTTGATTGAGTGAAGTTAATAAAGTCCTGATAGCATCCACGGTCGCATAAATTATGATTAGTTCTGGCAATATCCGTACGCTTTTTTTCAAACGGGCGGCCACACCATTCGCAATGAACAACAGTCTTTTTGACTTTGGCAGCCCATCCGCATTCTCGGCTGCAGAAATAGTGTTTGTTTCTCGTGGCGTGTCGGTTGCGTTGTTCAAATACCTTGCCGCAGTAGTCACAGACCATTAAATGCGATTTTTTGCTGCGCTCACCGTTTGCTTTTCCTAAACATTTGCGGCTGCAATAATTGCGTGCTTCAACTTTAGAGGGCTTTTTATCAAATTGCTTGCCGCAAGTTTCGCAAGTTACAATCATTCTTCGCCACCCCCGATCTCCGCAAGCATCGGGTGAATTTGCCCCTCGTCGTCTAAAATATAGACGCGAAATCCTAACTGCCTTAATTGCCTGTGTCTTGTCTCCTGCAGGGGGCGAGGCTTTTGTCCCTTTACCTTTACCTCCACAAATGCTATTTTGCCGTATGGCAAAAGCACCAGGCGGTCAGGCAGGCCATCAAAACCAGGTGACATAAGTTTAAGCGCGATGCCACCCATCGATTTGACTGTGTTTTTGAGTTTTAATTCTATGTCCTTTTCTTTCATGAGAATCCTTTCTGCCTGTTACTGGTTCTAAGATTTGATGTTTTAATTCGCACCTCCGGGGTTTGTTCTATCCAGCATCATCTTGCCCAGCCTATGCAACAAGTCAGTTGTTCCTTTTTCCCAGTTGTGCCGGAGGTTGTTACATGAAAAAACCTAGAAAACACGCCACTTTGAGCACTTTATGCAACAAGTTGAACAACTTTTTCTTATACGCGCGTATACGCGCGCACAGGAACGGGTTTTTCTTATATATAAAAAATTTATACATATATAGAAAAGTTGTTCCGTTGTTGCAGAAAGTTTTCTATCCCTCTATTTTCCGGCAGTCTTGCCTGCAACAACTTTGGTAACAACTAGGGAACAAGTTCAAAGTTGTTCCATGCGGTTGTAGACTCTTTGTCTGCCGTAGGGCCTGAGGTGTTTTATCTGGCCTGTTTTCTCCCAGTTCTCGATCCGTTCCATGATAGCAGCGATAGCATAACTGTCCGCAGGTTTGATGTCCTCCTGTTTCTTACCGAAACACTCGCACCATATTTCTATATTGCTGACTGTTTGGCGGCATGTTTTGCCCTCCGGCAGGGTCGGATCGTCAGGAGACAAGAAGTATTCGCGGCGTTCGTAGATGCTCATCTCGTCCCAGTTTTCAGGAAGGATCATATCAAGGTACTCCCTGACCAAACCCTCGCGTTCATCCTGCTCCATTGCCTCACGCTGTTCTAATCTGGCTAGCCTCTCCAAATCTGCATCAAGGTAGAGTTTTTCATCCGCTCGCACATAGACCAGGGTTTCAGCCCAGATTTGCTTTACATCCTCGTCCTTTAACTGCCATGTTCGTTTTATGCCGCCGCCCGGCGTCTTTACCGTCCAGAAGCGGCGGTTTCCTGTAATATCACGAAGATACCCTTTTTCGGAATTGGTGGTACCAAAAAATACACACTGCCTTGGGTGGGATGTTACCCGACGTCCGAAACTGGCGCGGTATTTATCGTCCTGCCTGGAAATAAAAGCCTTCACTTTGTCGATGTCAGCCTTCCTCATTCCTGCTAACTCGCCAATTTCAAGAAGCCAGTACCCCTGTAATTTCTCAGCTGCGGTTTTGTCGTTCATATCTGTGAGCGACAGGCTGTCGGAGTACCACTCTCCACCAAGTCTGGCAATAAGGGTTGATTTACCTACTCCTTGTGGGCCGTTTAAGACGAGGATGTTGTCAAATTTGATTCCGGGTTTCAATACCCTGGCAACGGCAGCACACAGCGTTTTTTTCGTTACGGCGCGGACGTATTGATTATCCTCTGCGCCAAGATAAACGGGCAGAAGTGTTTCCACCCTTAAAAACCCGTCCCAGGGAGGCAAGCTGTCCAGGTATTCGCGGATCGGGTGGTATGATCGGTCATCAGCCACCTTCGTAACTGCAATCTCATAGTTGCGGGCAGAAAATGTTCCATAATGGCTGTCGACATAGCTGATCAGCTGGGCATCATCCGCATCCCGCCAGAATCTTGACGGATGCGGCCATGGCACTTCACTCTTAATTTCCAGGCTGTCGGAGAGCTGGTTAAACACAATCCCCTTTAGCACCGGATCGTGTTCCAGGATCAACGTAAGATTACGGAGGGTGTTTTTCACCGTGCCGTTCTTCTCAATCTCCAGCAGCTTTTGCCAGTCCGTATCATCCGCGCCAAACTCAGCCGCAGCCTGCGTTCGGCGTTCTTCCGCCAATAGGAGCTTTACCCGCTCGTCACTTGCTGCCAACTCCGCCATAGCCTTGAAGGAAGGCAGCTTGTTGACCGGTGTATCTTCAAGCTCGTTGTCGTCGAGGCTTCTGAATTTATGAAGCCTGACCAGGTCAAAGGCGTTAAGCAGTTTGCCGCAGACAGGGTCGGTGGCGTGGTGGCTGTAGGCAAACACGCCGTCATAGATCACCACGCCCGCGCTGCTGTCAG
>CAZCBC010000141.1:0-646 GCA_964496775.1 uncultured Oscillospiraceae bacterium
CCAGCAGCTGCGTTAAGATGAACTTGACGTCGCCCAGCAGAGCGCAGTCGGCGATGATGTTCTTACCGATTTCTGCCGGGTCAATGTCGATGTGCAGCACCTTGCGCCCCAGCTGATAGGCTTGCTTGTTGCCGGTGGCGCGGTCGGAAAAGCGGGTGCCCACGGCGATAATCAAATCCGACATGCTCAGCACCTTGCTGGCGGCGTACCGCCCGTGCATGCCTGTCATGCCCAGGTGTCTGGGATGGTCGTGGCTAATGGCGCTCAGGCCCATCATGCTGGTGCCGATGGGGCAGTCCAGAATGTCGGCCAGGGTCATCAATTCCCGGGATGCGTCGGAATTCACCACGCCCCCGCCTGCATAGATATAGGGACGCTTGGATTGGGCAATCAGTTCCAGCGCGGCTTTCAGGCTCTTGTCGTCGGCCTTTAAGCCGTTGGTACGCTGCACCTTGGGCTGTGGCTCATACTCGGCGTGGGCGCTCTGGATATCCTTGGGGATGTCGATCAGCACGGGGCCGGGGCGACCGGAGATAGCCAGCTTAAAGGCTTCCCGCAGGGTGTCCGCCAGGCGGTGCACATCCTTAACCATATAGTTGTGCTTGGTGATGGGCATGGTCACGCAGGTGATGTCCACCTCCTGGAA
>CAZCBC010000141.1:656-4338 GCA_964496775.1 uncultured Oscillospiraceae bacterium
ATGGGTACCGAGTCCAGATAGGCGTTGGCAATGCCGGTCACCAGGTTGGTGGCGCCGGGGCCGGAGGTGGCAATGACCACGCCGGGCCTGCCGGTCACCCGGGCATAGCCGTCTGCCGCGTGGGCGGCGCCTTGCTCGTGGCAGGTGGTGATGTGGGTAATCTTATCCTGCGCCTTGTAAAGCTCGTCGTAAATATTCAATACCGAGCCGCCGGGGTAACCAAATACGCAGTCTACGCCCTGTTCAAGAAAAACCTGTATAAGTATCTCTGCGCCTGTCAGTTGCATCCTGTCGCTCCTTTCAAATAAAAACCCGTCCCCCTGTATACATAAGGGACGGGCAATTAGTGCGTTCACTAAGCCTTGGGCCTGCTCCTTTGTATACAACAAAACCTGCTGACGTCGATAATAATTCGTACGCCCAGCAGGTTGGTAAGCAGCAGGTTGTCATGGTGATTCCGTCGCATAAATCCTCCGATAATCAGGTACAAAGGTAAAATACCACGCGTTGCGGGGCGTGTCAACCCTTGCTTGTCAAATGTGGCAAATATATTGCCGGAATGAATGTTTCTTCCTTGTTTTTATGATGTATTTGTAAGAGGAACAAAATATTCCATGCCATGCATATCATACATCAGCGATCGGAGGGGCGAACCAAAGTGCACCAACGTTCCAAAATGAATGTAAAAATCCCTGTAAATGCCTTGCAAAGAATTTTCAATCGTGCTATACTTCCCTTTGCGGCTCATGGTAGCGCGCCATGAATCCGGAAACCTTGCGCGAGAGAGGTGAAATTAATGAAGAAGGACATTCATCCTAAGTACGGCACCGCCACCGTGCGCTGCGTATGCGGCGAAACCTTCGAGACGGGCTCTACCAAGAAGGAGATGCGCGTTGACGTATGCTCCAAGTGCCATCCGTTCTTTACCGGCAAGCAGAAGCTGGTAGATACCGGCGGACGCGTCGATCGCTTCAAGAAGCGTTTCGGCATGGAATAACTGAAGTGACCAACTGACAGGCAGACTGTCCGCAACGCTGCGGGGTCTGCCTGTCTTTTTTTCTTCGTACGAATATTTCATTCTTCCGTGCGCGCTCAGCGAACCTTTCGCTCCGCAGCTTCGTCGGCTGCTCGGTCAGCGTAGCGCTGCTACGCTTCTCCTCGGCTGCTCCTCGCCGCGAAACGAAATTTTTCGCTGATCATCGCACGTTCTCACGAAACATTCGTATGCTTTAACCGTGTGGTTATGGATGCAAATAAAACCTTCGTGAGCATCCGGAAAACGGGTATATTCTTATTGGGTTGTTATGAAGCATATGCGGCTTTACCTATATTAACCAGAAACAAGGAGAAACCATGAAAGATCAAAAAAGGCCGCCGGATATCGGCGGGCAGGCGGTGCTGGAGGGCGTCATGATGAAGGCGCCGGAGTACATGGCCATTGCTGTCCGGCGGGAGAATGGCGATATTGTCGTCAAGCGGGAAAAATATGATTCCCCGGCGAAAAAGCATAAGTGGATGGGCTACCCCATGATACGGGGCGCTGTCAACATGGTGCTGATGATGAAGCTGGGCATGAGGGTGCTGGAGGACAGCGCTACCATGGGCGGCGTGATGGACGAGGAACCCTCCAGGTTTGAAAAGTGGCTTACCGATAAACTGGGCAAGAAAGCCGACAAGGTGTTCATGGGCATTGCCATGGTATTGGCGGTGTTGCTGAGCGTAGGCCTGTTTGTACTGCTGCCCAATCTGCCGGTCAAGGCGCTGCGCAGTGCCGGATGGTCGCTGACGGCGGTGAACCTGGTCAGCGGTTTGATACGCACCCTCATTCTGATTGGCTACCTGATTCTCAGCGGCTTTCAGAAGGATTTGCGCCGCACCTTCCAGTACCACGGAAGCGAGCATAAAACGGTGTACTGCCATGAAAACAATCTGCCCCTGACGGTAGAAAATGTGCAGAAGTTTTCTACCCTGCACCCCCGGTGCGGCACCAGCTTTTTGCTGATTACCTTTATCTTCTCCATTATTTTTTATTCCATTATCGATCAGGCGATACTGACCGTTACGGGGTTTGACCTGGGCGCCAACTATCTGGTGCGCGTCCTGTCCCGTCTGCTGCTTTTGCCCCTGGTGGCGGGCATCAGCTACGAGCTGCTCAAGGGCCTGGCCCACGCGGAAACGCCCCTGACCCGCGCCCTGCGCTGGCCGGGCATGCAGCTGCAGCGCCTGACCACGCGCCCCCCCACCGATGAGATGTGCGAGGTGGCCATTGTATCCATGCAGGCGGCATTAAACGGTTTGCCCGAAGGGGAAGAGACGGAGGAAGGGTGGATTATCCTGCGCAAACAGACGGCAGAATAACTGCCCAGGCGGCCCTGCGTCAAGCCGCCAGGCGCCTGGAGGGCAGCCTAGCCGACAATGCTACCCACGACGCCCGCGCCCTGCTGGCGCACCTAATGGGCGTCAGTCCCCTGCACCTGGTGGCACAGAACCCTCTGGTGCCCATGCAGGCGTTGGAAGGTTTTGAGGCAGGCATAGCCCGGCTGGCGGCAGGGGAACCCCTGCAGTATATCCAGGGGGAGGCCTGGTTTATGGGCCTGCCCTTTATGGTCAACGAGCATGTGCTGATTCCCCGGCAGGATACCGAAACCGTCTGTCAGGCGGCGCTTAATGTACTTAAACCGAACGCGAAGGTGCTGGATGTATGTACAGGCAGCGGCGCCCTGGCGGTGGCCATCAAGAAACTCAGGCCTGACTGCGTGGTGGATGCCTGCGATGTTTCTTCGCAGGCGCTGGACATGGCCCGGTGCAACGCAGAGCAAAACGGCGCGGACATACATTTCCTGCAAGGGGACTTTTTTGCTCCCATCACCGGGCGCTACGACATGATTGTATGCAATCCGCCCTACATCCCCACACGGGAGATGGAATCTTTGCAGCCTCAGGTCAGGCGAGAACCTTCCCTGGCGCTGGACGGCGGACCGGAAGGACTGGATTTTTATCGCCGCCTGTTTTCCGAGGCGCCCCGGCATTTAGCTTTTCAAGGCTATGTGGTGTGTGAACTGGGGGACAACCAGGCGGAGCAGGTGCGCGCTCTGGCCGAAGAACATTTTGACGCAATTGAGATATTCAGCGACCTGGGCAACTTGCCCCGGGCGCTTAGAGCAAGACTGAAGGAGGACAAGGCATAATGGAACAGCGTTTTGAGCAGATGCAGGCCCGCTATGAGGAGCTGACCGCCGCTTCCGCCCAGCCCGACATCATTGCCGATATCCCCCGCTGGCAGAACATCATCATGGAGATGAAGGAGCTGGAGGAGCCCATCGCCGCCTGGCAGCAATATAAAAGCCTGCTGGAGGAAATGCAGGGCGCTGAGGAGCTTTTGCACGACCCCGCCATGGCGGACATGGCCCAAAAAGAAATAGAGGACTTGCGGCAAAGAAAAGAAGAACAGGAAGAAACATTGAAGCGCTTCCTGATGCCTAAAGACCCCAACGACAAGCGCAATGTCATTATGGAGATACGCCCCGGCGCGGGCGGCGACGAGGCGGGGCTCTTTGGCGCGCTGCTGCTGCGCATGTACACCCGCTATGCCGAGCGGCAGGGGTATAAGGTGCAGTACACCAGCATTACCGAGTCGGAAATTGGCGGCATTAAGGAAGCGGTGTTTATGCTGCAAGGCAAC
>CAZCBC010000142.1:0-4172 GCA_964496775.1 uncultured Oscillospiraceae bacterium
GCTCCGCCGGAATGATCAGCCCCAAGTTAAAGGTGCGGGACCTGGTCATCGCCATGAGCGCCTATTCCAACTCCAATTACGGCTGCCAGTTTGGCCTGGAAGGCATGCTGGCCCCCTGCGCCGACTACGGCATGCTGCGCGCCGCGGCGGATGAGGCCGACAAGCGGGGCCTGCACACCATGGTGGGGCCCATCTTTTCCACCGACATTTTCTACAATGCCGACAGCCCCCTGGAGAAGCTGCAAAAGCTGAACGTACTGGCCGTGGAAATGGAAACCTACGGCCTGTATCTGAACGCCGCAGCGGCAGGCAAAAAGGCGCTGACGCTGCTGCAAATTTCCGACAACCCCTTTACCGGCGAAAGCCTGACCCCCCAGGAAGTGCGGGAAACCTTCACCCAGATGATGGAAATTGCCCTGACCATCGCATGAGGATACTGGTCAGCGCCTGCCTGCTGGGGCTGTGCACCCGCTACGACGGGCAAAGCAAGGGGGAGGACAGCGTCCTTGCACTGGCAAAACACCATGTGCTGATCCCCGTCTGTCCCGAGCAGCTGGGCGGCCTGCCCACGCCCCGCCCCCCGGCGGAGATGCAGCAGGACGGGCGCATTATCAATCAACAAGGGCAGGATGTAACGGAAGCCTTTCAGCGGGGCGCCCGCATGGCGCTGGACATTGCCCGGTTAACAGGGTGCGAAGCCGCCGTCTTAAAAGCCCGTAGCCCCTCTTGCGGCCTGGGCCAAGTATATGACGGCAGTTTTTCCGGCACTTTGGCCCCTGGCAACGGCGTATTCGCGGCGCTGTGCCTGCAATCTGACTTGCCCGTCTATACCGAGGAAAATCTGCATCAGTTGATGCCTTAAAAGCCCGCCGCTGCACACAAAATGCAGCGCGTAATTGAAAGAAGGGATTACAGCACCTTCGAAAGGAAAGCCATGGCAAACAAAAAAGGATATTCGCGCCCCGGCCTCTTTGGCGACGTGGTGCATTACGACGAAAACGGTAAAAAAGTCGGCGTGTCCGCCCCTTCTTTGCTGGGCGGGTACAACCACTACGGCGAGGACGGCAGGAAAACCGGTTCCTCCTACCCTTCTTTTCTGGGAGGGTCCGTGCACTACGACGAAAAGGGAAACCGTGCAGGGGATTCTTATCCCTCCTTGCTGGGCGGCACCAACACCTATGACGCGAAGGGGCAAAAGGTACACACCTCCTACCCTTCCCTGCTGGGCGGCGTAAACACCTGGCAGGAAAACCCGGGGGACACGGTATTGTTTGAAGGCGGCGCGGCGGAAGAATACCGCAAAAGCCACATGGCGCCGCCGCCCGGAAAAAGCGCTCCCGCCGTCCCCAGACAGCCCGCCACCCGTACAGAAAAGCCCCTGGTTTACTTTTGGGGCGCTGTCCTTGCCGTGCTGGGGCTGGCGGCTATTGTGGGGCTGGTATCTTTTATGGTGAAGTAGAAAATCCACATAAACAGACATAAAGCGCGGGCGCCCATTTGGACGCCCGCGCTTTTAACATGATTTCTGGAATCAGTAAGTAACAAGGCTCCCCCTTGTTTACAGCGTAAACTCCACCTCAAACTCCTGGGGCTTCTTTTTGAGCAGGTACTTGCCGTTGCGTACCGACATGTTGACGCCCACGCGCTTGCGGATGGCGTCAAAGACATTGTTTTCATCCAGCACGATAAAGTTGGCGGGCTTGCCTTCGGCCAGGCCGTAGCTATCCTGAATGTTCAGGCATTTGGCGCCGTTGTAGGTGATGAGGTCAAAGGCATTTTCCAGCTCCTCGGGGCTGGCATACTGGATCAGGTGAATGCCGTTGTCCAGGATGTTCATCATGTTGCCGCTGCCCAGGGGGTACCACGGGTCGTTGATGGAATCCTGAGCGAAGGCCACGTTGATGCCCATTTCCATAAACTCCTTCACCCGGGTAAGGCCGCGGCGCTTGGGGTAGGTATCCTGTCTGCCCTGGAGGTAGGCGTTCTCGGTGGGGCAGGCGACAAAGTTCATCCTGCTCTTCTTGAACAGGTCGAACATCCTGTAGGCGTAGGAGTTGTCCGCAGACCCGAAGGAGCAGGTGTGGCTGGCCGTAGCCTTGGTGCCATAGTCTTCCATCAGCACCAGCGCGTTCAGAAGCTCCACAAAGCGGGAATGGGGGTCATCCGTCTCGTCGCAGTGGACGTCGATTAAGACATTGTACTTAAGGGCCAGTTCCACAATGTCGTGGATGGATTTTTTCCCGTACTCCCGGGCGGGCTCGTAGTGGGGAATGCCGCCGATGACGTTGCCGGCCCCCGTGCTCCCGTGGGCGATGACGTCGGCGCCCATCTTGAGGGCTTCCTCCACCAGGTCACGTCCGCCCTTGTAGGTGTACATGCCGTTTTGCGGGAAGGCCACCACCTGGATGTCCACGATGTCCTTCATTTCTTCCTTGAGCTCCAGCAGCGCCTTGAAGCCGGTCAACTTGGGGTCGGTCACGTCGGTCTGGGCGCGTATAAACTGAACGCCCTGGGACACCTCGTCATAGATGCCCTTGCGCGCCAATTCCTTTACGCCTTCCACCGTCATGGTAGCCTTGTACTTGGGCCAGTTTTCAATGGCCTCAAACAGCGTGCCCGACGCCGCGCCGATGCCCTCCATCTCGCCCAGGGTATACACATAGTCAAGATGCAGGTGCGGGTCCACATAGGGCGGAAGCACCAGGTTTCCCTTCAGGTCAACCACGTTGGGAATGTCTGGCAGGTTTTTCCCGATGGCCTTGAACTTGCCGTTTTCGACAAGGATTTCGTTGGCGTCATGGCGGCCGTAAATTGCAGCGTTTGTGTATTTTGTCAGCATGATTTTTTCATCCTCCGCTTGGTTAAACATTCATGTGCTCCTGCTCTCATTTTACCGTGATCCCCTGATACATGCCTGCCCTGGTCAGCGCCGGGTGCAGGGCAGTGTACAAAAGGGGCGCGGCGACAACGGCAAAAGCGCCGTTGACAAGGGAGGCAACGAGCTTCTCGCCCATCTTTATCATCAGGGCTTCCCGCTCCATGCCCAGCAGGGACATCTGGATATAGCTTTTCAGCATATACAGCCCGATGTATAGCGCCGCTCCCGCCAAGGCGCCCAGAAAAAGGCGCAGACGCTTATTTTCGCCGGGCTCCCTGCTGTGGTGTACAATCATCCCGCAGACAAGGGCCATCAGGCCCTTGTTGATAAAGGTAATCCATCGAACAATGCGGAGCCCAGGCCCGCCGCCAGCCCTCCCTGCAGCCCGCCAAAGAGCATGCCCGCCAAAAGGCACACGGCATTTGCCATGTGGACGCGGGAAGACGCCACGGGAATGGACAGGTAGTTGGATACAAAAACAACAGCGCTCATCACCCCGATGAACGTGATGGTATACACCCGGTTGCGCTGTGCTGCCATAAAAACCCCTCCTGTTGACAAGTACTTGTGATAACCCTATGATACCGATATCTGAACTGATGTAAACATCCAGTTTATAAATCTATAAGGAGGTCAGTTTGTGGAGGATATCACCCTGATGCTAAAAAGGGACGGTACGCCGCTGTACGAGCAGGTGTACCAGCATATCGCCTCAGAAATCCACCGGGGCAACATCAAAGAAGGCGCCCGGCTGCCCTCCAAGCGGGTGCTGGTAAAGCATCTGAACATCAGCATGAGCACGGTAGAAAGCGCCTATGACTTGCTGCAAAGCGAAGGGTATATCCGCTCAGAGCCCAAAAAGGGCTTCTATGTGCAGCGCATCGCGCCACTGGACCTGCCGCAGAGCCCTCCGCCCCTGGCCTCCCCCCTGCCTAAAAAAACACATTCCATTTTTGATTTTTCCACCTCGGCGGTGGATAAGGAACTGTTTCCCTTCCGTACCTGGAGCCGGTTGTTTCGCGAAACCCTTAGGGATACGCCCCGCCTGTTAGAGCGGGGAGATGCCCAGGGGGACGCAGAGCTGAGGGATAGTTTAGCCAGCTTCCTCTACCAATACCGGGGCGTGCGCTGCAACCGGGATAATCTTTTAATTGGTGCGGGAGCGGACTACCTGTTGTATGTGCTGTTTTGCCTGCTGCCAGGGGGCGTAACGGTGGCGATGGAAGACCCCGGCTACCAGAGGGTCTACCGCCACCGTTACGCCAGGGCGCGCAGGTATTGCCCCTTAAACTAG
>CAZCBC010000143.1:0-2765 GCA_964496775.1 uncultured Oscillospiraceae bacterium
GACCAGTTCGCGTGCGTGCTTAGCTGTCACATGTCCGATGTAGGTGTAGGTCACCATGAATAACAGATTTTTCTTCTTTGCCAAGGCCACCAGTTCGTCTGCCTGCTGCGGTGTCAGACACAGCGGCTTGTCACAAGCAACATGGATGCCCGCTTCCAGAAAGGCCTTCGAGATTGGATAATGTGAATCATTGGGCGTCACGATGACCACATAGTCAATGCCGTCTTCCCTTTCGGCCTCCTTTATTGCCATTTCCTCATAGTTTTTGTAGCAACGATCCGGTGAGACGCGCAGCTTTTTCCCGGTTCTAAGACAGCCCGCTGCTATAATCGCCATACCGTCGAGGTTAATAGCTTTTCGGTGAGAATCCCCGATAAAAGCCCCCTCTCCACCGCCCACCATACCATAGCGGAGCACTTTGCCTTCCATGAAGTCTTCCATGTGTTCGGATCCTTCCATCTTCGGCAACAAATCTTTACCCACGTTAGCTACCCCCTTCAATATATAAATTTGTCACGCAAAATACACTAGGTACTTTACTAATTAGAAAGTAGTATACTATCAGAATGTAAAAATGTCAATGGTTATGGATATATATCCACGGCTTATGCGGATATATATGGTCGGATATGCGGATATATAGTTTGAAAGGCCTGAATAAGTAGCCCTGCGGGTTAACTTGCCAGGTTGTCAGAAGCGTCGCTTCTTTTGACCTTGCGCAGCAGACGCGCTACGCGGCGGATACGGCGAAATCGCTTTTGGGAAGGGGCAGGCGGCAGACCATAAGAATGCCCCTGGTCGAAGAACACCTTTTCAGGCGGTGCCTCCAGCAAGGCCGGATTTTCAAAATAGCGGCTAACCATAGCAACCATCTTGGCGTAGACCATGCCGGCGCACACCCGCTCATCTGCCGTAATTCCTACAGGCAACAGGCGCTTGCGCTGAGGCTTTCCATCGCTGCCTAAACCTATGGTACGCTCTACGCTGCCGATGCTGAGAAACAGCGACGTGGTACCAAAGTTGTAAATATGGTGGTTGACGGACGGCATGCCGATGGAGGCCATATTGGTAAAAAACAGGCTGGTGTGAAAGGGGCTGGCCTCAATAATGGCCTTGGGCAGCAGGCCATAGCGGTCCAGTATGCGCCCCGCCGCCACAATGATGGTGGCCAGGAAGGGGTTCATCAACAATTTGGCTACCTTTAAAGTGGAATTATCGGCCTCCTCTTTGCGGCTCAGCTCAATGGCCTCTGCCGTGCGGGCAGCCACATCAAAGATTGTGTCACGGGGGTCAAATTTGCATTTGGCCGTGTTCTCCATAACACTGCCATCCTGGGTATCCTTCAGCACCACAAAAGAAATGGCCAACTCTTTGCGGGCGTACATGCGCTTGTTGGCAATAAACCGGTTGAGTTCGGGGATCTGGGACACGGTACGCACGTAGGCTGCAAAAACGATGTCCATAAAGGTCATCTTGTAGCCCTCTGCCCCCTTTGCCACAATGTAGCGCGCCATCTTCTCATAGTCCAGCTTGAGGTTCAGCATCACTTGCGCATCACAGCGCATGGGCATCAGGTAGGGTGTCAAGGCCATGATCGGGTCATCCGTCCTGACCAGGAAACCATCCGCTCTTTTTCCAAACAATGGGCTTACCTCATTTGCAGTGTTGTCCTGCTTTCACAGGCGTCCCAAGTATAGACATTGTATAGCAGAGTGTCAATCGAATTGCCTACCCATCGTATCCGGGGCTGTAAAAGCCCACTGATAGCAATTTCTAAAAACAATTGTCGCAGTTCCGAAACTTTTTTGGTTTCTCCCGCGTCAATATAGATGAGGTGATAAAAATGACCAGACTGTGGACCGAAGTAAAACCCGAAACAGGACGCCGCATGATAATTGCCCTAAGTGAGGAGGAGCAGCAAGCCTATGTGGATGGCAGTCCCTGCCGTCTGACAGCCCAGGAATATCGGCTGCTCTACGTGCTGGCCAACCACCCAGGCAGTGTGCTGAGCCGCGACCTGCTGTTGTGCCACGCGTGGGACTATGCCTCTCCGGGCAAAAGCCGTACTGTGGATGTGCATGTGCAGCGCCTGCGCCGCAAGATGGGGTTCTCCCTGTTTGAGACAGTGCACGGCAAGGGATACAAGCTGCGTGCCCAACCAATGATGATTTGATCCCCTCTCCCTTGAAGTGGCAGCATGCAACGCCGCCAAGTGGTGTTGGATGTCAAATACTGCCCATACAGCAGCTAACCTGTTGCAGTCCCTCCAACGGCCGTCGTGACAATCCAGTCGCGGCGGTCTTTTTGTTGAATAGCTCACGAAGGAAGGTGTATGCAGCCTATTGCGTACTTCCCACGACAAAGGACTGCCACCCTTGGGCGGCAGTCCGTGTTCACCTATTTAATTGTAGATCCGCTGGATTGGCTTCGATTAACTCGGGGGGTCGGTTCCGGCTATGCCGAATGTCCGTTTCCTACATTCTGTGTTACCGTCGTTTAAAGGCTTTCATGATGTCAGGATTTCCGTGGCGCTACTTGCTCTGAAACCTTTGGTCATCCATGGTTTACACCTGTGGTTTGCCGGGGTTCCTTTGCAGTGCCTGTTTTCACTGGTCATGCGGCAAAAGCTATAGCTTTTAGCCTTGCTTCAAAACGCTGATGGTGGGGTTTTCTACTCCCCCTGCCCCCGATACGATGCCTTTGAGGGATCCGACAACTGAAGACTTTGTTGTGTTCCGGTTTCCTTGGTTTCACTCCATCGCAGT
>CAZCBC010000143.1:2775-4154 GCA_964496775.1 uncultured Oscillospiraceae bacterium
ATCCAAATCGTGATACTTCCTTGTCATGGGGTTGTGGTCATGGTTTCCGTTCTCAGGTTTCCGTGATCCTGTTTTCGCCCCGCTGCGCGGAGTACGATGTTCCTTGAACCTTCCGTTTTTACGGCAGACAACTGTTGTTTCCTGCTTCAGTGCATTCGTGGAGTCCTTGTCCTGATCCCCATTTTGCTTCGCTCGCTTCCCCGATCTTATTCATCCTGAAGTGGATAGACTGGGGAAAGGCCGTGGTGCCGGTAGCCGGCTGTGTGGGTCGCTGTTCCCGCTTAGAGTAGATCAGTGATGCGGGCGAGGTGCGCAATGGGTTCCGTCATGATTTCTGTATTCAGCAAATCGCCCTCCTCCGAACCGCGTACTTGGTATTTCATCTTCTCTGGTTCGCTTTCATTATACCCATCGCAGCTCTCTGTGTCAACGGTTTTTTGTGTATTTAGGGCGAATTATTTCCATACAGCACCAAACACGCTGTTTTCTTCCATTGTAACGCCTGCCCTTTCATGGACAGGTTGCTGCAAGTATGCTATGCTGAATCTGCTGGATATTCAACGCGGAGGGAGTGCCGTGACCGCCATTGAGCAGACCGCACAGGTTTTGCGCCCCTGGTTGGGCAGCGACTTCGTTGCCGCCCATGCCTCCCTGATGCAACGCATTTCGCTCCGGCTGACACAGTTCATCCCCAGCAGGGACAGCCTGCAAACCGTCGCCCAGGACCTGGACAGCCTGCTGTTCCTGGCAGTGCGCGATCAAACAAGCGGCCGCATGCTGCTGCGTATGGACGATGGCAAGTATATCCGCGTGCGGGTGGCCGACTTTACCACCATGGCAGACGAGTTATTGTACATTTTGATGGAGCATTTGCCTGCAGTGGAAAGCAACTATCGCCTGATCAGCGAGTATTCCATGCACGCAGGCTCTCTGTCAGCGCTGCGGGCGCTGTACGACCGCTACCAGGCCTTCCAGTCGGAAGAGGAATACCGCACAGTTATCCGAATTATCAAAACCTGTCACCCGCCCTTCCGTTGGCGGGGTTGGCTTGCGCCGTAGGCGCATCCTGGAAAGGATACAATGGGAAAGATCATCGCCATTGCCAATCAAAAGGGCGGCGTTGGAAAAACCACGACCGCTGTCAATTTGGCCGCCTGCCTTGCAGAGCAGGGGGCCCATGTGCTGCTGGTGGATATGGATCCCCAAGGTAATGCATCCAGCGGCCTGGGCATCTCCCCCGGGCCCAACACCAGCTACGAGGTGGTGCTGGGAGCCGCTTCGCTAAATCAGTCAGTTGTAAAGACCGCCGTACCCGGCCTGCACCTGCTGCCCAGTGATATCCGCCTGGCCGCGGCCGAGGTGGAACTGGTGCAGGAGCC
>CAZCBC010000144.1:0-4046 GCA_964496775.1 uncultured Oscillospiraceae bacterium
GGCGGCGAGGACGGCCCCACCCACCATGGGGTGTTCGGCAACTCGTGGATGCGGCCCATCCCCAACTTAACCTTGCTGTACCCCCGCAGCGCGCAGGAAGTGGATTTGATGCTGCGCTTTGCCTTAAGCCATGATGGCCCCGTTGCCATCCGCTATCCCAAGGCGGAGGGGCGGTATCAGCAGAGCTACCCCTGCCACGGCTTTACCCCCGGCAAATGGGAAGTGCTGGAAAAGGGGCAGGATGCGGCGCTGATTGCCCTTGGTTCCATGGTGGACGAGGCACTGGAGATGCGGGATATCCTGCAAAAGCAGGGCCTTTCCTGCGAGGTGGTGAACGCTTCCTCCGTAAAGCCGCTGGACAACGACTATTTGATGCGCCTTGCCGCCCGGGGCATTCCCTTCGCGGTGCTGGAGGAGCAGCAGCTAATCGGCGGCCTGGGGGCAGGCATTGCCCAGGTATGCGCGCAGCAGGGCTGGCAGCCGCCCCTGCACATGTTTGGCATTGAGGATATGTTTGTTACCCACGGCAGCCATGAGGAATTGCTCAGGCATCTAAAGCTGGATGCCGCCAGCATGGCGGATACCCTGTTGTCCCTGCTGAAAGGCCAATATGAAGCGGAGGGCTGATGTTCTGTTGGTGCAGCAGGGTCTGGCTCCCAGCCGGGAGAAGGCCCAGGCCCTTATCATGGCAGGGCGCGTGTACCTGAAGGAAGTAAAGATTTTGAAGCCCTCCGACATGGTGGAAGAGGGGGAAACCCTTACCCTGCGGGGGGAGGAGCAGCCCTTCGCCAGCCGGGGCGGGCACAAGCTGGAAAAGGCCATGGAAGTTTTTGAGGCTAATGTGGAGGGCCTTGTCTGCATGGACATCGGCGCCGCTGCCGGCGGGTTTACCGATGTGCTGCTGCGCCATGGGGCGGCCCATGTGTACGCTGTGGATGTGGGCTATGGCCAGATGGACTGGGCCCTGCGCAGCGACAGCCGTGTTACCGTCATGGAGCGCACCAACGCCCGAACCCTGACGCCTGATATGGTGCCCCTTGGTCCCCAAGTTACCGTGATGGACGTATCCTTTATTTCCATTAAATTGCTGCTGCCGGTGCTGGCGGATATCATGGGCGAAAAGGGACGTTTCCTTACCCTCATCAAGCCCCAGTTTGAGGCGGGCCGCGGCCAGGTGGGCAAGCACGGCGTAGTGCGGGAAGCCGCCACCCATAAAAGGGTATTGCGGGAAATATGCGATTTTTGCCTCACCATGGGCTGGGGCGTTAAAGGGCTTTCCTTTTCGCCCATCAAGGGGCCCAAGGGCAACATTGAGTTTCTGGCCGACATCCGCTTTGGCTTAGAAGACGCGGTAGGAGAAGAAGTAATCGCCGCCGTGGTGGAAAAGGCCCATGTGGAACTAAAGTAATCTAAGGACGCACAGAAAAAACCTCGTTTTTGTATTCAAAGCGAGGTTATTTTATCGAAAAAGAGAGTAGATTGGATATTTACCCAAGATATTGGTTAAATTGGTAAAATTTCGTCCGGATTCTGTACAAACATCGGGCGGTGTGCTACAATAAACAAACAACGACTATATCATAATTATTATAGGAGGCGATAGCCATGAAGAAAAATGCTCACTATCCATTGGTTGCCGTGCTGATTGTCAGCCTTGTTTTATGTGGTGTCCTGTTTTTTGAACGACAAAACCTCCAGGCCCGGGTAACGGCGCTGGAAGCGGACAACCAGCAGTTTTTGGAAGATGTAGCGGCGCTTAAAACGGAACAAACCAAGTGGCAGGAAGAAAAGGTTCTGGTGGGCAAGTCCATCGGCTCGGTAAAAAGCGTACTGATTGATTCTTTGGCCGATTTGGACAAGGTGTCCACCTCCATTGGCCTGGTTACCGATATTTCTCCCAAGGTGAAGGAAACGGAAGCGCCCAAGGCTACCGAAGCCCCCAAAGCCACAGAGGCCCCCAAGGTAGCCACCGATGCACCCAAGGCTACGGATGCCCCCAAGACAGAGGAAAAGAAGGAAGCCCCCAAGGCCACCGACGCCCCCAAGGAAGCAGACAAGAAGGACGCCGCAGACAAGGCGACAGAGGCTCCCAAGGCCACCGAAGCCCCGGCCGCTACCCCTACACCGGGTAAAAAGTAAGTATTTTGCTTTTGCGCAGCCCCCGTTTGGGGGCTCTTTTCTTTTTTGGCCCATCTCTGGTATACTTTTGCCTATCTTGTATGGGGAGGATGACCATGGACGACCGACAGCACCGCGCATCCCTGTTGATGCTGCTGATGATTTCGCTGATATGGGGCGGCGGGTACCTGGGCGTGCAGGGGGCGCTGGACTCGGGGCTGCCTACCCCCTTTATTCTGGGGGGACGTTTTCTGCTGGGCGCGGCGCTGATTGGCCTGATTCAGCGGCGCAGCTTGCAGGCGGGGCAAAGCCTTCTGCGCGGCGCCCTGGGCGGCGTGATGATTTACTTTGGCTTTTATTTCCAGACCCTGGGCCAGGCCCGCACGGGCATCGCCGGGGCGGCCTTTTTAACGGCCACCAACGTGGTGATGATTCCCTTCATCCACTGGGCGGTATCCCGTCAAAAACCTGCCAACAAGGTGTTTTTCCTCAGCCTACTAACCATGCTGGGCGTGGGACTGATGAGCTTTGTGCCGGGGGAAAAGTTTTCCCTGGGGGCGGGGGAGTGGCTGTTGCTGCTGGGCGCTTTCCTCTTTGCCGGGCATATGGTGTACCTGGGTTACGCTGTGCGAAAGGGCGATCCCGGCTCCATCACCTTCTGGCAGCTGCTGTCCGCAGGGCTGGTGGGGGCCTTGTTCGTGCTGATTCAGCAGCCGGACATCACCCCTGAAATGCTGAAAAAGGGTTCCCTGCCGATTCTCTACATCGGCATCATGGCCACCGGCCTGTGCTACTATTTGCAGGCAAAGGCGCAAAAGCACGTGTCCCCCTCCCAGACGGGCATTGTACTCTCCCTGGAGGGGGTGTTCGGCGCCCTGTTTTCCATCCTTGCCGGGCTGGAAACGTTGAAAATATCCGTGCTGTTGGGCGGCACGCTCATCACCCTGTCGGTGATTCTGATGGAGATGAAGCCCCGGCGCGCCGTGTAAAATTTTGCTTACAAGGCAGGGGTGGTTGCGGTTGTGATATAATCAGCAAGGACGATTGTCCCACACACCCCTGGAGAGGAGCAAAATGATGAGTGAACATAAGCCGGAAAAGTTTACGCCGGAAATCACCAGTGGCCTGAAGGACGATTTGCTGCGCGTGCCTCGTACCATATCGGAGTGTTCCGGTATACGCATTGATGGGCGGCGCATTAAGTCCATCGTTTTTACCACTGATTTAGCTATTATCCGCAACAATAACGCCGACGCCATTCTGGCAGTCTATCCCTTTACGCCCGACCCCGCTGTGTTTCGCGCCATTACCGGCGTTGCCAATGTGCCGGTGCTGGCCGGGGTGGGCGGCAGCGTTACCAGCGGCATGCGTTCCGCCCAGATGGCAACCTTTGCCGAGGCCCATGGCTGCATCGGCGTGGTGGTCAACGCGCCCACCACGCTGGACACCATCAGCATGCTGTCCACGGTGGTTAAATGCCCTATTGTCTGCACCGTGGTGTCGGAGTATATGGACATCGATGCCCGCCTGAACGCAGGGGTCAACATCCTGAATGTGTCGGGCGGCGCGGGCACCGCCAAACTGGTGCGCAGCATACGGGAACAATACCCGGAGCTGCCCATCATCGCCACCGGCGGCCCCAACGACGACACCATTCGGGAGACCATCGAGGCAGGCGCCAACGCCATTACCTGGACGCCGCCCTCCTCTGCGGAACTGTTCCGACAGCTGATGGTGGCGCACAGGGAAAATGCGCGGATCAAATTTGAAGAGGATCATATCCTCAGATAAATGAAAATTTTAAAAACAGGGCTGCAGCATATGGCTGCGGCCCTGTTTTGTATGACCATGGAGAAATTGCGCGGTGTATGATTTATACTAATTCAAAACGTAAACGCATCTATTAGCCATTGTCTTCTGGTAATGGA
>CAZCBC010000145.1:0-2285 GCA_964496775.1 uncultured Oscillospiraceae bacterium
CATCACAGGTCGAGATTGGATATTAAGGCTAAATTAAGTTGAGAATAGTATTATATCAATTTTAGTGAAAATTGTGAAAAAACTACTTAAAATGGAAAGGCGCCAAATAGTCGGTGGTATTATTACACATTCAAGGATAGCACTTATTCTGTCTCTTATTTCTGTTTATATCAGTGACGTTTATTTAAATGTATTTTCGAAAGAAGGTAGTTTGGTGTTTGAGTTTCTAAGCGCAGTAATTATTGTTCCGCTAGTAATTGACCAGCTCGTAGGCATCAGGGGTTTCTTTCTACAAAATGAATTAAACAAAAAGAGTTAATAAGCCTTGTTACAATGCTTGTAGTTTTGAAAATCAAATAATAGACGTGTGGTTATTTTACAGCACAATTTCCAATTCTACCGGGCAGTGGTCGCTGCCTAAAATCTGGTCGTGTATTTTGGCGTCCACCACCTTGCCGCGGATGTCGTCGGATACGACGAAGTAGTCGATGCGCCAGCCGGTGTTGTTGGCGCGGGCGTTGCCAAAGTAGGACCACCAGGTGTACTGCACCTTGTCGGGGTACTTGTCGCGGAAGGTGTCCACAAAGCCGGCGTTTAATAGCTCCGTCATCTTGCCGCGCTCCTCATAGGAAAAGCCGGGATTGCCGATGTTGGAGCGCACGTTTTTGATGTCGATTTCCTCGTGGGCAACGTTGAGGTCGCCGCAGTAGATAACGGGCTTTTCCTTTTTCAGCTCGCTCAGGTAGTTGCGCATGTTATCCTCAAACTGCATCCGGTAGTCAAGACGCTTTAACCCCGGCTGGGCGTTGGGCACATAGCAGTTAACCAGCATAAACTCGGGATAGTGCAGCGCCATTACCCGGCCTTCATCGTTATGGCTATCGCCAATGCCCAGCACAACCTTGTCGGGTGCCTTTTTGCAGAACACGGCGGTGCCGGAATAACCCTTTTTAACGGCGCTGTGGAAATAGACATGGTAGCCCTCGGGATAAAAGTCTGCCTGGCCTTCCTGCATCTTGGTTTCCTGCAGGCAGAAAAAATCCGCGTCCAGGGCGTGGAAATGCTCCTCAAAGTTCTTTTTCAGCACGGCGCGCAGGCCGTTAACGTTCCAGGATATCAGTCGCATATTATTCTCCTTACAAAGACTGTACTTTTTTTTCTTCCCTGCTCAGCATCAACGTAATGGCCATGGCGCACAGCGCAACGCAGGCGCTTAGCAGCAGGGGCAGCATGCGGTCCATCTTGCTGAGCCAGCCGGACAAAAGGCCAAAGGGGGCAGACACCATCAGGCACACCATAAAGGCAAAGCCCAGCAGGCGGGCGCGCTCCTCCTCTTCCAGGGAGTTGGTCAGCAGCGTAGAGGTTAGGGGTATCAGCATGGACAGCGCCAGCGCCTCAATCAGCGTGCCCAGCGCCAGGGGGCCGATGGAGTTTGCGGGCAGCAGGGCGTACATCAGGTTCACCACTACATACAGACCAAAGGATACCATCAGGGGCTTTTCAAAGCGGTCCAGGCGCAGCCTGGAGCCCACCACCATGGTGAAAGCCAGCATCACCACGGAGCGCAGCGTGCTGAACAGGGACAGGGTTTCGTCGGGAATCAGCAGCTTGTCGGTGACAAACAATGGCCAGAAGTTGTCGTTGACGTTTTTAATAATCAGGAAGCATGTCGTCAGCGCCATGTTTAAAACGATGCGGCGGTCTTTCAGCATATGCACCAGCATGCCGCGGCTGTCCCACAGCCGTTTCAGCACGCTGATGTTTTTGGTTTCCTCCATCCGCCTTTTGGCCACGGTGGTGTCGTAGCTTTTGATGTAGAGGATGACGTTCTTTGCAATCATGGAAACGAACATCACCCAGTACAGCGCCCGCATAGTGGGCACAATGCTGAACCTTTGTACCATCAGGTACGCCAGCGGCGCCACAAAACCTGACAGGAGGGTGGCGATATTGGTTAATGAATACAGGTGCACCAGGTGGTCCTGCGGGGCATCCTCCACCAGCAAAAGGCTGTAGCTGACATTGCTGATGCGCCACATGCCGTTAAGCAGCGCGGCGGGCACAAACCACCAGAAGTTCTGCGCCAAAGCCCATATCAGCGACGGGATAACCCAGCACAACATATCAATGACGAAAAGACTTTTGCGCCGCCCCATCTTGTCGGCGATAACGCCGCCAAAGAGGGAGGATACCATCTGGGACAAAAGCCCCAGGGTGGTGATGATGCCCACCTCAAAGGGGGACAGCCCCAGCGCCGCCATGTAGATGGCCGCAAAGGGGGTAAA
>CAZCBC010000145.1:2411-3735 GCA_964496775.1 uncultured Oscillospiraceae bacterium
GATTAGCAGGCACAGCACCACGATCAGCAGCGCCCGGATCATTTTGGAGCCTTTTTTGATGGCCAGGCTGCTGCCCAGGTAGTTGCCCAGTATGCCGAAGGCGGCGGCGGGCAGCGCCAGGGAGTAGAGCACCTTGCCCTGGGAAACCAGGCTGACCAGCGCCCCCACATTGCTGCCCAAGTTCACCAGCCGCGCCGCTCCGGCGGCGTTGAGGGCCTGCATCCCGATGAGGGATACAAACAGCAGCTGCAAAAAGGTGCCGGTGCCCGGCCCCACCAGGCCGTCATAGATGCCCACCACCAGGCCGATAAAGAAGCAGGTAATCGTCAGGTACTTTTCCGGCACCCGCTGCTTGGGCGTCAGGGCGTCCTTGTTCATCAGCACGAACACAGCGATGATGGGCAGGGCAATCAGCACGGCGACGCGCACCGTCTGCTCGGGGATCATGGTAAACAGATGGGCGCCCATCCAGCTGCCCGGCAGGGAACCGGCCAGCGCCGCCAGCCCCATCTTCCAGGGGATGTACTGCTTGCGGGCATAGTTGCCCGTGGCCATGGCCGTGCCCCAGAAGGCGCCCATCTTGTTGGTGCCCGCCGCCAGCCAGGGGGGCAGCCCGGCGGCGTAGTAGGCGGGCAGGGAAATCAGCCCGCCGCCCCCGGCGATGGAATCAATGAACCCGGCCAGAAATACCATGGCGCACACAAAGGCATAGGTCCAGAAGCTCAGCTGCATACATCCACCGCCTTTCCCACGATACGGCCCCATTTTAGCATAGCCATACAGGGGAAACAAGCATAGCGCGGGGGAGTGGGGCGGCGCTTTGCGCTTATGGGCGATATCATATGGAAGTATCAGCGAAATTCAGGCGGGAAGCGGATAATAGCCTTAAAAACAGCGGGCTGTGCTGCCCGCAAAACTAAGAATTTTACATGGATTTTACACAAAACCTTCCTCCCTTTTTACATGCAGGCGATATGCTTGATACATACCAATTAAGGAGGATTATTGTTAATGAAAAAGGTATTCGCACTTCTCGTAGCTGTCATGATGGTCCTGAGCCTCACCGCCTATGCGGCCAATGACATCGCTGTTGTCTCCCGTGAAGAGGGCAGCGGCACCCGCGGCGCCTTCGTGGAACTGACCGGCGTCATGACCAAGGACAAAGACGGCAAAGAAATCGACAACACCACCCTGGAAGCGGACTTTGTCAACAGCACCTCTCTGGTGATGACCACTGTCAGCCAGAACGAGTATGCCATCGGCTATGCCTCCCTGGCTTCCGTCGAAGGCAACGACACTGTCAAGGCGCTTAAAGTGGGCGGCG
>CAZCBC010000145.1:3796-4028 GCA_964496775.1 uncultured Oscillospiraceae bacterium
CACCGAGGACATTCTGAACGGCTCCTACCCCGTAGCCCGTCCCTTCAACGTAGTCACCAACGGCGAAGCCACCGACGAAGTTGCCAAGGATTTCCTTGCCTTTATTTTCAGCAAGGAAGGCCAGGAAGTCGTTGCTGCCAACGGCCTGGTGCCCGTATCCACCGAAGAAACCCCCGCTTATGAAGCGGCCAAAGTTTCCGGCAAAATCACCGTGGGCGGTTCCACTTCCGTA
>CAZCBC010000146.1:0-3935 GCA_964496775.1 uncultured Oscillospiraceae bacterium
TACATCCTGGTGGCCTCGCCCACCAGGTAGGGTTCGTCGCCCTGGGGCTTGGGGTTGCCGGACAAAAACTCCAGATTATAGTCAAAGTTTTTCATGTCCGCAATGCCCAGGCGCTGGGCCTGTTCCCGATACAGTTTCTGGGCCAAAGGCACCACAGACTCTAATATCTGCTGACGGTAAGCCTTGGCGTCCTGCTGATTCCAGTCGGTGCGGCCCATGCGGGCATAGGCAACGGGGATAAAGTTGTCATAGCCCAGTTTCTGGGCAATACGGTGGCGCACCTTGACCAAATCATCGTACAGCTTGTCCAGCGTCTCCTGACGCTCTGCCAGCCAGCCCCAGCTTGCATCGTTGGCCCGGTGGCGCACATCCCGGTCGGTAGACTGGGTGAAGGGCGTCATGCCCGATAGGTTGTAGGTGCCGCCGTCAAACTCAATCTGCGCGGAGGCAATCAGCTTGTCGTACTCGGTGCTGAGCTTGTTTTCCTCCACCAGGTCCGGAACGATCTCGGGCTTAAACACCTTGCGCTGCACATCGTATTTTTCCAGCAGGTGCCTGCCGTACTTCTTTTCAATATCCTCCCTAAACTTGCTTTCCAGGGAGATGCGCGCCACTTCGGCGCCAAACTCCTGAAAACGGGGGATTTCCTCATCGAACACATTGTTCTCCTGCTCGTAGAAAGCATCCCGGGTGTCGATGGCATGGCGCACATGGCACAGGGAGTATTGGGTTGCCAGAGCGGAAGACAATTTATCCATCTTTTCGGCGGCGTCAAAGAACTGCTGGGCGCTCGTCGCTTCTTCCATCTGTTTTAGCAGCGCCTTGCCTTCCTGATACACGGCGTCAAAGTCGGGGCGTTTGTAGGGCATGTCTTGAAACTTCATCATATACCTCTTTCTTTCGGGGTTTTCCCGTTATTTGCGTTTTAAGGTGCGCAGGTGATCCTTCTGCGCCGGGGTGATGCGGCGGCTTTCCACCGCCTTCTGGATGGCCTTGTTATGCGTCCAGGATGGCAGCACCTCTTTAAGCAAAACGGGCAGCGCCGCGTCCCACTGTTTGTACAGGGCGGTCGCCAGGTACCAAGCCTGCATCATGCGTATATAGTACTCTTCACTCTGCACGCTGGCAACCAGAAAAGGCATATCCTTTGTAAAAGCCTCCTCCAGATAGTTGCTCATCATCAGGCCCATGGCGTAGCGAACGGTGTAGGTATGCCCGCTTTCCATCCATTTTAGCACATAGGGATATACCTTTTGGGTATGCTTTTTGAATACCCTGGGGGAAAATGTATCGCAGGTTGCCCAGTTGTCCACATGGGGCAGAAAGGCTTCGGTTAAAAGCAAGGCATTGTCCAGGCCCTTCTCCTGCTCCAGCAAAAAACCGTGGAGGTGGTTTTCCTCCAGGTAATGGTGGGGCAGCTGGCCAAGAAAAGCGTCCCGCACCGCCTGCTGTTTGTATATCTCTTTGGCAAAGGCCCGCAGCCTGGGCATGCGCACCCCCAGGATTTTGTCCCTTTGCAGGGTGGGAATCAGCCGGGCGACAAAGTCGCCATTGCTTGGTTCTGCCATGCCTTCCAAAGTTCGTCGGATATCCATGTTTCTAACCTACACAAACAGACGCTTCTTGATGGCTTCCTTCAGCCCCCGCTTCTTTTCCAGCACCAGGAACACCGCCGCCAGCACCAACAGAGGAAGCCCCGCATATACCGACCAGTTCAGGAAGATGCTGCCGGTATACAAATCAGCAATCATATCCAGCGCCACCAGATAGCCCGCCAGCAGCAGGCACACCGCCGCCGCGCGCTCCAGGGGCTGCCACTCCAGGCGGCGGATGGCCACAACCATCAGCTGAAGCAGCAGCACGGTTACCAGCAGAACAGGCAGAGCGATGCCCAGGTACCAGTCCCGGCCGCCTGTTAAATAAGCAATCAGCATCAGGTACAGTGTCAGGCTTGTGAAGTCAATGGTAATATACACATAGGGCCGCTTGAAGCGGTAGAAAAGGGGCACCATAAACCAGCAGTACACGCAGACCAGGGCGCCGATTACATACAGCGACCAGGAAACGCCGCCCGAAGACAAAAGGTCAATTGCCAGCACCACCAGGGCGGGGATCAGCATCACCAGCACGGCCAGCTTGCGCCCATACTTTAAATCAATATGCTGCATGATTTCCTCTACCCTTTCCGGGTAGGGCATGCTTTCCGGCGGCGTCCAGGGGCAGGCGGGGTCCTGCACCAATGTTTCGCACAGGGGACAGGTTCTTTCGCTGGGGGCCATTTCCACCCCGCAATGTACGCAATAGGGCATTTTTCTCTCTCTTTCTTCAGTTGCCGCGGTTGCTTTCCACCATGACGGGCACGCCCAGCTTGATAAGGGCAGTAAAAAAGGCGCGCTCCACCTGGGTTTCCTCTATCGTTCGGGAAAAGTTGATGAAGGTCTTATCGTTCACGCTGATAACGCCGCAGGCCAGCTTGTTCTTTTTGCCGGGGCCCAGAATAAAATCCGCCCGCTGTACGTGCTTTCGCAGCGCTTCAGGCAGGGGAATGGCCCCCAGGTTGGACAGCGTGGTGGTAAAATACCTTTCCCCCGTTAAGTCGTACATCATTTTCAATATCGGCGTCTTGATAAACAGGGGCACCGCCCGCAGCAGGCGGTTCTTTTCCGCCGCCACATTGGTGGACATGCGAGCATTGACCAGTTGCTCCGCCCCCTCCATGCCGGCAAAGTGCTGCACCTGGCGGATGATATCATCCAAAGTATAGCTGCCGTAGGTGGGGTTGATGCTGGCGTTAAAATAGGAGGCGAAATTGCGCAGCGTGCTGCTGAAATAATACTTGCGCAAATTAACGGGCATGGACAGCTTAACAGGCAGGCGCCGCCGCTTTTTGGAGGGGTCATTTTCCTGTACGGTGAGCAGCGCCTGCAACAGCAGAGCGCTTAAAAAGGTGTTGATGGTAGCGCGGTGCTGATGAGCAACCTCCCGCAGCCTGGCGGTATCCACAATGCCGGTAATCAGCGACAAACGCCCGGGCTGCAAATCGGTACCCGACAGCGCATAGGCTTTTTCTTCCGACCGGCTGCGCACGCCGTCCCGGGCGTGCTTGAGGAAACTGTCCTCCCACTCCCCCGCCTCCGGGGGCTTGCGCACATCCAGTATATAGGCGTTTTCGGGGATGCGGGGGCCATAGCGCAGCCGCACATACTCGGCCACCAATGTCATTAAAAAGGTAAGCCCTCCCGTGCCGTCGGCCAGGGAGTGGAATATCTCCACCGCGATGCGCCCGCCATGGTACCTGACGCGGAACAGAAAGCGCTGCTCCCGGCCCAGCATCATGCGGGCGCAGGGGTTCTGCACATCCTCCTGGGGCTTGGGCAATTCCTTCTGCTGATCCAGGTAGTACCAGAAAAAGCCGCGCCGCAGACGATAGCCAAAAAGCGGAATGCGTTCCAATGTATTGTGAAGGGCTTGCTCCAAGACCCTGGGGACAATGTCCTCCTTCAGGGTAACGGACAGGCGGAACACCGCCGTCCATGTACGGCTCCGGGCGGCGGGGTATATCTTGGCCGCGTTATCCAGCTGTAACCACGCCGGCACTTCGGCGCGGCGCTGTTTACGGACGCTCATGTAACTTTAAGTAGAAAAATTCGCGCATCTGCCGCATCGCCTCCTTGCTTTCCGGCACGCCGTAGAGCACATAGGCGTGCCACATGCCCTCCGCCACCACCAGCTCGCATTTGCTGCCAGCGCTGTTCAGTTTCTCCGCCATGAGCTCAGCATCCTCCAGCAACACCTCGTCGGTACCCACAAACATCAGGCTGTCGGGCAGGCCGCTCAATTCCCCAAAGAGGGGAGAAATCAGGGGATTTTTCCGGTCATGGGGACCAGCGTACTGCTTTGCGGAGTAGAGCAGCCCCTCGCAGCTGAGCAGGGGG
>CAZCBC010000147.1:0-3929 GCA_964496775.1 uncultured Oscillospiraceae bacterium
TCCTAACGAATTCCTCAAAAAACACACTGTCCAATATGTTTGACAAACCTACAATGGAATTTTGTCTATCTGCCTAAAACCGCTGCTTGTGTGGTATGATGCTTCAGAAAGGAGGGCGCATGTACGAAATTAATCTACCAGATATACACTTGCAGCGCATTGCGGACAGCGGCCAGTGCTTCCGCATGACAGCCGATGGGAATACCTGCCGCGTGCTGGCACAAGACAAGCATGTGCTGATACAAAAGGTGGCCGAGGATACTTACCTCTTTGATTGCAGCAAAGAGGAGTTTGACACTTTCTGGCATCCCTACTTTGACCTTGGTTTTGACTACCAAAAATTAAACAGTATGGTGCCCAAGGATGACGCTTTTTTGCAGACGGCCATCGCCTATTCGGTGGGCATGCGTATCCTGAAGCAGGATCCCTGGGAGACGCTGATTAGCTTCATCCTGTCCCAGCGCAAGAGCATCCCCGCCATCAGGGGGTGCGTGGACAGCCTGTGCCGCCTCTTTGGAAAGCCCATCCCCGGAACGGAATTTTTTGCCTTTCCCACTCCGGAAGCCCTGGCCTTTGCCGAGGATGAAAAACTAAAAAGCTGCGGCCTGGGATACCGCACCCGCTATGTGCAGGGCACGGCCCGCATGGTGGCGGAGGGAGAAATTGATTTAGAGGCCCTGCATGCCCTTCAGGATGACGCCTTGCAGGAGCAGCTGTGCCGCTTTCCCGGCGTGGGCATCAAGGTGGCCCAGTGCGTGATGCTGTTCGCCTATGCAAGGCGCGGCGCCTTCCCCCGGGATGTATGGATACAGCGCATTGAGCAGCAGGAATACAAGGGCCGCTTCCCCGAGGAAAACTATCCCGGTACAGCGGGCATTTTGCAGCAATATATGTTTTTCTTTGGCAAGAGCAAGGATTACCTAAATTGGAAGGAACAAAATGGACAAACAGCAATTTGAACAAATTGAGAGGTTCATGCTTTCCTGCATGAAAAGTTGCGCCCATGACCGCAACCATATCGACCGGGTTTTGTACCTGGCGCTGGACATTGCCCGCTTTGAAGAAGGGGTGGATTTGGACATCCTCATCGCCGCGTGCCTGCTGCACGACATCGGCCGGGACGAGCAGCGTAAGGATAAGAGCAAAAACCACGCTGCGGTGGGCGCCGATATGGCATATGATTACCTGCTTTCCATCGGCTGGCAGCAGCATCGGGCACAGCATGTGGCGGACTGCATACGTGCGCACCGTTTCCGGGGCAAAGGGCAGCATCAGAGCATTGAGTCCACCATCCTCTATGACGCCGACAAGCTGGATGTTACCGGCGCAATAGGCATCGCCCGCACCCTGGCCTATCAGGGAGAAGAAAATCAGCCCCTGTACCATGTGGACAAGGCCCGTCAATTAGTGCCGGAAGACAAAGAGGAATCAGACTCCTTTTTCCACGAGTACCACTATAAACTAAGGCATATCTATGACCGCCTGCACACCACCCGCGCCCGGGACATCGCCAACAGCCGCCGGGCTGCGGCGGAGGCTTTTTACAAAGCCCTGCATGACGAAGTGCATAGCGCCCATCAAACCGGGGCATTGCTGCTGTACTCAGCCTTGCAAAAGGTTCCGCAGTAGAAAAAGTTAAGTACCCGTACAAAAAAGCCGCCTCATAGGGTGGCTTTTCTATATTTCTTAATGTTTGGATTCAGTATTATATCACGCCCAAAGCCAGGGAAGCCGCGCCGCACAGCAGCATCACCAAAATGGGGTTGGGTTTCTTGATGCGCAGCATTAAAAAGGCAATGATAAACAGCACCAGTTCCACCCACTGGATATTTTGAAAGGCGTATGGCCTGCCGCCAAACACTGCCAAGAGCAAAATGGATAAGCCAGCGGAAGCGATTAGGGCCGTTACCGCAGGGCGCAGGGCGCTCAGCACACTTTGAAGGGCATGCATGTCGCGGTATTTACGGTAGATAAGCGCCAAAAGGGACACCAGCACCATGGGAGGCAGGATATTGCCCAGGGTGGCGATGACCGCCCCTACAATGCCCGCCACCCGGATGCCCACAAAGCTGGCCGCGTTTAGGGCGATGGGCCCGGGGGTCATCTCTGCAATGATGACCAGGTCTGCAAACTCGCTCATGGTAAGCCATTGATGGCTTTCCACCACCTGGTTCTGTATCAGCGGCATGGCAGCGTAGCCGCCGCCGATGGCAAAGAGTCCTACCTGGAAAAAGCTGAAAAACAACTCAAGCAGCAGCATTTGTTTTCCCCCTTTTCACAAAGGCCAGCAGCAGCCCCACTGCCGCAGATACGAGAATAATATACACCACGTTGATTTTAAAGAAGAAGGCGGCAACAAAGGCAGCCGCCATCAGCAGGGTGTGGGTTGTGGATTTAAGCTTCAGGATATTGCAGCCCATGGTTGCCACCACGTCCAGAATAACCGCCGCTACCCCCGCCTTCATGCCCCGCAGCACCAGCGCCACATAGGGATTGCCCACAAACATGCTGTAAATGTAGGAGATGATGGACAAAATAACCAGCGGCGGCAGCACGGTGCCCAGCACCGCCACCAGCATGCCCCTTAGCCCCGCCACATGCCAGCCCAGCAGAATGGAGGCGTTGACGGCGATGGGGCCGGGCGAAGACTGGGCCAAGGCGATGTAGTCCATCATCTCCTGTTCGCCCAGCCAGTGCAGCTCGTCCACATATTTGCGCCGCATAAAGTTGACAATGACATACCCGCCCCCAAAGGTAAAGGAGCTGATAAGCAGCGTGCTGTAAAACAGCTTCCACAGCGTGCGGGCATTGCGGGGCGGCAGGGTGGTTTGCATCATAAATACTCCTTCAGGTTGCTTAGATTCAGTTGCCCGGCATCCACCCGGGGCACGCCCAGTTGGTAACCATTTTCAATACCATGATAGTCGGAGCCGCAGGTCATCATCAGATTCTTTTCCCGGCACAGCGACACGAGAAAATCGGTCATCTCCTCATCATGGGCAGGGTAATAGCATTCCACCCCGTCAAAGGGCAGGGACAGGATGTCCCTGACGGCCTGCTGAAACGCCTCCCCCTTCAGGTGCCCGAAGGTCTTGCCGGGGTGGGCCAGCACCGCCTGGCCGCCCACCCGGTGAATGGCGTCCAGCACCTCTTCTGTAAGGGGGTAGGGGACATCGGTAAAGTCCACATCATACTGCTTGTAGAGGTTAAACACCCCGGGCACATCGTCGGCAACACCCCTGTCTATCAGGTAGTGAAGAGCCTTGAAGTACCCCTTTTTCGTGGGAGTGTACTGCTCAAAATCCTGAAGGCTGACACGGGCGTCCTTTTGCATCAGGCGGGCGATGAGGATATTGCTCATTTCCAGTAGCAGCCACCGGATGCTGCCCACGAAAGCGTTGAAGCGCTCGTCATCAAGGGGGATGCCGTAGGCTAAAACATGCACATCCAGCCCCCGCCACACGCTGTCCAGCTCCACCCCCGTCAGGACGGTAAGGCCCTGGGCCTCGCAGGCATTTAGGAAGGCCTGCTGTCCTGCCAAATTCTCGTGGTCGGTAAGGGCCACGATATGCAAGCCCGCTTCCTTGGCCTTTTGCACCAGTTCCTCCGGCGTGGCGCTGCCGTCGGAATAGGCGGAGTGCATGTGCAAATCCACCGTGCCGGAAAGGGGCTTGTTTTGCAGCAAGCCCTTTTTCTGCATGTCCCCAAAGGCCCCTTGCAGCGCCACCTTGCCATGGGCAAAGGTTAAGCCCCCTTGCAGGTACACAATATAGGGCGGGCGCATGGGGGCATCGGCGCTTAACTCCACCGAAGCGCCCGACACAAATGTGCCTGCCGCCATGATAACCTGGTCCTGATACCCCGGCATGTCCCAGGGCTCGGGCAGGGCAAAGCTGTCCACCGGGGAATGGGCCTGTATGCCCTGGCAG
>CAZCBC010000148.1:0-3928 GCA_964496775.1 uncultured Oscillospiraceae bacterium
TTCTCTTTTTCTCCTCCTTTCTTTCCCACTGTCCAATATGTATGGTACTCCTACAGCACTTACAGACAAATATACGGTATGCTGGTTGACAAGGAATCATTCATCCGATATACTGTAAGAGACTAATATGATTACTGATATGACCAACCGGCGCTTTGTGTTTCTTTTTTACAACAGAAAGGAAACTTTGTCTTGGCTCATCATAAACCTCTGACTCAAGCCGTGTACGATGGCATATATGCTGATATTGTTGATGGAGCGATTGCTACCAACGATATTCTTACCGAAGGCAAGCTTTGCGATACCTACGGCGTCAGCAAATCTCCCGTTCGGGAAGCCTTGGTGATGCTGTGCAGCCAGAATATTTTGGAAAGCCTTCCCCGCACCGGCTATCGCCTGGTACAGATTATGCCCGACGAAGTGGAAGATTTGCTGGAAACCCGGGAAGCGCTGGAACTATTTTTGCTATCTAAAACCATTTGTACGCTGATGCCAGATGGCCTCGAAAACCTCCAAAGAGTACATGAGGAAAATATGGCGGACGAGCAGGTGCGTCAGAGCGTGCGGGACAATTGGCGGCGCAATGTCCGCTTCCATTTGGCGTTGGCTGCCTTGGGTGATAATGAGCGGATGTTGTCCTATCTGGAAAGCCTGCTGCACTCCTGCGAACGGGCGGCTACCCAGTATTTTCAGAGCCGTAAGACGCGGGGCGACCATGAGGAACTACATGTTCCTTTACTCAAAGCCATTGCTGACAGGGATGAAAAAACCGCCCGAGACATTTTACGCAAGGATATACATCAATTGATGTAATGATAAGAAGGAGGATACCATGACCAAAAAAGAAAGAGTATTGGCCGCTATCAATCAGCAGCCGGTGGACCATGTGCCGGCGTATTTCACCACCCACTTTACCAGGGACAAGCATTTTGACCAGCCCGCTGTGGAGGAGCATCTGCGCTTCTTTGAAGAGGTCAACCCCGACATCCAAAAAATCATGAACGAAAACCTCGTTCCCAACTTTGGCCCCATCAACAAGCCGGAGGACTGGGCCTGCATTCCCCATTTGGACAGAAATGCTCCCTTTATGCAGCGTCAGCTGGACATGATGGAAAAAATCTATCAGCGCATGGATAAGGACGCTTTCAACATTGGCACCCTCCATGGCACGGTAGCATCGACCATCCATCCCATCGAGAGCCACTACGGCTATGAGCCGGTGCGGGAGTTGCTGTGCGCGCACCTTCGGGAGAATGAAGCGCCCGTCATGGAAGCTATGCGGCGCATTATCGACGGCATGACGGACTTGGCCAAGGCCTTTATCGAAATTGGTCTGGACGGCATTCTCTATTCCAGCCTGGGCGGCGAGCGGCACTATTTCACCGATGAGGAGTTTGACAGGTGGATTGCGCCCCTTGACAAGCAGGTCATGCGTGCCGTTAAGGAGACGGGTGGGTATGTCATCTTGCACATGTGCAAAACCAACGTCAACTTTGACCGTTATAAGAGTTACGAAGGCCTCTACGACATCACCAACTGGGGTGTGTACGAGGCAGACCTATCCCTGACCGAAGGCCGCAAACGTTTCCCCAATGGCGCTATTATGGGCGGATTGTCCAACCACCTGGATGCCGTCATCTGCCAGGGAAGCAAAGCGGAAATTGAGAAAGAGGTACAGAAGGTGGTGGAAGAAGCAGGCAAAACCGGCTTCATCCTGGGCACCGACTGCACCATCCCCACAGGCGTTGCATACAGTCAGTTGCGCATTGCGACGGACTATGTAAAACAAATATAAGGAGGAAAAACCATGTTCAAACGTATCCTGGCCCTAGCCCTTGTTCTCGCCTCCCTGCTGACCCTGACTGCGGTCGCGGGCGCGGAGGAGAAAAAGGTGTTCCCCGCCGGCACCATGACGGTGTACGGTTATGGCAACCCTCAGTTCTTGCAGCTTTACTATGACGATTTCCTGGAAAGACACCGCGACATTGCCCCTGAGGTAAAGATTGAAGTGGTGCAGACCAAGAATGCCCAGGATAGCCGTGAAAAGATCAGCATGACCTATCTGTCCGGCGCCCTGGAAGACCTGCCCACTCTGGCCTACATTGATCCCGTGGGATTGAAGGATTTAGCTAATGGCGGCATCATCCTGGATATGACCGACTACCTGACCCCCCTGCTGCCCGACCTGGTTGACGGCGCTGCCAATGACGCCACCGTGCGCGGCCGTATCTATGGCCTGCCCGAGTCTGTGCGCCCGCAGCTGTTGTACTACAACCAGAAGGTGTTTGATGAACTGGGCATCGACCCTGCTCAGATGACCACCGTGGAAAAATGGATTGAAACCGGCCGCGAAATCAAGGAAAAGAGCAACGGCGAAGTGTTCCTGTCCTACATTGATCCCGGCCGCAACACCTGGCGTTACTATGGCCGCCGCGGCTTGATGCCCCAGGCCAATGCAAGAATCTGGGATGAAAACGGCAAGGTTGTTATCGGCACCGACCCCGGCGCCAAGATGGCCTTTGACGCCTTGGATACCATGTATCAGGAAGACCTGCTGTTTAAGGCCACTGTGTTTGAGCCGCCGCTGTACGACGCCGTGCGCGAAGGCAAGATTGCGACTTTCTATATCGGTGCTTTCTGGGATGAGTTCATGCGGCAGAACGTAGCCGATGTGGCCGGTGACTGGCGTGTGATGAACGCCCCTGTGTTTGAGTCCATTGGCAAGGGTGGCGCTCCTGTCAGCCAGTACTATATCATCATGAACAACCCCGACGATCCTTATACTGAGTTGGCCCGCATGCTGTGGGAAGACTTCACCTTCAATAGCGAAGCCCGTCAGGCCTGGGTAACCAAGGTGGACGAGATGAACGGCCCCTATGCCAACCCCATTTCCCTGAAGATGCTGGAAGAGCCTTTCTGGAAGGAGCCCTCCGACTACTACGGCGGACAGTCCTTCCGTGCGGGTGAAGCAGCAGGTCTGCAGAACCCCTCTCTGAACCTGGTTGTTACCCCCCAGGATGCTGAAGCGGATGTTATCATCACGGCGGAAGTTGAGTCCTATGTGGCGGGCGACCAGACGATGGAGCAGGCGATCGCCAACATGCAAAAGAACCTGGAAGCCAAGATTGGCACAGCTACGGTCGATTAAACAAGAATTCTCTATTCCGGCCGGGGGCGCAGAAGCGCTCCCGGCCCATCATCACAGGAGGCGCCTATGCTGAAAGCAATCAACAGATACAAGTGGCCTTATCTGTTCATCCTGCCCTTTTTCCTGCTGTTCCTTGTGTTTCAGCTGGTTCCCGTCATTTACACGGTTGTCATCAGCTTTACCGAGTGGAACGGCATCGGCACTCCCCGCAATGTGGGGGTCAACAACTATACGCTTTTGTTCAAGGATAATATGTTTTGGGCGGCAACGTTCAACACCTTTATCTACTGGGTGGTGTCCATTGCGCTGGTGCTGGTCATGGGGCTTCTAATGGCTAACCTGCTGACATACCGTGGTCTTCGCTTTCGCAAAACTTTTAATACCCTGACTTTTTTGCCTAATATCTGCGCGGTTATCTCCATGGCTATCATTTTTAAGTTGCTCTTTGATACCAATGTTGGGCTATTGAATGCCGTGCTGGAGTCTTTGGGGCTCTCCCGCCAGGAATGGCTGACGGGCACCAGGTTATCCCGGGTGCCGGTTGTCGTGTTGTATGCCTGGCGCAATACCCCCTGGTATACCATGATTCTGGCTTCCGGCATGCTGGCCATTCCGGGCGAGCAGTACGAGGCGGCCACGGTGGATGGCGCCAATGTGGTTCAGCAGTTTTTCCATATTACGCTGCCTTCCCTGGCCAATATCCTTTTCTTCTGCATGATTTCTTTGACATCCGACTCCTGGCGGCTGTTTAACGAATCTTACATGCTAAAGGGCCCCGGT
>CAZCBC010000149.1:0-3881 GCA_964496775.1 uncultured Oscillospiraceae bacterium
GCAAAGAACCCTGTCTCGCTTTCGCTTAACAAGGGTTCTTTGACAGTCTGAGCCACCGGCTAGGCCGGTGGATGGTTACTATGTGTTTAGCATGCAAAAACTATTGGCTGAGCTGGTGGAATGACCTGTTATTTCTTAAAGAACGCCACCGCCACGGCGCCGGGGCCGGCGTGGGTGCCGATGACGGAGCCGATGGTGGCGTAGCGCACCTCGTCCAAGTTGTTTTCCCACAGGGGCCTGCTGTCTTCAATGTATTTTTTTAGCAGCGCGTCGGACAGGCCGGTGTAGCCCAGCAGGGCGGGCTTGGTAAAGTCGACGCCGCCGGCTTTTTCGATTTCCTGCACCAGCAGGTTGTTGCCGCGCTTGGAGCCCATGGCCTTGCCAAGGAGTTTGATTTCGCCGCCGATGACGGAAAGAACGGGCTTGATGTTGAGCACGGTGCCCGCGAAAGCGACGCTCTTGGAAAGGCGTCCGCCTTTTTTCAGGTATTCCAGGGTGTCCACCAGGGCTACGATGACAATTTTCTTTTTGTCCTGTTCGATTTTTTCCACAACGGTTTTGACGTCCATACCCCCATCGATGTACCGGAAGGCTAACTCCGTTAGAATGCCGGCACCGATGGCGGCGGTTTCGGTGTCGATGACATACACATTGTCAAAGTCCTGCGCCGCAAGGCGGGCGCTTTGATAGGTGCCGGACAGCTTGGCGGATAAGGTTAGCACAATGCAGGCTTCGTTGGCTGCCTTTGCCTGCTTAAACTGCTCGGCGAAGGCGGCGGGCGTTGCCTGGCTGGTGGTGGGCAGCACGTCGGTTTCTACCAGCTTCTGGTAGAAGGTCTGATGGTCGATGGTGATGCCGTCGAAATATTCTTCCTCGCCAAAGTGCACCGTCAGGGGAACAACCTTTACCCGCTGCTTATACTCCGGCATCAGGTCGGCGGTTGAGTCTACAATCATTCTGATGTTCATTATGATTTCTCCTGTTTATTGTTTTAATCTTCAAAGCCGAAGGTGAATATGGCGGTGGGGTCGTCATAGTTTTCGTTGGGAACCCACATCACCGTTTTGTCGCTTAGGTTATAGACGGCGCTGTGCACGGTGCAGTCGTTCTTGTCGTCGTTGTCCCATCCGCGGCGGCCGACAGCCTTCAGGATGTCCATGGCGGCCTGCTCGTCCTGCACAACGCCCGCGGTTTTGTCCAGCTCCTCATAGATGCGCAGGTACCTGTCGTAGCCCTTTTTGTCTTTCTCGGGGGATTCGTCGTAATAGCCGGGCTGGATAACAAAGTTGGTAATCACCTGGTAGTCGCTTGCCGCTTCCATGGGGCCGATGTGCTCGTCAGCGTCATTATAGGTAACAACCAACTCGCGCTTGCTGCCGTTGTTGTCGGTGGCGTCGGTGCCCGCTACCCATTCCAGGATGACGCTTTTGCCGCTGGCGTCTGCCACCATGTAGTGGTACGAGGTCTTGGCCGAATCGTGCATGTCATATGTTGAGGCGATTTCCACCGCCTCTTCCACGTTGTCTGCGTAGTCCAGTATCAGGCGCAGGAGGGTGGTGGAGGTAAAGTCGGGCTTGTCGGTGTTCTGGTCGGTGGCAACGGTTTCTTTGCCGCCCTGGTAGGTCATAAAGATGCCGCAGCTGACGCCGGCGTCATTGATGCCGTCCAGCGGCGCATAGGTGGAGGCCAGGCAGGTGATTTTGTTCTTTAGCCCTTCTACGTTTTTGTCCACATCCATGCCCAGGAACTGCAGGTCCACGCTGGAGATGGAGGCGTGGCGCCCTTCGTTGGCCTCGGTAAACACGATGCAGGTATTGGTTTTGGAAAAGTCGTAGTTGCGGGCAAACAGCCTGTCGCCGTCGGGGGTTACTGCCGTAAAGGAAGAGCAGGCGATTTCAGGGTCGCTGATGCCGATGTTGATGAGGCCCTTGGTGATGTTTTTGGTAACGAATTCAATCAATTCCTTGTCGCTCTTTACGCCGCCCTGTTTGACAAACTCGTCCAGGTAAAAGCCGCCCTTTACCTTCATGGTGTACACGGCGCCGTCCTGATGGGCGTCGTTGCGGTCGCGTATCATCTTCATGCTGGCAACGGTGGCGATTTCATCTTTCCACATCAAGTACACGGTGCCAGCAAGCAGCAGAACGACGGCCAATACGGCGGCCAGAATTTTGCGAAAAAGTCCTTTTTTACCCTTGGTTTTGTTGGTTGATTCCATGGTTTACTCCTCCTTTTATTTAAGAAACAGGTGCAGCAGCTTGTTGTACAGCTTGCTTGTATAGGGTTGATACCGCATGGGCAAATCCAGCCAGGTCTTTTTATCGAGGATGGATTTGTTGTGGGAAAAGGCGTCAAAGCCGTCCTTGCCGTGGTAGGAGCCCATGCCGCTTTCTCCGACGCCGCCAAAGCCCATCTCGCTGGTGGCCAGGTGGATGACCACATCATTGATGCACCCGCCGCCGTAGGACAATTCGGTGGTCACCCGCCGGATGCGTTGCTTGTCGCTGGAAAACAGGTACAGGGCAAGGGGCTTGTCCCTGTCCTTTAAGTCGGCGATGACGGCGTCAAAGCTGTCAAAGGTTAATATAGGCATAATGGGGCCGAAGATTTCTTCGCCCATCACGGCGTCGTTCCAGGTTACATTGTCCAGCACGGTGGGGGCAATCTGGCAGGCGGCCTCGTTGGTCTGTCCGCCGAAGACCACCTTGCTTTTGTCTATCAGGCCGCACAGGCGGGCAAAGTGCTTTTCGTTGACAATCTTGCCGTAATCCTTGTTATCAAGCGGGTTTTTGCCGTACTGCTTCTGAATCTGCTTGACTACTTCGCTGACAAACTCATCCTTGATGGAGGCTTCGCAGAGGATGTAGTCGGGGGCCACACAGGTTTGGCCGCAGTTTAAATACTTGCCGAACACAATTCGTTTGGCGGCCAGCTTGATGTCGGCACTGGCGTCCACAATGCAGGGGCTTTTGCCGCCCAGCTCTAGCACGGCGGGGGTTAGATGCTCCGCCGCGCGGCGCAAAACTTCCTTGCCCACCGCCTGGCTGCCGGTAAAGAAGATAAAATCAAACTTCTGATCCAGCAGGGCGGTGTTTTCCGCCCGGCCCCCCGTTACAACGGCCACATACTCCGGGGGGAAACATTCCTCGACAATCTTCTTTACCACTTCGCTGGTCGCAGGGGAATAGGCGCTGGGCTTTACAATGGCTGTGTTGCCGGCGGCAATGGCGGTGGTCAAGGGGTCGATGGTTAACAAAAAGGGATAGTTCCACGGGCTCATAATCAGCGTGTTGCCGTAGGGAACGGCCTGCCTATAGCTGTGGGAGGGGAACTGGGCAAGGGGGGTGTACACGGTTTTTCTTCTGGCAAAGCGCCGGGTATGCCGCAGCATATAGGTAATCTCTGTCAGCACCAGGCCCGTTTCGCACATATAGCCTTCAAAGTGGCTTTTGCCAAGATCCTGCTTTAAGGCATCGTGTATGTCGTTTTCATACTTTTTAACGGCGGCGTACAGTTTTCTTAGTTGTTCCAGGCGAAAATCCACCGGAATGGTGGCGCCTGTTTTAAAGTATTGCCTTTGGCTGTCAAGCAGCGCTGCGATTTCCTGTGTTTTCATGTGTTCTGGCTCCAATCCGCAAACTGATCATAAAAGGTTTCAAGCTCTGTTTTGGTCATCAACTTAGGCACGGGGTAGAGGGGGTTGGCTTCCTTTTCGGCGCGCTGGGCCAGCAGGGGAATGTCTTCTTTTTTTATGCCGGGCAGCTTGTCGGGTATGCCCATGCTGGCGTTTAGCTGCCGGATGGCCTCAATAAACTTTGCGGCGCCTGCTTCGTCGCTGTCTTCCTTAGCGCACACCCCGGCGGCTATGCCCAGCTGCTTTA
>CAZCBC010000150.1:0-3806 GCA_964496775.1 uncultured Oscillospiraceae bacterium
GGCGGCCAGCGCTTTGGCGAAATGGAAGTGTGGGCGCTGGAAGCATACGGCGCCGCCAACACATTGCAGGAAATCCTTACCGTCAAGTCGGACGACGTGGTGGGCCGCGTAAAAGCCTACGAAGCCATCGTCAAAGGACAGTCCATCCCCACCCCCGGCATACCGGAGTCCTTCAAGGTGCTGGTCATGGAGTTGCAGGCCCTCAGCCTGGATATCAAGGTGTGGGACGATGAGCACAATGAGTTGGTCATCAAGGAACTGGAAGACGAGGTTTCCCTGCCGCCCACCCATGAACACCATGAAGCAGCCGGCGAAGCGCTGCCGCTGTTGGAGGAAATGGAAGACGTTGATCTGAACGACATTTCCATCGCCGGCGAGGAAGGCTTCTCCCTGGATATTGATCTGGAAGATGATGAAGAAGACGCCGGGGACGACGAAGACCTGAGCGTAGAAATCGATGATGATGACCTGTCGCTGGATGATGATGCTCTGGATATGCAGGATTTAGGCATTGAAGAGGACGATACTTCCCTGCCCGGCGACGACGACGATATTCTGTAAGACAGGAAGGAGGGCATATATGTTCGAATTGACCAATCTTGAATCCATACAAATCGGCATGGCATCCCCTGAGATGATCCGCACCTGGTCCATGGGTGAGGTGACAAAGCCCGAAACCATCAACTACCGCACCTTGAAGCCTGAGCGCGGCGGCCTGTTTTGCGAGAAAATCTTTGGCCCTGTTAAAGACTGGGAGTGCAGCTGCGGAAAATATAAGCGTATTAAGTACCGTGACAAGGAAAAAATCTGCGATAAGTGCGGCGTGCAGGTAACCCGCTCCAAGGTGCGCAGGGAACGCATGGGCCACATTGATCTGGCCGCCCCTGTCAGCCATATCTGGTATTTCAAGGGCATCCCCAGCCGCATGGGCATGCTGCTGGACATCTCCCCCCGCAGCCTGGAGAAAGTGCTGTATTTCGCCTCCTACATCGTCATCAACCCCGGCAACACGGACAATACCAAAGTGGAAAAATATGCCTTGATTTCTGATGCCGCATACCGTGCCCTGATGGCCAAGCCCGAAGCAGAGCGCGGCGATTTCCGTGCCGGTATCGGCGCCGAGGCCATTCAAGAGCTTTTGAAGGAACTCGACCTGGAAGAGCTGAGCCGCTCTTTGAAAGAGGAAATTGCCTTCCTGATTGAAAAGGAACGCAACAAGGATACGGAAGGTCAGAAACGCTCTCATGCCATTAAACGCCTGGAAGTCGTAGAGGCTTTCCGCACCAGCGGCAACCGCCCTGAGTGGATGGTGCTGAATGTGCTACCTGTTATCCCGCCGGATTTGCGCCCCATGGTGCAGCTGGATGGCGGACGCTTCGCCACCAGCGACTTAAACGACCTGTACCGCCGTGTCATCAACCGCAACAACCGCTTAAAGCGCATGCTGGAGATGGGCACGCCGGATATTATCGTACGCAACGAAAAGCGCATGCTGCAGGAGGCGGTAGACGCCCTGATTGACAACGGCCGCCGCGGCCGTGCCGTAACAGGCCCCGGCAACCGGCCTTTAAAGAGCCTGTCTGACCTTTTGCGCGGCAAGCAGGGCCGTTTCCGTCAGAACCTGCTGGGCAAACGCGTCGACTATTCCGGCCGTTCTGTTATCGTTGTAGGTCCGGAGCTTAAGCTGCACCAGTGCGGTCTGCCCAAGGAAATGGCGCTGGAGCTCTTCAAGCCTTTCGTGATGGAGCGTCTGGTTAAACTGGGCATCAGCAACAATGTCAAATCCGCCAAGCGTGCTGTAGAGCGCGTCTCGCCCGAAGTATGGGACATCCTGGAAAGCGTTATCAAGGAGCATCCCGTGCTCTTGAACCGCGCCCCCACGCTGCACCGCTTAGGCATTCAGGCATTTGAGCCGGTGCTGGTCGAAGGTAAGGCTATCAAGCTGCATCCCCTGGCCTGTACCGCCTACAACGCCGACTTTGACGGCGACCAGATGGCCGTGCACGTTCCCCTGTCTGCCGAGGCGCAGGCAGAAGCGCGTTTCCTGATGCTGTGCGCCAACAACATCATGAAACCTCAGGATGGTAAGCCCGTCATCTCCCCCACCCAGGATATGGTTATCGGCTGCCACTACCTGACGGCGCAGATGGATGATCACAAAGAAAATTTCATTAAGGCCAATGAGGGCAAGTATAAGACCGCCAAGGAAATGGACAAGGCGTATCTGAACAGCCTGCCCTGCTATGCCTCTAAAGCGGAAGCCGACATGGCCTATGCCGAAAAGCAGATCACCCTGCAAACCCCCATCCGGGTTCGCCTCAAGCGTTCCTTTGAGGGCAAAACAGAAAAGCGGATTATACAGACCACGCTGGGACTGCTTATTTTCAACGAAGTTATCCCTCAGGACTTGGGTTTCCAGCCCCGCAACAGCATGGACGATATGTTCAAGCTGGAAATCGACCATGAGGTCATCAAGAAGGACTTAGGCAAGATTGTGGATAAGTGCTTCCACACCCACGGTTCCGCCGTCTCCGCCAAGGTGCTCGACAATATCAAGCATCTGGGCTACACCTTCTCTACCCGCGGCGCCATCACAGTATCCATGGCCGATATCATTGTGCCGCCGGAAAAGGAAGAACAGCTTAGCATGGCGGATGAAAGAGTACGCGACATTCAGAAAAAGTACCGCAGGGGTTTGATGAGCGATGAGGAAAGATACCTCTCCGTCATCGATGTCTGGAACGAAACCACCAATAACCTAAAGGGCCTGGTGATGAAGAACCTGAGCAAGGACAACCCCATCTACATGATGACCAACTCCGGCGCCCGCGGCTCGGTGGGACAGATTTCTCAGCTGGCCGGTATGCGCGGCCTGATGGCTTCCCCCTCGGGCAAAGCGCTGGAACTGCCCATCCGTTCCAACTTCCGCGAAGGCCTCAGCGTGCTTGAGTTCTTCATGTCCTCTCACGGCAGCCGTAAATCCCTCGCGGACACCGCGCTGCGCACCGCTGACTCCGGCTACCTGACCCGCCGTCTGGTTGATGTTTCCCAGGAAGTCATCGTACGGGAAGTTGACTGCTTTGAAACCCTGGGCGAAATGGTGCGGGGCATCAGCGTTGAAGCCATTGGCGAAATTGAGCCTTTGGAGCAGCGCATCAACGGCCGCGTATCGGCCGAGGATGTTTTCCATCCCATTACAGGCGAACTCTTATGCCACGTTAACGAGCATATCGATGCTAAAATGGCTAAAACCATCGTGGATGCCGGTATTACCAAGATGCAGGTGCGCAGCGTGCTGACCTGCCGCTGCAAGAATGGCGTTTGCGCCAAATGCTATGGCTCCAACCTGGCCCATGGCGGCAACGTTGAAATCGGCGAGGCAGTAGGCATCATCGCTGCCCAGTCCATCGGCGAGCCTGGTACCCAGCTGACGATGCGTACCTTCCACACCGGCGGCGTCGCGTCCACCGAAGATATCACGCAGGGTCTGCCCCGCGTAGAAGAACTGTTTGAGGCCCGCAAGCCCAAGCGTGAAGCGACTCTGTCTGAAATCAGCGGTAAGGTCAGTTTCAGCACCAACAAAAAGAAGCACGAGATTATCGTCACCAATGAAGAGGATGCTTCTGAAAAGAAATCCTATCCCATTCATTACGGTTCCCGCGTGAAGGTACAGGAAGGCGACATCGTGCAGGCAGGTGACGAGTTGATTGAAGGCTCCATCAACCCCCACCATCTGCTGCGCATCCTGGGCGTCAAGAGCGTGCAGGAATATCTGCTGCGCGAAGTGCTCAGCGTTTACCACAGCC
>CAZCBC010000151.1:0-2207 GCA_964496775.1 uncultured Oscillospiraceae bacterium
CGCACAGTCGTTGTGACCGGCGTAGAAATGTTCCACAAACTGCTGGATCAGGCGCAGGCCGGCGACAACATCGGCGCCCTTCTGCGCGGCGTGCAGCGTAACGAGATTGAGCGCGGCCAGGTGCTTGCCAAGCCCGGCACCATCAAGCCCCACACCCACTTCTACGGCGAAGTGTACGTGCTGACCAAGGAAGAAGGCGGCCGTCATACCCCGTTCTTCAACGGTTATCGTCCCCAGTTCTACTTCCGTACCACCGACGTGACCGGTTCCATCACCATGCCCGAGGGCGTTGAGATGGTCATGCCCGGCGACAACGTGCAGATGGAAGTGAAGCTGATTACCCCCATCGCCATCGAGCCCGGTCTGCGTTTCGCCATCCGTGAAGGCGGCCACACTGTGGGCGCCGGCGCCGTTGCCAGCGTGATTGAAGGCTGAAAAATAACCTGAGAAAAGAGGTGTTTCACCCATGGCAGTCAAGGACGCACGCAATAATATCGTGCTTGCCTGCAACGAGTGCAAGCAACGTAACTATAACACCAAGAAAAACAAAAAGAACACCCCCGACCGCATTGAGCTGAGCAAATATTGCCGCTTCTGCCGCAAGCATACAGCGCACCGTGAAACGAGGTAAGTATGGCAGACGAGAAATCCGTCCGCAGCACGGGGAAAAAGGCTGTGACTTCCCAGAAAGGCAAGGAGAATCCTTCCTTTCTGACGAAAGTACTCAATTTCTTCAAGCGCTTGCCTACGGCCATAGTTTCGCCTTTCAAGAACATGTGGCGGGAACTGAAAAAAGTTACCTGGCCCAGCCGTAAGGATTTGCTTCAGTACACGCTGATCGTGCTCGCCTTTATGACCTTCATGGGCGTTGTCATCGGTTTGCTGGACCTGGGCGCATCCAAGCTGATTGCGCTGCTGGTCGGCGCGTAAGGAGGAAACATGCCCGAACAGGATTATGCGGCCAATACCGAACAAGCTTCCTGGTACGTTGTGCATACCTATTCCGGGTATGAAAACAAAGTCAAGGACAATCTGGAAAAGGCTGCCGAAAACAACCATATGCAGCACCTGATTCAGGATGTCCAGGTGCCCACCGAAGAAATTACCGAAATCAAGAACGGAAAGCGCGTTACCACGCAGCACAAGACTTTTCCAGGCTATGTGCTGGTCAAGATGATTATCACCAGCGAAAGCTGGTATGTTGTACGCAACACCCGCGGTGTAACGGGGTTTGTGGGGCCGGAAAGCAAACCGGTTCCCCTCTCCGACGCCGAGGTAGATATGATGCTCAACAGCCAGCCCAAGGCGGATTCCATCAAAATGGTGGTGGGCGAAGAAGTTCGCATCATCTCCGGCCCCTTGGAAAACTTTACCGGCATTGTGGAATCCATTAACCCGGAAACCGGCAAAATGCAGGTCAAAGTCAAAATGTTCCTGGGACGTGAAATGCAGATTGATATCGAGATTTCCCAGGTGGAAAAAGTCTGAATTGATTCAGGCAGTGGGAGGCGCGTAAGCGCCGCCATGACCACATCAAATAGGAGGTGCCATACACATGGCAAAGAAAGTTTCAGCAATTATTAAACTCCAGGTGGATGCCGCCAAGGCGACCCCCGCGCCCCCTATCGGGCCTGCGCTGGGTCAGCATGGCGTCAACATTCCGGGTTTCTGTAAGGAATTCAACGCCCGCACCGCCAAGGATGCCGGCCTTGTCATTCCTGTCGTCATCACCGTTTATTCCGACCGGTCTTTTACCTTCATCACCAAGACCCCTCCGGTGCCGGTGCTGATTAAGAAGGCGCTGAACCTGCAAAGCGGCAGCGCTGTGCCCAACAAGACCAAGGTTGCCAAGCTCTCGCAGGAACAGGTGCGCGAAATCGCCACCACCAAAATGCCTGACCTGAACGCCGCCAGCATAGAGTCGGCGATGCGCATGGTGGCAGGCACTGCCCGCAGCATGGGTGTTACGGTCGAAGAGTGAGATAAATGTGGGAGGACATAAGCGCCGCTATGACCACAGGGAGGAAACAACATGAAACACGGAAAAAAATATAACGACAGCAAAAAGCTGATCGAACCAAACAAGCAGTATGATCCGGAAGAGGCCATTGCCCTGGTCAAACAGACCGGCAAAGCCAAGTTCGACGAAACCATCGAAGTGAGCGTGCGTTTGGGCGTAGACCCCCGCCATGCCGACCAGCAGGTGC
>CAZCBC010000151.1:2402-3799 GCA_964496775.1 uncultured Oscillospiraceae bacterium
CTTTGACGTCGCCGTTGCCACCCCTGATATGATGGGCGTTGTTGGTAAAATCGGCCGCATCCTGGGCCCCAAGGGCCTGATGCCCAACCCCAAGGCGGGTACCGTCACCCCTGACGTGGCCAAGGCAATCGAGGAAATCAAAGCCGGTAAAGTGGAATACCGCGTGGACAAAACTGCCATCGCCCATGTTCCGATTGGCAAAGTCTCCTTCGAGGAAGATAAGCTGGTCGAGAACCTGAACGTCCTGATGGCTGCCATCATCCGTGCCAAGCCCACTGCTGCCAAGGGCACCTATATCAAGTCTCTGTACTTAAGCAGCACCATGGGCCCCGGCATCCGCGTGAACCCGCTGAAGTTCTAATAATCAACCTACAAAGCGAACCGCTCCGAATGGAGCGGTTTTTTGCTGAACTCTTTACTATGAACCAACTAATCATTAACCTTCATATGCGCAGTATTCACAATCGGGCTGACCGCAGGGTTTCTCTGCGCTGCAATGCTTAGAATGGGCTAACTTCTTTCTAATCGTCCGGAGGGCCGGAGAACCAACGACTGTGGCACCTTCCGCTACGTCCTCTAAGACAACTGAACCTGCCCCTATCTTAACATTGTCCCCTATATTGATGGGCCCCAGGATGATGGAACCCGCTCCGATGAGGACATTGTTCCCCACGGTAGGGTGCCTCTTGGCGCTCTTCTCGCTGCCCGTACCGCCAAGGGTAACCCCGTGGTAGATGGTGCAGTAGTCGCCTATGACCGCCGTTTCCCCGATGACAATCCCCATGCCGTGGTCAACAAAGAGAAACTTACCCAAGGTAGCTCCGGGATGGATTTCAATACCTGTCCGGTTTCTGGATCTTTGGCTTATCCACCTGGCAATAAAATAGTATCCTTTATTGTAGAACCACTTGGCCCTGCGGTGGCTGGAAATGGCTGCCATGATAGGATAGGTAAAAATGGCCTCAGCTACTGATTTGCAGGCCGGGTCTACCTTCATGATATACTTTCCGTACTCGATCTTTTCTTTAAACTTCATCCTTAATCAAATAATGCTGTAGACAGGTATCTCTCTGCATTGTCCGGCAGTACAGTTACAACCGGCCCCCCGAGTTCCCTTTCCAATTCAAGGGCACCCAGGACATTGGCGCCTGCGGATATGCCTACAGCAAGTCCTTCCTCCGTAGATAATTTTTTTGCCATGGCGATGGCATCAGGAGACGAAACGGTGATAACCCTATCAATATATTCTTCCCTGTAGTTGCCTGGGATAAAGTTAGCCCCTATCCCCTGAATACCGTGCGGGCCATGCTGGCCCTGGCTGATAAGGGGCGACTCCTGTGGCTCCAGGCCCCACACCCTGATCTGCCTGTCTTGCTCCTTCCGGTACTTGCCTACCC
>CAZCBC010000152.1:0-2441 GCA_964496775.1 uncultured Oscillospiraceae bacterium
CCCTTGATGACCGGGATGTCGTCGCCGGGGAAGTCGTAGCTGCTCAGCAGCTCGCGCACTTCCATTTCCACCAGTTCCAGCAGCTCCGGGTCATCCATCAGGTCGGTCTTGTTCATGAAGACGACGATGTAGGGCACGCCAACCTGACGGGCAAGCAGGATGTGCTCGCGGGTCTGGGGCATGGGGCCGTCGGGAGCAGACACCAACAGGATGGCGCCAGCGTGACCGGGGCAGTCCACGTGGGCATAGTGACGGTTGTCCGTCTCGTACTCTACGTGGGACGTGTTGATGGTTATTCCGCGCGCTTTCTCTTCCGGGGCCTTGTCGATTTCGTCATACTTCATCGCCTGGGCATGACCGCCGCTGGCAAGCACCATGGTGATGGCGGCTGTCAGGGTCGTCTTGCCATGGTCGACGTGACCGATGGTTCCGATGTTTACGTGCGGCTTGTTACGCTCAAATTTTGCTTTTGCCATTTTTTACCTCCCGGCCGCAAAGCGGCCCGTATGTTTTTTAATGTCCGATAACCTTATCGGCAATAGATTTTGGTACTTCTTCAAAGTGATCAAACACCATGGTGAACATGCCGCGTCCCTGGGTCTTGGAGCGCAAATCTGTGGCATAGCCAAACATCTCGCTCAAGGGAACATAGGAATGCACCATCTGGTCGTGCTGGCGGGCCTCCATGCCCTCCACCCTTCCGCGGCGGGAGTTGATATCGCCGATGACATCGCCCAGGTACTGGTCGGGCACGACGACTTCCACGCGCATCATGGGTTCCAGCAGGCGGTCATCCGCCTGGCGAAGGGCGTCCTTAAACGCCATGGAACCGGCGATTTTAAACGCCATTTCCGAGGAGTCCACATCATGGTAGGAGCCATCCAGCAATGTCACCTTAAAGTCCACCACTTCGTAACCGCCCAGCAGGCCGCTATTGGCCGCTTCGCGGATGCCCTGATCGATGGGAGCAATATATTCCTTGGGAATCACGCCGCCCACGATTTTGTTTTCGAAGGAATAGCCTTCCCCGGGCTCGGTGGGAGAGATTTCGATAACACAGTGTCCATACTGACCATGTCCGCCTGTCTGGCGCACATAGCGGCCTTCGCCCTTCGCTGTCCTACCGATGGTTTCCTTGTAGGCAACCTGGGGCTTGCCTACGGTAGCCTCTACCTTAAACTCGCGCATCAGGCGATCAACGATGATTTCCAGATGCAGTTCACCCATGCCGGCGATGATGGTCTGGCCGGTTTCATTGTCGGTGTAGGTTTTGAAGGTGGGGTCTTCTTCCGCTAGCCTGGCCAGCGCAATGGACATCTTTTCCTGACCGGCCTTCGTTTTGGGTTCGATGGCTACGCGGATAACGGGCTCGGGGAACACCATGTTTTCCAGGATGATGGGGTTGTTTTCATCGCACAGGGTATCGCCGGTGGTGGTGTCCTTGAGGCCCACTGCCGCACAGATATCACCCGTGCAAACACCCGGCACATCTTCCCGGTGGTTGGCATGCATCCGCAGAATGCGGCTGAAACGCTCCCGTTTGCCCTTGGTGCTGTTGTAGACATAGTTGTTGGTATCAATCATGCCCGAGTAGACGCGGAAGAATGCCAGTTTGCCCACAAAGGGGTCTACGGCAATCTTGAAGGCCAGCGCGGAGAAGGGTTCTTCGTCCGAGGGATGGCGCTCCATTTCCTTTTCTTCATCCTTGGGGTCATAGCCCGTGATGGAGGGAATGTCCACAGGAGAGGGCATGTAGTCGGTAATCGCGTCCAGCAAGGGCTGCACACCCTTGTTGCGGTAGCTGGTACCGCACAGCACGGGCGTCATCTTGCAGGCGATGGTGGTTTTACGGATGGCGGTCTTGATTTCGTTCTCCGTCAACTCTTCCCCCGCGAAATACTTTTCCATCAGGACATCGTCGGTTTCGGCAACGGACTCCAGCAGTTTGGCGCGATATTCATCGGCCAGGGCACGCATGTCCCCGGGGATTTCTTCTTCGCGCACATCCTTGCCATTGTCATCGTAGTAGACTTCAGCCTTCATGCGCACCAGGTCGATTATGCCCTTGAAGGTGCCTTCGCTGCCGATGGGCAGCTGAATGGGCACTGCGTTGGCATGCAGACGGCTTTTCATCATATCTACCGCATTGTAGAAGTCTGCGCCGGTGATGTCCATCTTGTTAACGTACGCCATGCGGGGTACGCCGTAGGTTTCCGCCTGCTTCCAGACCATTTCGCTTTGTGGTTCCACGCCGCCCTTTGCGCAGAAAACGGCAACAGCGCCGTCCAGCACGCGCAGGGAGCGCTCTACCTCCACGGTAAAGTCCACGTGGCCGGGGGTGTCGATGATGTTAATGGTATGGCCATTCCACTGGCAGCTGGTGGCGGCGGAGGTAATGGTAATACCACGTTCCCTTTCCTGATCCATCCAGTCCATGGTGG
>CAZCBC010000152.1:2451-3776 GCA_964496775.1 uncultured Oscillospiraceae bacterium
GTGGCGGCGCCTTCATGGGTTTCCCCCACGCGGTGCACGCGGCCGGTATAATAGAGAATTCTCTCGGTCGTTGTGGTTTTTCCCGCGTCAATATGGGCCATGATACCGATGTTGCGTACCTTGTCCAGCGGATTGGTTCTGAGCATGCAGGTGTTCTCCTTCTAAAGTCAAGGGACCAACGTTCCCTTACCGTTTCTTCTTCCTTCTTTTTGCTGATTACCAGCGATAGTGGGCAAAGGCCTTGTTCGCCTCGGCCATGCGGTGCATCTCTTCCTTGCGGCGGACGGCGTTGCCGCCATTGTTGGCAGCTTCCATCAGCTCGTTAGCGAGGCGCTCGTGCATGGTCTTTTCGCTGCGCTTGCGGCTGAAGTCCACGATCCAGCGCAGGGCCAGGGTCTGGCGGCGCTCCTCACGGATTTCGATGGGCACCTGGTAGGTGGCGCCACCAACACGGCGGGCTTTAACTTCCAGCTGGGGAAGCACATTGCTCAAAGCTTCCTGGAAGACTTCGTTGGGCTCTTTGCCGGTCTTTTCTTTAATCAATTCAAATGCCGAGTAGCACACTTTCTGGGCTACGCCGCGCTTGCCGTCCAGCATGATTTGATTAATCAGCTTGGTGACAACCGTGGTCCCGTAGATGGGATCGGGCAACACTTCACGTTTGGGTATAAATCCACGACGGGGCATATTGTTCCTCCTTTTAGTTGGCGCTCAGAAGCCATCCGTCCGGCACACAGCATTCGTGCCGTTTGATGAAAAAGCTGCGATGATTGTACATCGTCCCGCCAGCCGTTCCTGCCGGAGTTGGGACATGCAGCCGCTTCAGGCTACGCGTACGCCTATTATTTCTTGGGGCGTTTTGCGCCGTAGAGTGAACGGCCCTGGTTGCGTTTGGCAACCCCCGCCGTATCAAGCGCGCCTCTGACAATGTGGTAACGAACGCCGGGCAGGTCGCGCACGCGGCCACCGCGGATAAGTACCACAGAGTGCTCCTGCAGGTTATGACCGATACCGGGAATGTAGCAAGTACCTTCCGTCTGATTGGTCAAGCGAATTCTCGCAATCTTGCGCAAAGCAGAGTTCGGCTTCTTGGGCGTCGTTGTCTTGACGCTCAGGCATACGCCGCGCTTTTGCGGATTGCCCTGCAGGATGGGGGCGTCTGATTTTTTGACTACCTTTTTCCTTCCCTTGCGGATCAATTGATTGATCGTGGGCATGGAAGCACCTCCTGATAATTGATCGGAGCCCTTGATGAGGGGTCTCCTCCTATAACATCCCCACAACCCTTGGGGATATATAGTCGTTGTTGATTCCGCCTGATAACC
>CAZCBC010000153.1:0-3643 GCA_964496775.1 uncultured Oscillospiraceae bacterium
CGCGCAGGCTCATGCCTCCGCCTCCTCTTCATCATCGTCGTCAAACACTTCGTACTCCATCTTGTCAACATACAATTCCCCGTTCAGATGGTCAATCTCGTGCTGCAAACAGCGGCCCAGCAGGCCGTCCCCTTCGATTTCGAACCATTCGCCCTTGCGGTTCTGGGCCTTTACCTTGACCTTTTCAGGCCGCACCACATAGCCACGGCGGCCCGGTACCGACAGGCACCCCTCCACCATGCCGATTTCGCCCTCTTTTTCGATAATTTCGGGGTTAATCAATTCTACCAAGCCGTCGCCCACGTCCAATACCACAACGCGGCGGCGGATGCCCACCTGGGGGGCGGCAAGACCTACGCCGTTTTCCCGGTACATGGTTTCCGCCATGTCGCGCAGCAGCAGTTGCAGACGAATGTTGTTGAATTTGGTTACAGGGTTGGCCTGGCCGCGCAGCACAGGCTCCCCAATGGTCATGATTTGTTTAAACATATTCCTCCTCAGGCAAGGGACGGGGGATTGATTTCCAGATACACCGGACAGGGCCAGGTTTCCCCTGCCAAGTCGTTCAAATAGGCAATCAATTCTTCCGAATCCCTGTGGTTGATAATTTTCAGCAGCACCTGGGCACGGTTGTAGCCCATCAGGCGCTTGATGGGGGCGTCGTCCTCCCGAAAGAAAAGCACCCGTTTCTTTAAGGCCGGCTTTTGCTGCAATATCTGCTTGATGCGCTCAAACAGCTGGGCGCTGGTATCCCGGGCGGTTTTTTCGTCCTGGGCCTGGCAAAGCAGCCGCACCAGCATGGTAAAGGGCGGATACAAATCCCGCCTGCGCCGGGCAAACTCAGTAGCGAAAAAATTGCGGTAATCCTGACTGGCGGCGGCAGCAATGGCGTAGTGGTCGGGCTTGTAGGACTGGATAATCACTTCGCCCGGCATGTCGGCGCGTCCCGCCCGGCCTGCCACCTGGGTCAGCAGCTGGAAGGTGCGCTCCGCCGCGCGGTAGTCGGGCATGTTGACGGAAATATCCGCCATCACGGCGCCCACCAAGGTAACTTGGGGGAAATCCAGCCCCTTGGCAATCATCTGCGTCCCCACCATCACCCGCGCCTTGCCGGATCGAAAACGGCTGAGCAGCTCCCGATGGGCATCCTTGCCCTGGGTGTTGTCAAAGTCCATGCGCACGGTGGGAATGTCCGGGTAAAGCTTTTTGACCTCCTCCTCCACCCGCTGGGTGCCTACGCCTACTGTCTTTAGGTATTTGCTGCCGCACTCGGGACAGCTTGGGGGCATCCCTTCCCGGGCGCCGCAGTAGTGGCAGTGCAGCATTCTGTCCGCCTGGTGCCAGGTATAGGCGATGTCGCACTGGCTGCACTGCAGGGCATGGCCGCACTTGCGGCACACTACGCTGGAAGAATACCCCCGGCGGTTGACAAACAACATGGCCTGCTGGCCGCTTTTGATGCACCTGTCCAGGCTGTCCAGCAGCGCATAAGAGAACATACCCTTATTTCCCAGCCGCAACTCTTCCCGCATGTCCACAATGGTTACCTTGGGCAGCGGCCGGTTGTTGACGCGGCGCAGCATCTCCAGCAGCATGTAGTCGCCCTTTTCCGCCTTGGCAAAGGACAGGATGCTGGGGGTGGCGCTGGCCAGCAGCAGCACCGCATGTTCCCTTTGGGCGCGGCTCTCAGCCACCTCCCGGGCGTCATAGGTGGGAGTATGCTCGGAAAGGTAACTCTGCTCATGCTCCTCATCCACGATGAAGATGCCGGGATTTTGCACCGGGGCAAAAATGGCGGAGCGGGCGCCGATGACCACCCGGGCATGGCCCAGGCGGATGCGCCGCCACTCGTCGTACTTTTCTCCGGCGGACAGGCGGGAATGCAGCACCGCCGCCACATCGCCAAAGCGCCCCCTGAACCAGGAAACAATCTGCGGCGTCAGCACAATTTCGGGCACCAGCACCACGGCGCTTTTGCCCATCCTCAGGCACTGGCGCACCGCCTGAATGTAAACCTCCGTCTTGCCGCTGCCTGTAACGCCGTGCAAAAGAAAGTTGCCTTGTCCTTTTTGCAAAGCGGGCAGTATCTCGCTCAGGGCTTCCTGCTGCCCCGGGGTCAGGGGCGGGTCCTTTTCCAAAACGGCAGGGCCCCGAAAGGGGGAGCGCAGCACTTCCTCGTCCAGTATCTCCACAACGCCCTGCTCTTCCAATACCTTAAGGGCAGAGAGCGGGTCGCGCACCAACACCTTTAATTCGCTGACCGGGTGTACTTCGCCGTCGGATAACAGGTCAATCAGCAACCGCCGCTTGGGAGAGCGGCTCTGGTTATCCCGCGCTGTCTGAATTGCATCCCCTTCCACCAGCAGCCGCGCCGCCTTCTGGGTTTTTACCTTAACCCGGCCGCCCCGCACCTGAGCAGGCAGCATCAGGCGCAATGTAGCAGCCAAAGGACAGTGGGCCTTGACGGCCATCTCCCTGGCCAGCTCGATTAAATCCGGCAAAATGGCGGGATAGTCGTCCAGCGGCCTCGTTACGGGGCGCACACGGCTTTCGTCAATATCGGCTTCATCCTTAAGGGCCAGCACAATGCCCTCGATGCTGCGGGGGCCAAAGGGGACCAGCACCCGCATGCCGGGACACAATGCCATGCCCTCGGGCACGGCATAGGTAAAGCGCCTGTCCACCTGGGCGTTGGCAATATCTACAATGACTTCGCAGTAGCCCTTCATGCCTTGAGGAGATTATTCTTCAAAAGCAGCGCCCGGCTTAACAGCCTATCGGCCACCTCGCTCTTGGCCATCTTGGGCAGCGCTTCCTGGGTGGTTCTGGTAACAAAGGTAACGATGTTGGTATCCACCCCAAAGCCTGCGCCGGGTTGGGTAACATCGTTTAATACAATCAAGTCCAGGTTCTTTTTGTTAAGCTTTGCGCGGGCATTGTCAAGCAGATTCTCTGTTTCGGCGGCAAAGCCGATCAATATCTGCCCCTCCCGCTTTTGTTCTCCCACCGCCTGGGCGATGTCGGGGGTGGCCTTAAGGGACAGTTGAAAAGTATCCCGCCCCTGTTTTTTGATTTTTTCTTCCGATACATTGACCGGCGTAAAATCCGCCGGAGCGGCGGCCTGGATGATGATATCCTGCTGCCCGGCATGCTCCATCATAGCGTGATACAAGTCCTGGGTGGACTGGATGGAAACCACCTTCACAGCGGGCTTTTCAATATGGGTAGGGCCGGTAATCAGCGTCACCTCCGCCCCCCGCTTTCTGGCAGCCTCCGCGATGGCGTACCCCATACGGCCGGAGGAATGGTTGCTTAAAAAGCGCACCGGATCCAGCCTTTCCCGGGTGGGCCCGGCGGTCACCAGCACCTTAAGCCCCTGAAGGTCCTGAGGCGTAGCCAACATACCAACAACAGCCTGTACAATGGTTTCCGGCTCGCTCATGCGGCCGGCGCCTACATCGCCGCAGGCCAGCATACCCCCTTCGGGGCCTACCACCTGGGCACCCCTTTGCTTCAGGGTTTCAAGGTTCTGCTGCGTTGCCGGGTGCTGCCACATCTGGGTGTTCATGGCAGGGGCAATCAGTAGCGGCGCCTTGGTAGCCAGCACCGTAGTGGTCAGCATGTCGTCGGCAATGCCCTGGGC
>CAZCBC010000154.1:0-1129 GCA_964496775.1 uncultured Oscillospiraceae bacterium
TCCATTACCAGAAGACAATGGCTAATAGATGCGTTTACGTTTTGAATTAGTATAAGTAACGGACAAAAACAAGGAAAACAAGAAGTTTACCTACAAATTGTATTCAAGGTATTTACAAACCACAAAATATAGTATAATATTGGTATATTCGCTAAAGCCATCGGATACAGGAGGTACCACCATGAATTGTTCTTACACCGTCAACAACGGCACCCTCTCCCAGGAGGAGCTGACTGGTTACTTCGTACGCGCAACAGAAAAATTCGGCCGCGAGCCCAAGCATATGGACATCACCGTGGACGGCGAGTTTGTGGACATCGACTATACCTTTTCCACCCTTCCCTTTGAGCGCATCCGCCGCATTACAGGTCTGCGCCAATAACATACGCAAAACTCAACAAAATTCGAGGCAATCCGCGGATTGCCTCTTTTTTATGCTTCTGTATATGCAGGGATAGCGGACTTTTCAGGCGGGCATAGCAGCGGCCCGTCAGTTACAGATTTTCCTCCCCGTTGACGGGAGGAATCCTCAGGAAATAGTTGCCGCCCCACACAAGGGCCGCCAGGGCCACCAGCGCCATGGCGGCAAAGCCTCCGGCCGAGCCGCCGCTTACCGAGGCGATGAGGCCGCCGCCCACGATGCCAAACACCCTGGCCAGGCCAAAGCCTACAATGGACAACAGCATCTGCCCCAAGGCGCGCAGCTCGTCGGGCACCACGCGGTTGACATACATTGCCGTGGACATGGTCATCACGATAAAACACCCGCCATGCAGCGCCTGGGTCAGCACGGCAATGAAGGCACTGCGGGTAAAAGCCAGCAACAAAAAGCGAACGACCAATAGCAGGGCGGATACCAGCATCAGCCGTCCGGCACCATGGCGCCTAAACAGCTTGTCCGCATTCAGCAAAAAGGGAAGCTCGCTGACGGCAGAAATAAAATAGCTAAGCCCCGCCAGCCCCGCCGTACCGCCGGGGAGGGAGGTAAAGTGCAGGGTAAAATAGCTGTAGTAATAGCCCATGGACAGCATCAGCAGCGTCAAAAGCGCCAATAGCTGCTTCATGTGGGGCAGCTGAAACAGCACCTTGAAGGGCACGCCGGCGCGTCCCCTTTGATACCCCGGCGTTT
>CAZCBC010000154.1:1139-3558 GCA_964496775.1 uncultured Oscillospiraceae bacterium
GGGCAGCACCCGGACGGACACCAGCAGCAGTAGGCAGAATATCAGGGATACCCAGGGCACCAGGTGGAAACGCCCCTCAAACACAAAGCCGAATAGCAGGCTGGCAACGGCAAAGGTCACGCTGCCAATCAGGCGGACAGGGCCGAAAGACATGCCCTTATGCGCCAGGCTTTCCAGGATGATGGAATCCCCCATGGGCATGATCGGCGTATAGAAGGAAGCGTATAGGCAGGTGCAAAGCAGCAGGGCGGAGAAAGTTTGGGACAGCCCCATCAGCAGCACGCTCAGCACGGAGCCCAGCGCCATCAAGTACAGCGCCGTGTTGCGGTAGCGCATCCTGTCCCCCGCATAGCCCCACAGAGGCTGTACCACCATGGACACAGCGGGCAGCGCCACCAGCAGCCACAAAAGCTGGGTGCCGCCTATGCCCCGCGCGTCCTGATAGAAGTTGCCGACAAAACTCTGAAATACCGCCAGGGCAATAAAATTAACGCCGATAAACAGGCCGTATTTCCAGGGATAGGCGGACGGTTGGCCGCCTTCCCTATTCTTTTCCGCCATTATTCCAATGCCTCGCCCTTGTCAAGCCGTGTCAGCATATCCACCCGGCGGGCGTGGCGGCCGCCTTCAAAAGCGCCCTCTAAGAAGGTGCGCGCCACCATCTTGGCCAGCTCCGGGCCGATGACCCGGGCGCCCATAGCCAGCACATTGGCGTTGTTATGCTGCCGCGCCATCAGGGCGGAATAGGGCTCGGAGCACAGGGCGCAGCGGACGCCGGGCACCTTGTTGGCCGCAATGCTTACCCCAAGGCCCGTGCCGCACAGCACAATGCCCAGCTCGCACTCCCCCTTGCTGACCGCCCGGGCTGTCCTGAAGGCGTACAGGGGATAATCCACGCTCTGGGTATCGTTCACCCCAAAGTCTTTATATTCAAGGCCCATCTCCTCCAACAAGGCGATGATTTCCTTTTTCAGCTCCACCGCTGTATGGTCGTTGCCAATCGCAATCATGCCGCATACCTCCCCGTTTTCTGCTGAAATGGTAGCACAACAGCAAGGGTTTGACAACAAAAAACCGCCCCCTGCGGGGCGGCGGGAAATCCGTTATTTAGTCATCGTCGTCGTCATCATCGTCGTCATCGTCGTCGTTATTCCGCCGGCGGGAAGAGCGGCGGCGAGAGGGCTTGTCGTCATCATCGTCATCATCATCATCATCGTCGTCACGATCATCGTCGCGGTCGTCATCGTCATCATCGCGATCGTCGTCATCGTCGTCCCAATCATCATCGTCGTCGTCGATGTCGTCGTCAAAGTCATCGTCGTCATCGCGGTCATCCAGGTCCATGCCGGGGACATAGTCCCGGGCGGGCACTACGCTGGCCTTTTCGGGGGCGTCTGTCCAGACCACCGCGCCGGTTTCGGCGTTGACAATCACTTCGTACTTTTCGCCGTTCAGCAGCACTTCCACTTCGTAATACTGCTGGCCGTCCTCATCCTCGTACTCGATATCCACAACCTTACCGCCCTTTACGCTATTCAGGGCTGCCGCAGCGGCGGACGCCATGGGAATGTGAGCAGGGTTGCCCGAGCCGTACTTGATGCCCATGCCAACCAGGCGGCCGGTTTCGGCGTTCAGGTGCACACGGTAGAGCTGGTTGTCGTCATCGCCCAGGCCAAACACCGCAAGGTACTCAAAGCGGCCATTGTCCTTTTGCACATACACATCGTTGATGGTGGCGTTCCCGTACATCTCCTTGACGGCGGCGTGGACATCGTCTTCCTTCAGAACCACAGCCCTGGAGCCCTTGGAGGACTGAATCTTGCTTTCCACCTTGCGCAGGCTCAGGGGGTTTTTGGTAATCTCCACCTTGTACTTGGTGTTGGTCATCTTGTCCTCGTAGACAAACTCGTAGTGGGTGCTGTCTTCGCCGGTGGAGGTCAGCTTGGAGGTGGCGGGCACCTGCTGCTTAGCCAGGGCTTCCGCCTGGGGATTAACATCAGCCAGAGCATTCAGGCCGACAGACAGCAACATCACAAGGGCTACTGTCAGGGAAATAAACTTTTTCATACCGTTTCTCCTCTTCTTTCTTGATATGGCGCTTAGCCATGACCTGATGATAACCGCTCCCTTCCCGAATGGAAAGGTTTTGGGGGGCTTTCTCACAAATCCCTTACAAATGGAATTAAGAACGAAAATGAGCCCCACTCCTTATCACCATCAATCGTCATCATCATCGTCGTCGTCGTCCCGGTCGTCATCGTCATCGTCATCATCGTCGTCATTGCTTCTTTGAGTCTGTCCCTGTGTCTTGCGTGTCGGGGCAGCCCTGCGCGTACTGCTGCCTGCCGGTTGCAAAAGTGTCGCCTGGCGCGCCATCTCGGTGCATTCCCCCGTCAGGGCGTCCACAGTCAGGGTAATT
>CAZCBC010000155.1:0-3353 GCA_964496775.1 uncultured Oscillospiraceae bacterium
TTGGCCGGGTGCTGATACTGGCGGGAAGCCAGGGCATGATGGGGGCGGCAGCCATGGCGGCGCTTGCCTGTTTGCGGGCCGGTGCCGGGCTTGCAACCATCGTCTGCGAGGAAGCGTTGATGCCCATTGCCCAGACCCTGGTGCCCAATGCCACCTGCTGTACCTGGGAGCAGGCCAAGGCTATGCCCTACGATGTGCTGCTGATAGGCTGCGGCCTGGGACAAAGTGAGGAAAAATGGCAGCGCATCCTAACCCTGTTTGACAAGGATAAGCCCTCGGTGTGGGATGCTGATGCCCGGTTATTAAACATAAGCGTGCAGCAAGTGGTGGAGGATGCCGTTTCTGCCGCTCAGGAACTGCATAAAAGGTACGGTTGTTCGGTCGTCCTTAAGAATGCCGTCAGCGTACTGTATGATGGGCAATCCCTTGCCTTGAACACCGTAGGTACCTCCGCTTTGTCCAAGGGGGGCAGCGGCGATGCCTTATGTGGTATCCTGGCGGGTATCCTGGCGCAGCAAAGGGGACAGGAACACCTGCGGGCCATGCAGGCAGCCACCTTGTGGCTGGGAATGGCGGGGCTGCATGCTGAAAGCATCCATGGTCCCTACTCGGTACTGACATCCGATGTAATCGACGCCATGGGGCCAGCTTTGCAGGCATATCAAAACAAATAAAACCGCCCGAAGGCGGATGTTAAAGTTGGGAAAAGATATTACAGGGAAGAGGATTTTTCGATAGCCTCTTCCCTTGCTTTTTATGACTATTGTAGTTTGAACCGTTGCCAGATGGCTTGATATACGCTTTCGTACTCGCCTAAATCCTGGATGAACTCGGTGTTCTCCAGTTTTTCTGCCGGTATGTTCAGGGCGGGGTTGTCCTGAATGGATTCCGGCAGGAATTCATACGCCGCGGCGTTGGGGCAGATGTAGCCTTGCAGCTGAGCGATGTGCGCGCCGACCTTAGCATCCAGCAGGTAGTTGATAAGCTTGTGGGCATTCAAGGGATGGGGCGCGTTTTTGGAAATAACCAGCGCGTCGATACCAAAGCCCAGGCCTTCTTCCGGATAAACCACTTTCAGGTCCGGCCTGTCATGGAGGGCCAGGGTCAGGAAGGAGGTAAATAGATAGCCCACGCTGCATTCGCCGGAAATGATATCGAAGTGGGGGCTGTCATAGTTGAAGGAACGGATGTTGGGGCGCAGGGCCATCAGTTTTTCCTCCGCCTTTTTCAGCACCTCATCGTCGGTGGTGTTGAAGGATTCGCCCATGGTCTTCAGCGTGATGCCAATGATATTGCGGGCATCGTCTATCATGACAATGCTGTCCTTCAAGCGTTCATCCCAAAGGCTTTCGTAGCCGGTGATCTCAAAATCCACCAGGGCAGGATCATAGATAATCAGGGGCATGCCCGCGGTGTAGGGGATGGCGTATTCGTTGTTTTCGTCAAAGTACTGGCTCAGGTATCCTTCGCCGATGTTGCCGTAGTTGGGCAGTTCCTCTTTGTCCAGCTTATACAGCAAATCCTGCTTGCGCAGCATGTTGATGGCATAGTCGCTGGCAAGGATCAGGTCATACTCTCCGGGGGCGGCGCTCATCTTCAGCAGCATTTCCTCATTGGTACTGAAGGTGGAATAGTTGGTTTTGATGCCCGTTTCCTCGGTGAAGTTCTTCAGGGTTTCGTCATCAATGTAGCCTTGCCAGGTGAAGATGTTTAGAACTTTTTCTTCCTCAGCCAGCGAGGCGTAGGGGACAAGCAGGCACAGGGCCAGCAGCAAGGCAAAAATCTTTTTCAAAGTGTTTCCTCCTCTTTTGTTGAATCTTCTATGGTTATGATATCAAAGGCAGCCGCCCGCGTCATGCGGTTCATCACCGCCAAACCAAGGCCTGTTTCAGGCAGGGTTTCGGCGAAAATACGGCGTATGCCTTGGGTATCCATATCCCGCAACAGATAGAACAGCCGGTGCGCGGCTTCCTGGGCAGAAGTTCCCATGCTTTGAGTGCGGCGCTCCCCATACAGCGGCAGATGCTCTTCAAACGCCAGGATACAGGCGTTCTCACACTCATCGTATTGGGTGTTAATGTATCGTGCCACTGCGCTGGGGGGGCCCTTTACCAGCGTCATGCGCGCTTTGGGGGCATAATGTCTGTGGCGCATACCGGGGGAAGGGGCGCTTTCACCCTCTATAAGGGGCCGCATGATGCTGGGGGCTACCGCGCATTCTCCCAGCACCATGGCGACCTGCTCTGCGGTCACGGCGCCGGGCCTGAAAATGGTAGGCACTTGTCCCGATATATCTAACACCGTAGACTCCAGACCAACCCGGCATTCGCCGCCATCCAGGATTAGGGGGATGCGTCCCTGCATATCTTCAAACACGTGTTGGGCGCAGGTTGGGCTGGGCCTGCCTGATAGGTTGGCGCTGGGCGCCGCGATGGGGGCATGGGAGGCTTCAATCAACTGCAGGGCCGCGGGGTGGCTTGGCATGCGCAGGGCAACGGTATGAAGCCCTGCGGTGGTGATATCAGGCACGATGTCCTGTTTCTTAAGAAGCATGGTCAGCGGCCCCGGCCAAAAGGCTTTGGCCAACTGTTCCGCTTCATTTGTCCAATGGCACAGGGGATAGGCTGCTTCGATTGCGGCAACGTGCAAAATAAGCGGGTTGTCGGCAGGACGCTGCTTGGCATTAAAAATACGGCGTACAGCTTCGGCGTTTAGACCATCAGCCCCAAGACCATAGACTGTCTCCGTGGGGAAGGCGACTACTTGCCCGGAAGCAATCAGCCGGCTTGCAAGCAGAATGCTGTCTTCCGAAATAGGCAACAGCGCTGTTTCATACGTCATCAGGAAAACTCCAATACATAAGGATACCCCAAAGTGCCGCTGCTTTCCGTTTTTTCACCCGCTCTGTTAAGCAGGGTGGCTCCCTGCGGAAGAACTTTTGTCTTCCCCTGACATACCTTGCGATATGGGGGCACGGCATCCATTTCCCGACTCGGGTTCCGATTGTGAAAATGTGGGTAAAAACGGATTGCTGGCAAACACCTCAGGAGTATCCCGTTATTTATATTATATGCACATACGAAAAACCTGTCAAGCGTGCATCAAAAAAGCGCCTGTCGCCAGGCGCTTGATGGTTGTTAGTAGGCTTCGTGCAGCCCGATATCGCAGTACCGCTTTAAGCCGGTACCGGCGGGAATCAGCTTGCCGATGATGACGTTCTCCTTCAGGCCCAGCAATGGGTCTACCTTGCCCTTGATGGCGGCATCGGTCAGCACCCTCGTGGTTTCCTGGAAGGAAGCGGCAGACAGGAAGCTTTCCGTTGCCAGAGAGGCCTTGGTGATGCCCAGCAGCAC
>CAZCBC010000156.1:0-2973 GCA_964496775.1 uncultured Oscillospiraceae bacterium
CTGCCCCGCCCCAGTATGAGCCAAAATAACATCCGTGTGCTGGACGCCCGCCCCCCCCCCCGGCATATCGCCCGGGAAAGCGTATCCCAGCGCACCGCGTTCTACGAGGAAAACGGTAGTTTCAATGCGCCCTTTACCGCCTCCTACTCCTTTGAGCAGCGAGCAGTGTACGCCAACGCCTGGGAGGGCGAGGGCTTCCTTGCCTATCCTCTGGCGCCGCCCCCCGTTCCGGAAGACCTGATGGAGCAGGCACCCCACATCCTGTTTACCCCCTACTTAAAGCAGCTGGCACTGGATATTAAGGGGGATGACGTATTCCCCCTGCGCATTGCCCGCAACATCTACAAGTGGATTACCAGCCATGTGCGCTACGCCTATCAGCGTCCCTACCGCCTGATTCCAAACGGTGCGGAGTATACCGCCAAAGGGCTTAAGGGCGATTGCGGATTGCAGGCGCTGCTGTTCATTACCCTCTGCCGCATTCTGGGCATCCCCGCCCGGTGGGAGAGCGGGCTTTTTGCCAGCCCCGAGCAGGTAGGCAGCCACGACTGGGCGCAGTTCTATACCGAAGCCTTCGGCTGGCTGCCGGTGGATTGCTCCTTTGGCGGCACCGCCTTCCGCTGCGGCAATGAGGAGCGGCGGGAGTTTTACTTCGGCAACTTAGACCCCTACCGCATGGTAACAACCAGCCAATACTATGCCCCCTTCCAGCCTGCCCGCATCCACCTGCGCAACGACCCCTACGACAACCAGCAAGGGGAAGTGGAAACCAGCGAGCGCCCCTTGCAAAGCAGCGAATACAACACCGCCTTTACCCTGGTTAACTGCCAGCAAATCCCCTGAAAGGAGAACACCATGAAAGCACATGTACTCTGCGGCCTGGACAGACCGGAACTGTATCACTCCAGCCTGAACGCCGGACGGGTGGGCCTGATGACCAATCAGACGGGCATCGACAGATTATATCGCCCCGCCATCGACATCATCCATAAAAACTACCGCCTGAACGCCCTTTTGGCGGTGGAGCACGGCGTACGGGGCGACATCCAGGCGGGGGAACATATCACCGCCTCGGTGGATAAAAAGACCGGCATACCCATCTATTCCCTTTATGGCGACACCCGCCGCCCTTCCGACGATTTAATGAAGGAGATGGACGTGGCCGTCTACGACATGCAGGATGTGGGCGCGCGGTTTTACACCTACCTGTATTCCCTTTCCTACCTGATGGAAGCCTGCGCAAAAAACAACATCCCCTTAGTGGTGATGGACAGGCTGAACCCCCTGGGCGGGCTGAAAGTGGAGGGCACCATTCTCGAAAAGGACGTCCACTCCTTCGTGGGGGAGCATCCCCTGCCCACCCGCTATGCCCTGACCGTCGGGGAGTATGCCCTGTTCGTGCGCAGGCTGCTGAAGCTGGATATTGATTTAACCATCATCCCCCTGGACGGCTGGCGCCGCAGCATGTACCTGGACGACACCGACACCCCCTGGGTGGCCCCCTCCCCCAACTGCGGCACGCTGCACGCCGCCCAATGCTTTCCCGGCACCTGTATTTTTGAAGGCACCAATGTGTCCGAGGGCCGGGGCACCACCATGCCCTTTGAGTATGTCGGCGCCCCCTGGATAGAAGCGGACAAGCTGGCGGAGCATATGCGCAAGCAGGCGCTGCCCGGCGTATTCTTCCGCCCCTGCTCCTTTGTGCCCACATTCTCCAAGCATCAGGGAGAATTGTGCCATGGCGTGCAGATGCATATTGTGGACCGGGAAAAGGCCGACACCTTCGCCGCGGGCCTGTACCTGCTGGAAACCATCCGCAACCTGTACCCCAACGACTTTGAGTTTATCGGCGTGGATGAAAACGGCCTCAGCCATTTCGACCGCCTGCTGGGCACCAAGCGTTACCGTAGCGGCGAAGTGGATGCCCACACCCTGATTGAGGAACAAAAGCCGCTGCTGGAAGAATACGAAAAGAACATCCACGGCATCCGGCTGTATCAATAAGACGTTGAGCACAGCACAAAAAAGCGGCGGGTTTCCCGTCGCTTTTTGCATGCTTCCCTTGTTGTGGTTTATACCCGTATGGCCCGGCCCGTAGTTTGCAGGGCCTCCTCAAAAAGCGTATCATCTTTGAGCACCAGTTGCCCGTTGATATACACCTGGCTAATGCCAAAGGGTTTCTCTATGTCGGCTACGCCGTCCTTGACCGCTTGCTCATCAAACAAGGTTATGTCGGCATAGTATCCGGGCTTGATATAGCCCCGGTTTTTAAGGCTAAATCTGTCGGCGGTTGCCCCCGTCATCTTGCGGATGGTGCGGGGCAGGGTATCGCCCCTGCCCAAGAGGGCATCCTGCAAAAACTTGGGGAAACAATCGTACAGGGCGGGGTTCTGCACGCCCTTTTCCTCCATCCAGGCGTCCGTCATCAAGAGGACACGCTCCTCCCTGGACAGGCTGCTGATAATTTCCCTGGTGGAATAGGGTCCCATATTCACCCTGCCCTTAAAATCGCTGATTTCGCACAGGTGCAGGTAGGCGTCCACATCGGACACGCCCATTTCCCGGGCAATCTGGTGGACGGTTTTGTTTTCATATTGCTCGTTGCCTTCCCCTGCCCAGGCAATCAGAATATCGTCAAAGCTGAAGCCTAAAATGGGGATGGTGGCGCGCACCATCAAGGAAAAGCGCAGCTTGTTGAGGGGTTTGCGCCGCTCTTTGGGGGACATAGCCTGGTACCAGGGGGGCATGATGACGGTAATGACCGTGGTGCCCAGGATTTCGTTGTAGATGTCAAAGCCAACGTCCACCCCGTCCCGGCGCATCTCTTCCATGATGGACAGCAAATCGTTCTTATAGCGGAAGGTGCTGCGCCCCACAAAGATGGCGTGGGAATATTGCAGCTTGACGGGCAGGCCCCGGGTTATCTCCTGCAACTCATCCATGGCTCTGAGGATGTGAGGCCGCCCCAGCAGC
>CAZCBC010000156.1:2983-3300 GCA_964496775.1 uncultured Oscillospiraceae bacterium
AGGGACACCTTGGAGGACGCCCTGGGGTGTACCGTCAGGGGGCGGTCATAGCGGGCGCACAGTTCCGCCAGAGCGCGCAGTTCCTCCCTGGGCGCATAGATGCCCGGCTCATACATCAGCCCCAGGGAAATGCCGCAGGCGCCCTGCTGCAGGGATTGCTCCATCTGTGCCATCAGAGCGTCCATCTCATCCTGAGACAGGGCCGTGCTTTTGTTGCCCGCCACACTGGAGCGGACAGTGCAGTGCCCCACCAGCGCCGCGATATTGCAGGGCATCCGGCCGTCCACCGCGTCAAAAAGCTTCTGGTAGCTGCCGCC
>CAZCBC010000157.1:0-3288 GCA_964496775.1 uncultured Oscillospiraceae bacterium
ATAGCCCTATTTTAACAAAAATTAGCACGCCTTGCTTGAGTTTTTAGAAGTGGCCTATATATTATCAATAAATACCTGTCAAGTATTTTGAGTTTCTGCAAAAACTTCAAAACCACCGATTAACTGGGTACAGTAAAGATAAAGCTGGTGCCTTCTTCCGGCTGGCTTAACACCTTCAGCGCGGCGCCGTGCTGCCGCGCAATCTCAGCGGCAATGGACAAACCCAGCCCATGGCCTCCCTCCGCCTTGCTGCGGGCCTGATCCATACGATAGAAACGGTCAAAGAGATGGCTCAGGTGTTCCTGGGGAATGTGTACTCCGCTGTTATGAACGGTCAGCGTCAACTTGTCCATATGTTTCTTTAATGTCACTTGAATCGCGCCCCCTTCCGGGGTATATTTAACTGCGTTGTCCAGCAAAATAGACAGCAGCTGCCTCATCAGGTCTGCGTTGCCCCGCATCATCTGGTTGGGGACAATGCTGGTGCTGAGCGTCAGGCCTTTTTCATAAGCGGGCGCCTCAAAAGCCAGCGATGTTTCATCCACAAGGTTAGACAGGTTGATAAAATCATGCTCCGCCCTCTCCCGCGTTTCATCCGCACGGGCAAGAAACAGAAGGTTTTCAATCAGTTTTTTCATGATTAAACCCTCCGCCCGCGCGGCGGACAGCCACTGGCTGCCGCCCTGCTCGCTCTCCAGAATATCAAGGTTGGCTAAAATCACCGTCAGGGGTGTTTTTAGCTCGTGGGAGGCGTCGGAAACAAACCGCTGCTGCTGAACCCAGGCGGCTTCCGCAGGCCTGAGCGCACGGCTTGACAATAGCATGGACAACAGAAAAAATAAGCCCAGCGCCCCAACATATACCACCATCCAGGCCCACCGGTTGTTTTTTAGCTGCGCGTATTCGTTTTGCATATTGGCAAAGGCAATCCGGCCATCCTGCCTGGCATAGGCGATGCCCACGTCCGCCCAAAAACCGGTGGGCGAGGCCGCGGTCTGCGCACGCTGGCAAAGCGTCAGCAGCGTATCGGAATCCATCTGCATCCAGGGAGTCACCAGTTCCCAGGCGCCGGCGCTATTTTGAAGGGCGGTAAACGTAATCCTGGAGGGCTGCGGCCGCTGGCCGGGCGGCGGCAGGATGGTTCGAAAGGACTCCCTGCGCTGCCTATTTATATCAATCGAAAGCTCCATCTTAAGGGCGTCCTGATAATCCCGGGTAAATTGCATCTGCGTAAAAAAGATGCCTGCCAGCAGCACGACGGTTAAAATCAACGCGACCAGCGCCATGCTGATCAGCACAAATTTACGGCGCAGTACTTTCAGCATGCTTCATACTCCAGCAAATAGCCCAGGCGGCGCTGGGCAACAATCTGTACGGCGCTGCCCAAGTAGAACAGTTTTTTGCGCAGGAAGGAAATGTAAGCCTCCACATTGTTGTCCATCGCTTCGCTGTCCGCCCCCCACACCTTCACAATCAGTTCATCCTTGCTGATGATATATCCGGCAGGAAGGGACATCAAAATACGCATCACTTCCTGCTCCTTTTTGCTGAGGCGAACCTGCTTGTCCTTACGGGAAAGGGTGCTTGCGTCCAGTGACAAAGTGACATCGCCAAAAACAATGGTATCCATCTGCACCGGCCCCTGCCGCCGCAGCAGAGCGCGCACCCGCGCCAACAGTTCCTCGGTGGTAAAGGGTTTGGTAAGATAGTCATCCGCGCCGCTGTCAAGCCCCTGAACCTTGTCTGTTACCTTGCCCCGGGCGGTCAGCATGAGAATCGGCACATCAAGCCCTTCTTCGCGCAGGGTGGAAGCGACCTGAAATCCGCTGAGGCAGGGCAGCATCACATCCAGTATCAGCGCGTCATACTGTCCGCTTCGGGCGTAATCCAGGCCGGACTGACCGTCGTAGACGGCCTCCGCTGCATACTTCTGCCCCTCCAGCAGTTTAACCAGGGCGTTAGCCAGGTTTTTTTCATCTTCGACAACCAGAATCCGCATGCTTTTCTCCTCCCTGTTCTATTCTATATGATACGGAACCATTCTGAAAAGAACCTGAAAAAAAACGGTGCTCACTTTTCAGCATCATTTCAGTTTGCTTTGATAGGATGCACATGTTGGAACACACAGAAAAGGAGACAATATGATGCATAAACCACGCAAATGTAGAAAAGGCGCTCTGATTCTCTTTTTGGCCTGCATGCTGCCGATGATGGCTAACGCTGCCAGCACGTCAACCCCGGCAGCAATGCCTGAATATACGGAGGTAACGCTGGCCCTGGGCAGCGTCACCAAAACGGTGATTGCCACAGGCTCTTTGCGCTTTGATAAAGAGGAAAGCCTGACGCTGTCCCAGGATGTTACGCTGAGCGCCATTGACGCCGCGCAGGGGGATACCGTTACCGCAGGGCAGGTGCTGGCGCACTATGACACCAAGGCCCTTCAGGACGCCATTGACGCAGCGCAGACCACCCTTGATGAGCAGGACGAAAACCTGCTGACGCTGCTCAGTCAGCAAAAAAGCGAACAGACGATTAAGCCAAGCATGGCGGGGGTCATCAAGACGCTGAACCTTGAAGAGGGGCAGATGGTGCAGCAATCCCTGCAAGAGGGAGTAGCCGCTGTTCTTTCCACCGACGACTTGATGCAGGTAAGCATCACACCCACCACCGCGCTGTCGTTGGGGCAGGCGGTGCGTGTACAGGTGGGCACGCAAAAGCAAAACGGCACGGTGGCGCGTCTGATGGAAGACGGCCGCGCCCTGATTACCTTCCCGGACACCAAGGCATTGGTGGATGAAACGGTACAGGTTCTTGTAAATAATGTGGCCGTGGGCGAAGGAAACGCGCAGATAAACCAGCCCTATTATGTATACACGGATTTGGACGGGGTGATAGACAGCGTGCCTGTTAAAGTGAACGACGCCGTCACCAAGAAATCCACGCTGGCGAAAATTATAAACGCAGACCCCACAACGGAGTACCAGCAGGCTTTGAAAGAGCGGCAGGAGACGGCGCAGCAGTTTACAGACTTGCAGGCCATGCTGAATAGCCCCGTATACGTAAGCCCGGTAGACGGCATCGTATCGGAAATCAGCGCACAGACGGGACAGGCACTGAGCGAAGGGGACACCCTGCTTACATTGTACCCCCAGCAAGCATTTGTGATGGACGTGGCGGTGGACGAGCTGGACATCCTGTCGGTACAGGAAGGGCAGGAGGGAACGGTCGCGCTGGACGCTTTGTCAGACGTTCAGCTGCCTGTCAGGGTGGAGCGCATCTCCCGTTTGG
>CAZCBC010000158.1:0-728 GCA_964496775.1 uncultured Oscillospiraceae bacterium
GATTGCCAACTGCATTTCCATTACTGTGATTTGCCTGATGCTGGCCCTCTTCGATTGGCGGATGGCGCTGGCCATATTCATTACCGTTCCCCTGGCTTTCTTCATTATCTTTGCCAGCCGGAAAATTTACGGCAAGCTGCATAAAAAGCATGTGGACTTCCATTTGGCCGCTTCCGGGCAGGTGCAGGAATACCTGGAGGGTATCAAGGTCATCCGGGCTTGCAATCTGGATGGAGAGAAGTTTTCCGCACTGGAAAACGCCCTGCGCACCATGAAGCGCCTGGCGATCCAGATGGAGTTTGGAACCGGTATTTTCGTTACAGGGGCTCAGGTGGTCTTGCAGTCAGGTATTGGACTGACCGTGTTTTTGGGTACGACGCTGATCACAGGCGGGCAAATTGCGCTGATCCCCCTGCTGGTATTTATAATGATCGTGGTACGAATCTACGGGCCGATTCTCACCGAGCTGACGCTGCTGCCGGAATTTTTATACCACCGCATTGCCGTAAAGCGCATGCGGGATTTAATGGCGGTTAAGCCCATGACCGGAGATGCGGAAACCGAGATTGCCAAATACAATATCGAACTGAAGAATGTAAGCTTTCGCTACAATGAAAAGGGCGAGGAAACCATACGGGATATGAGCATTACCATCCCCGAAAATGGCATTACGGCACTTGTGGGGCCTTCCGGCAGCGGAAAGAGCACCGTTGCCCGGCTCAGTGCCC
>CAZCBC010000158.1:738-3220 GCA_964496775.1 uncultured Oscillospiraceae bacterium
GGATGTGAGCGGCGGCAAAATTACTATCGGCGGTGTAGACGTCAAGACCCTTAACCCGGAGCATCGGATGAGTTATATGTCCTTTGTATTCCAGGATGTTATTTTGTTTAACGACAGCATCTATAACAATATAGGGATCGGCAACGCAGAGGCCACCCGCGAGCAGGTGCTGGAGGCGGCGCGTCTCGCCCGCTGCGATGAGTTTGTCAAAAAACTACCCGAAGGGTACGACACCATGCTGGGGGAAAACGGTGCGACCCTATCCGGCGGGGAGCGTCAGCGTCTTTCTATCGCCCGGGCACTTTTAAAGGACGCGCCCATCATCCTGCTGGATGAAGCCACCGCTTCCCTGGATCCGGAAAATGAGGCGCTGATTCAACAGGCCATCAGCACACTGATTCAGGGCAAAACGGTCATCGTGATTGCCCACCGGCTGCGCACCGTGGCCGATGCCGACCAGATCATCGTGCTGGATAAGGGGCGGGTATCCGAACAAGGAACCCATGGGGAGCTGATGGCGCAAAAAGGGCTATATCATCGCTTGTTCACCATCCAGCAGCAGAGCATGGGCTGGAGCGTATAGCAAAAAAATCACAGGAGGATTATGATGATGAATAAAACACAGGCCGCGGTGAGCAGCGGCCTTGGAAAAATGCAGACCAAAGACCTGATTAACGTGGGCATCTTTACAGCCATCTACTTTATACTGATGTTCCTATGCGGGATGCTGGGGTATGTCCCGATTTTTTATGCGGTACTTCCCCTTATCATCCCGGTGGTATGCGGTATACCTTTTATGCTGTTTTTAGCAAAGGTACATAGCTTCGGCATGGTGACGATTATGGGTACAATTTGCGGTGGTCTTATGGTGCTGACAGGGCATACCTTCCTGCCTCTTGCCACCGGCGCCGTATTCGGCTTGCTGGCGGATATTGTATTTCTAGCGGGCAAATATCAAAGCAGGAAGCTCTCAATTTTCGGCTACGCTGTTTTCAGCCTTTGGATTGTGGGTATGCTGATGCCCTTCTGGATTTTGAAGGACGAATTTGAAGCCATGATGTTGGGCAGTATGGGCGCAGATTATACTCAGGCTGTGTTTGCCCTCTTCCAAAAAATCTCCTGGGCATTTCCTATTATGGCGGTCATCGGCGGTATAATAGGCGCATTCTTTGGATATGCCGTTTTGAAAAAGCATTTCAGAAAGGCCGGGATTGCCTGAGGTGAACGGTGACATTATGCAGATTCAGAATTTACAAGCAGTATGGCAAAGAAGCGGAGTCAGGCTTGACCCACGAACAAAAATTGCTATTTTGCTGATCGTTAACATCCCCGCCTTTACGGTGGATGTGTGGTATATCTTAGCGCTGGCAGCAGCAATTCCCTTGTCGCTGCTGGCCCTCAGCAAACAGTACAGGACGGCGGTGTTATGCTCCGGCCTGTATGCAGTTGCGCTTCTTGGCGATACGTTTTTGGTGGACACCACCCATGGCGCGCTCAATATCATAATTACCATGGTCTCGGGTATGCTCTGCAGGATGATGCCTGGGCTGATCATGGGATATTTTTTGCTTTCAACCACCATGGTCAGCGAATTTGTGGCGGCCATGGAGCGCATGGGCATCCCTAAGCAGGTCATCATCCCTTTTTCCGTGATGTTCCGCTTCTTTCCCACGGTTTACGAAGAACACAGCGCCATAGGTGACGCCATGAGGATGCGCGGCATCCGTTTTGGAAATACCCGTGGCGGGCCTTTGGCGTTGATGGAATACCGGCTGGTGCCGCTCTTTATCTCCTGTGTAAAGATAGGGGAGGAATTGTCCAGCGCCGCACTTACTCGAGGCTTGGGGAGTCCGGTGAAACGAACGAACATCTGCAAAATTGGCTTTCACCGGCAGGATATTTTCTATTTGGCGATTGCCCTGGTTGTGCTCCTCTTATTCATGATGCGATAGAAAGGAATTGAATATGATACAGTTTAAAAATGTTTCATTTCAATATGAAAACGGAACCAACGGCGGTGGGCTGAAAGATATTAACCTGCACATTGAATAGGGGGAGGTGGTCCTTCTATGCGGTGAATCGGGCTGCGGCAAGACCACCCTGACCCGGCTCATAAACGGTCTGATTCCCCATTACTATAGTGGCATGCTGTCGGGTGAGGTTCAAATCAATGGACAGGATGGCTCAAAACTGCCGCTTTATGAAACTGCAAAGGTTGTAGGATCGGTTTTTCAAAATCCCCGCAGCCAATTTTTCAATGTGGATACCAATTCGGAGCTGGCGTTTAGCTGTGAAAATCAGGGCATGCCGGTAAGTGAGATACAAGATAGGGTAGAAAACACCATCCGTCACCTGGGCATCGAAACCCTGATGGATCGGAGCCTTTTTAAATTATCCGGCGGCGAAAAGCAAAAGATCGCCTGCGGATGCGTGCATACCGCCTCGCCGGACATCATTGTGCTGGATGAGCCGTCTTCCAATC
>CAZCBC010000159.1:0-538 GCA_964496775.1 uncultured Oscillospiraceae bacterium
CCATGGGGGTCATCGGCGTTATCTTTGAATCCCGCCCCAATGTGGCGGCGGACTCCGCCGGGCTGTGCCTGAAGGCGGGCAGCGCCGTTATTCTGCGCGGCGGCAAGGAAGCCATCCATTCCACCACCGCCATTGTCCGTACCATGCGTGCGGCCCTCAAAGATGCGCAACTGCCTGAGGATGCGGTGCAGTTGGTAGAAGACACCACGAGGGAGAGCGCTACGGCACTGATGACGCTGTCGGGCTATGTGGATTTGCTTATCCCCCGGGGCGGCGGCGGACTGATCCGCTCTGTTATGGAAAACGCCAGGGTGCCCGTGCTGCAAACCGGCGAAGGGGTATGCCATATCTATGTGGACAAGGATGCCGACCTGCATATGGCAGCGGACATCGTTTACAACGCCAAGGTATCCCGTCCCTCCGTGTGCAACGCGGTGGAATGCCTGTTAATCCATCAGGACTTTGCCCAGCAGGCATTGCCTGTTATCGCTTCCCGGTTAATGGCCGCCGGAGTAGAGCTACGGGGCGACGCCTTCAG
>CAZCBC010000159.1:619-3053 GCA_964496775.1 uncultured Oscillospiraceae bacterium
TGGCCATCAAGTCCGTAGCCAGCGTTGAGGAAGCGGTAGAGCACATCCGCCGGTACGGCACCATGCACTCAGAAGCCATTATCACCTCCAACAGTGAAACAGCCCAATACTTCTTTGGCAATGTGGATGCCGCCTGTGTCTACCATAATGCTTCCACCCGCTTCACCGATGGAGGCGAGTTTGGCTTTGGCGCGGAGATAGGCATCTCCACCCAGAAACTGCACGCCAGGGGGCCGGTGGGGTTAAGTGAATTGACCACCTACCGCTACCTCATCGAGGGCAGCGGGCAAATACGCTGAACGAATTGCACAAAAAAACGGAAGCCGAGATGTTTCCACCATTCGTCATCATGAAACCCCCTGAAGAAACTTTTCAGGGGGGCTTTTTTCTAATCCGCCAACGACATGCCCTTTTGATAGATTTCCTCTGCCAGCCAGAGGATTGCGGTCTTTAATTTCTGAACGGCGTCCGGAATATGCAAGTTGTTATCTATGTTCATCACTTCAAGCAGATGATGCAAAGCGCCTGCAACCTTCTTGTGATAGGCTTCCACGGCGCGCTCCGACATGCCGCCGGGGGTAGCGTGGGAGTTAAGTTTATTAAGAATAGTCTGCCGACTCTCTACCTGCAGACACAGCAGGTGCAGTTCCAGGGCAATATCCATGATGCGCTGTACATTAGCACCTTTCGCCTGCTTTTCATCCAGGAAATCCATGACCCCTTCGTACCATGTACGTTGTATGGTGTTAAGAATTTTCTCCGCTTTGCCATACTTGGGATGGACGTCCGGGCAGGGCACCACAGCGCAGGGACGGCCGCGGAACGCCATGAACAGCCCCCGCATGCGCCCTGCCATATACTGCTGCCCCTTATCTCCGGAAAGCTGGGGCAGACCGGGCAGATGATTCGAGTCCTTCTGCCAGAAATCCGGTATCTGCTGGCAGGCCAAGTCCAGCATATGGAAGGTAATTTTGCCCGCCAGAATGGGCATGATGTCCGCATGGGGTACGACAAACACCTGCGCCAATCCTTTTAGAAAACGGGTTGCCCGTTCGAGAGCATCCTCCGATGGGGCATATTGCGGGTTGGGCGTCAGCATGGTGTTGCTGAGCGCCGTGCAGTCGATGCCGTTAACCGCCGTTTCCATGGCAGGCAGCACGGTAAAGGCATCCAAATCCTTCCCCAGGGTTTGCGCAAAGTAACGCACATCGGGCGAAGGGGCAAAGCTGAGGATAAGGGGCAAAGGTTGCCCACTTGCCCGCAAGGAGTTTGTATAGGGCTTGATCAGCCCTTCCGTCACCGGTTTTATCTGGTTAGGTGTAGTAGACAGAATAATAAAAGTAGGTGCAAACTCAAGAAAGGCGTCCCGATACTCCCCCGCAAATATTGGAAAGGGATACCGGGCGCGCAATTCTGTTAGATGGCGGTCCGTTTTTTTGAAGGCCATCATATGGGCCGATAAATTTTCTCCCAGGTAGTTTTCATAGCAGGGGCGAATATGTTCACCAATCCACCCCATGCCGACAAGGGCAATGCGTTCCACTTAGCCCTTGACCGCGCCTTCGGTAATGCCGGCCTTCATGTACACCTGCATAAACAGGTACACCAGCACAACGGGCAGGGTAATAATCATGGTACCCGCCATAATGACAGGCCAGGGGGTAGACATGCCTTCACTAAAGGGCAGCATGGACAGGGACACCATCAGGGTATAGCTGGAGGATTTACGCAGAAACAAGAGGGGCCAGAAGAAGTCGTTCCAGCGAGCTACCACCGTCAGCACAGCCCAGGATGCGATAGCCGGTTTAATAACAGGCAAAATGATGGAGTAATAAATTTTAAACTCGTTGCAGCCGTCGATACGGGCCGCCTCTACCAAAGAATCAGGCACTTCCATGATGTATTGGCGCATGTAGAAGATGCCCACCGCCGTCGCCATGCGGGGAATAATCAGCGACCACAGACTATTAATCAAGCCAATCTGACGCATGATAATAAACAGCGGCACGCTGCCCACCTCCGGCGGAATCAGCATGGTGGCGACTACAAAGTAGAATAGCCCGTTGCGACCGGGAAACTGATATTTAGCGAAGGCAAACCCCGCCAGAGAACAGAAGAACAGCGTAGTAACGGTGCCGCCAATGGTAGTCAGCAAGCTGTTCTTGAAGTTGTTGGCAAAAGGAATAAGCTCCATCAGGCGGGCAATGTTGCCCGTGGTAAAGTCATTGATAATCAAGGACTGAAAACCGCTGACGCTTTCGGTGGGCGCCTTAAAGGCAATAATGCACATCCATACAATGGGGAATACCGCCACAAGGCAGGCCAGTGTCAGAATGGTATAAACTGCCGCGCGGGCTACGCCGTTTTTTATATGATGACTCATCTTATACCTCCCCTGCCGCTTGCGGATGATAAACTGCACAATGGAAGTAAT
>CAZCBC010000160.1:0-266 GCA_964496775.1 uncultured Oscillospiraceae bacterium
AGAGAAAAGCACCAGGGTTTTATTCATCCCCATGGCTTTCCCCTCTGACGATGGCGTGCCCGAGCTGGCTGGCGGCATCTGGGGCTTCGGCATCTTTGACAACAAGGACGAGAAAAAGGCTGCTGCTGCCAAGGAATTCATCAAGTTTGTCTGCGATGATCCTGTGCAGGTTAAAGAGAGCGTTTATGCCACCGGCTTCTTCCCCGTTCGCGCTTCCGTGGGCGACGTTTACGCCGGCACCGAGAAGGCAGGCAACGCCGAATACA
>CAZCBC010000160.1:276-2655 GCA_964496775.1 uncultured Oscillospiraceae bacterium
ACTACAATGTAACCAGCGGCTGGGCCGTACAGCGCACCGAGTGGTGGAACATGCTGCAGCGCATCTTTGCCGGCGGCGATGTGGCTACCGAAGTGAACGCTTATGTCGACGCGGCGAATGCCAGCATCGTAAAGTAATGATTATGTAACAGCATAGCGCTCCCCCCAATGGGAGGGAGCGCTATGTTTTAGAAAAGGAGGAAAAGCGCGTGCAGAAAACAATCGACATTTCCCATCAGCTGAGGGCCACACGCAGAAGAGAGAATATCTCCGGATACCTTTTTATGGCACCCAGCCTGCTGTTCTTCCTGGGGTTCGTCGTCTTCCCCATGGGCATGTGCCTGTTCACGAGTGTATTCAACTACACCATGACGGACTTTAGCTTTATCGGGCTAAAAAACTATCAGGAACTATTTGCCGATCCAATCTTTACTAAATCACTGATTAATACCGTGATTATCGTTATCGCCAGCGTTCCGTTTGTTTGTTTTTTCTCCCTGTGGGTCGCCTCCGTCATTTACAAGCTGAAGGACAGGGCAACATCCTTTTTCCGCTGCGTATTCTATCTGCCGGTGGTCACAGGCTCGGTTGCGGTTACAGTGGTTTGGAAATGGATGTTCAACCCCTACTACGGCCTGTTAAACTATGTATTTAAGGAGTTGGGCATCATCAGCCAGAATGTCAACTGGCTGGGCACTGTGGGCACAGCGCTATGGTGCATCATTGTTATTTTGCTGACGACCTCTGTCGGCCAACCCATTGTGCTGTATGTTTCTGCCCTTAGCAACGTGGATCATTCCCTGGTGGAAGCCGCCGAAGTGGATGGCGCCACCCATATGCAGGTGTTCTGGAAAATCAAATGGCCCCAAATCATGCCCACGACACTGTATATCCTGGTAATTACCACCATTAACTCTTTCCAGTGCTTCGCCCTGATCCAGCTGCTGACATCAGGCGGCCCCATGCACTCCACCAGTACCATCATGTACTATATCTACTACCAGGCCTTCAAACTGCAACGGTATGGCTATGGCAGCGCCATGGGCATCATCCTGGCCATCATCATCGCTGCGTTCAGCGCGGTGCAGTTCCGTCTGGCCAAGACAGATAACGGTTAAGGGAGGGACAAACAATGAATCGCAGCGTACAGAAAACCACCCCTTACCATGTGATGAGCATCTTCATTCTGATTCTGCTCGCCATCTTCTTTACCTTTCCCCTCTACTGGATTATTACAGGTTCTTTCAAAGACCCTGTCACCATCAACGCGGCAACGCCTACATGGTTCCCCACAAATCCAACGGTAGCCTCCTATATTAAATTGTTTGAAAAGCCTGCTGCCAAGTGGATGTTCAACACAGTGTTCATCTGCGCCATGAGCATGCTGCTAACCTGTGTTACAGCTTCCATGGGCGGCTATGCGCTGGCAAAAAAGCGTTTTGCCGGCAGGGCATTGATCTTCTCCATATTTGTCAGCGCTATGGCTCTGCCCAAACAGGTCATTATGATACCATTATTGAAAGAAATGGCCTTTTTGAACTTGCATAATACGCTCTGGGCTGTTATTCTACCTACTGTAGGGTGGCCCTTTGGCGTGTTCCTGATGAAGCAGTTTTCCGAAAACATTCCCAACGAAATGCTGGAAGCTGCTCGCATTGACGGCGCAGGAGAAGTACTTACCTTTACCCAGATTGTCTTTCCCCTGATTAAGCCCGGCGTGGGCGCCTTGGCTATCTTCACCTTTATTACGGCATGGAACGACTACTTTATGCAGCTGATCATGCTCAACAGTACCGATGTGCTGACAATATCCCTGGGCATTGCCAAGCTGCAATCCGAGTTCAGCACCGACTTTGGCCTGATTATGGCAGGCGCGGCGGTGGGGTCAGTCCCCATCATCCTCGTCTTCCTGATGTTCCAGAAGTTCTTTACCCGCGGCATCACCATGGGCGCGGTCAAAGGATAAAAAATAATCAAAGAGGGAAAGCAAAATGAACAACAAACCGAATAAGTATCATGGTATCATTCCGGCACTCTATGCCTGCTACGACGATGCTGGCAAGGTAAGCCCCCAGAGGGTGCAGGCGCTGGCCCGTCACCTGCTGGCCGCTGGCGTACAGGGGCTGTATGTCAACGGTTCTTCCGGCGAGTGCATCTACCTGTCGGTGGAAGAGCGTAAGCTGATTCTTGAAAGTGTTATGGAAGCGGTAGGCGACAAGATGACCATCATCGCCCATGTTGCCTGCAACAACACCCAGGACTCCGTGGAGTTGGCAAAGCATGCCGAATCTCTAAAAGTAGACGCCATCGCCGCCATTCCCCCCATCTACTTCCGTCTGCCGGAGTATGCCATCGCCAAGTACTGGAATGACATGTCCCA
>CAZCBC010000161.1:0-1969 GCA_964496775.1 uncultured Oscillospiraceae bacterium
CTCCACCAGACAGCAGGTGGAAGACGCCGCCAAAAAGGCAGGCGCCCATGAGTTTATTTTGGAATTGCCCCAGGGCTATGACACCTATGTGGGCGAAAGGGGCGTTAAGCTGTCGGGCGGGCAAAAACAGCGCATCAGCATCGCCCGGGTATTTTTGAAGGATCCCCCCATCTTGCTGTTGGATGAGGCCACCAGCGCGCTGGACAACGAAAGCGAGTTTCTGGTGCAAAAGTCCCTGGAAGAGTTAACAAAGGGACGCACCACGCTGACCATTGCCCACCGGCTGACCACCATACGCCATGCCGACATCATCTGGGTGCTGACGGAAAAAGGCCTGGAGGAGCACGGCACCCACGATATGCTGCTGAAAAAGAACGGCGTGTACGCCAAACTCTACCAGATGTACGTAACGAAAGAATAGGAGGCATATATGGACATTCTCTTCTTGGGCGCCGCACGGGAGGTAACGGGTTCCTGCTATCTATTAACGGTAAACGGCCACAGCATCCTGCTTGGATACCTATGAAAACCAGCAGCCGCCCATTTCCCCCGCCCAGGTGGACTGCGTGGTGCTGACCCATGCCCACATCGACCACAGCGGCATGCTGCCCCTGCTGTACAAGAAGGGTTTCCGGGGCGCCATCTACGCCACCCCCGCCACCATTGAATTATGCGACATCATGCTGCGGGACTCTGCCCACATCCAGGAAATGGAAGCGGAATGGAAAAACCGCAAGGCCCTGCGCTCCGGCGGCACGCTGTATGAGCCGCTGTATACCCAGCAGGACGCCGAAGATACCATGCTGTTGATGCGCCCCGCCTCCTACATAGAGGAAATTACCATCGCGCCGGGCGTGCGCCTCAAGATGACCGATGCCGGGCATCTTTTGGGCTCAGCCAGCGTTTCGCTTGCCTGCACGGAAGGCGACGAAAAGCGTGTGGTGGTTTTTTCCGGCGACATCACCTACGGCGACCGCATGCACGGCGAAAAGCCCGACTATATTGCCGACTTGACCGACGCCCTGCAAACCACCTTTGACAGGGGCGGCAATGTGGTGATCCCCTCCTTTGCCGTGGGCCGCTCCCAGGAGCTGTTGTATTTCCTTAGGGAAATCAAGGAAAAAGGGCTGGTAAAGGGACATGACGGCTTTCCCGTGTACATGGACAGCCCCCTGGCCATCCGCGCCACCAATATCTTCTCCCAAAGCCAGAGCCAGTTTTTCGACGAAGAAATGAACGCGCTGCTGCGACAGGGCATCAACCCCATCTCCTTTGACGATTTAAAGCTGTGCTTAACAACGGAGGACTCCAAGGCCATCAACAACGAGAAGCGGCCCTGCGTCATCATCTCCGCCAGCGGCATGTGCGAGGCGGGCCGCATCCGCCACCACTTAAAGCACAACCTATGGAAGCATGACGCCACCATTCTCTTTGTAGGCTACCAGAGCGTGGGCACCCTGGGCAGGCAGCTGGTGGACGGTGCCGAAGAAGTACGTCTCTTTGGCGAAGACATCGCCGTCAACGCTCAGATACGCATCATGAAAGCCATGAGCGGCCACGCCGACAGGAAGGGGCTGAAAACCTGGGCGGACAGCTTCTCTCCCCGGCCAAAGCGTTTCTACATTACCCATGGGGACGAGCCCTCCGCCCTGTCCTTTGCGGAATTGCTGCAAGGTGAGGGCAACGAAGTCAGGGTGCCCTACTCGGGAGACCGCTGGGATTTGGTGACAGGCGAAGTGCTGCAGGAAGGGCCCCGCACCCTGGCGGAAGGTCGGAAGATGAAAGCCGAGCCTACCGGTGCGCTGCTCCCCAGAAGGAAATCCAAAAAGCCCGCCGTTCACGAGGCCGACCGCATGCTGCAAAGCGCTATGGACAAGCTGCAAAACCTGGTGGACAAATCCTCCGGCTGGAGCAATGGCATCAAGCGGCAGATTGCGGGGCAGATTCTGAAACTTATCAAAAAGTGGGA
>CAZCBC010000161.1:2002-2568 GCA_964496775.1 uncultured Oscillospiraceae bacterium
GTCCCCCTGCCTGAGGACGTGGAAAGCGCCCTTAGCTCTGGGGATGAAGCCCTGGCAGCCCAAATTATCGCCGGGTATTTGAAGCGGGATATTCCCCAGCCCCTTACCCAAAGGCTTCAACTGGAACGGTATTTTCTGCCCCAGTATGAGGAGATCTATACCCTGAACCGGGATAGCCTGATCGCCGCGATGCAGCAGCACATACCGGATTTTTACGCCGGAGACCTGCTGACCCTTTTGCAGGAAGGCTGGCTGGACACCCGCATGGTAATGGGCCAGCGCATGTATATGCGGGACACGGTCAATTCCCTTTTAAAAGCGCACCCCGGCATTGCCGAGCGCGCGGGGCAGCCCTTACAAAAGGAAAATCCGCAGCTGGATCATGTCATCGCCCATATGAAAACAGCGGGCTATCTGGCGCTGAAAATGCAGGTGGATGTCTCCCTTTCTATCCGCCCGGCAAGCTTTGTGCCGGGGACAACCTATCGGGTCCACCTGCCTCTGCCCCGCCCCAGTATGAGCCAAAATAACATCCGTGTGCTGGACGCCCGCCCCACCCCCCGGCA
>CAZCBC010000162.1:0-2518 GCA_964496775.1 uncultured Oscillospiraceae bacterium
AGGCAGTTAACTGCCTGGCAAAGAAGGAGCAACCAACTACCCATGAGACCTCTTGGTTTTCTCTCTCCTAACGAATTCCTCAAAAAACACACTGTCCAATATGTTTGACAAACCTACAAAAAGACAAAGAAAAACCCCGCCGTAGCGGGGTAAGAAGTCGTCCGTTATTTATGCTTACTGGCGCGGCGGCTGCGATGCTCTGTCTGCGGAGCGGCAGGCTCGTCCTTCATCTCGTTTTCCCTGGTCAGACGGTACCCGCCTGCCTCCGTGGGAGGTTCCGTCAGGGGCTCCGTTTCCACGAGGGTTTCTTCCGCTTCGGTTGCCTTTTCTGCAGGGATGGCTTCGTCCGCGGGTAAATCTTCCTTCAGGTACTTGGTATGGGGCAGTTCAACCTCTGCCTTTTCCAATGTAGCATCAACCGTTTCTTGGCTCACTTCGGGCGTTTTTTCCTTACCCTCTGTGTAAGTGTTGGGGTCAAGGTAGTCGCGCTTGGGTTCCCTGGACAGGTGGTCATAAGCGGCGTCCGACTGACGGCGGGCACGCGCACGCATGATGGTGCTGACACCAAAGAGCAGGGCGCTGATACCAAACAGGACGCCAACCGCCACGGTAAGAATAAGCAAAGCGTTAACGCCCTGACTGCCACTGAGACCGGTGGTTTCGGCAGGCACAGGCGTGTAGGTAACAACCGGCGGGATGGTTACATACACTTCCTTGGTGGGGGCGGGGGTAGCCGGTACAAAGGGAATGTCGATCGCATTGGATGTGAAGGTCTGAATATTCTTCTGGCTGTCCACCGCTTCGGCGGTAAACTGGAACTTGCCCGACTGAGACACCTGATACATGCGGGTGATGTTCATCGTCGCGCCGGGCGCCAGGGAGGCGATGGTGTATACTTGGGTCGCGCCCTGTTTGATTTTGATGCCCTTGACTTCAAAATCCGAATTGTTGGTTACATTAACGGTAAACTCGATCTCGCCGGGTACGGTGTCGATGGAGTCTTTGTTGGCCGTCATTTCCAGCGTCAGGCGCACCATCTTGGCCGGGTCATAGGCGCTGACCTTCAGCTCATTGGTTTTTTCCTTCTGCTCGCGGCCGGTATTATCCTTTAAGGATACGTCAAACAGGAAGTTGGTGGTTTCCTGCATGGTTACTTCCTTGGTGCGGGTAATGGTCTGCTTGGCGGGGATGTCGATGTTGGCAAACACTTCTCCCAGCTTGGCGTCGCTGACCGTTACATTAGAATAGGAAACATTGCCGTCGTTTTGCAATACAAGGGTAAGCACTACTTTATCGCCAATGTTCACACTGGTTTGGTCCGCCGACAGCGTCAGTTTAAGGTTGGGCCGTGCCGAGGGAATCACCAGGTTGTCCAGCGCCATGCGCAGGGTTTCCTTGCTGCCATCCTTTTTGTAGGTAATGTTGGGATGGCTGGCTAAATCATTGGTGCTTGCCTTCTTTTCAAACTTAACGGTAGCATTGGCGCCCGGCTCCAGCGAAGCGACGGTTTCGGTTTTGTTGGAAATGCTGGAATGCTCCCGCACACGGATGTCCGTCAGGCGGACATTGCCGTTGTTGACCAACTCATACAGTATGGTAACGGTGTCGCCCTTGCGGACAACCTCAGGCTCTACCACGCGCTTAATGGACAGGTCCACCTTTTCGCCGATATAGGTAAGGTTAGCCTCAGCAGGAAAGCTGATGGTGCTGCCCGCGCTCTGGGTGGAGTCGGCCTTCAGGGTAAAAATCAGCTTGCCCGCATCCAACTGTGCCTGGGTAACGGCGTATTCGCCGCTCCACACCTGGGTTTCCCCTACCTTCAGCTGTGACAGCGTACCCCCATCAAAGAAGGAGGGAACTATCTTGTCGTCCGCGTCATACAGCGACAGGGGCAGGGTAATATCCGTCTGGCCGCTGTTGGCCAGGCGCACCTTTACCGTGGTTTTGCCAGGCGAAGTCATGGTGCTGGGGTCCACTTCCATGGTGAAGTTAAGGCCTGTCAGCTCCGTAGCGGACGCCGGTAAAACCAGCGCCAGACACAGGGCTGTCAGGCAGAGCACCAACAGATATACCTTAAAACGAGGGGCAATCGACATGCCCGTCCCTCCTTCCGAACGCAGCTTGACCGCGCATCAGCGGATTTTCGCCACTTTCTTACCGCATTATTCTAATTCAAAAGGGTAAAACTGTCAAGTAATTGTAACAATTGACGGCCTTTTTACCGAAAATTCGTAAAACTTTTTCATTGCTTTCAGCATGCAGCGGAGAAAATGATATTTCTTCTTGTTATTGTCCCGCAAAAATTGGATACAGGTAGGACAGCATTTTGCGCGCCATCACGCCCACCCTGTCTTCCCGCACACGGCTGGAACCATTATTCAGCAGCACAAAGGCAAACTGGGTGTCGGGATCAAAGTAGGCATTGACGATGCCCACATCCGTCATCCCCTGGTGGCCGTAGATGGTCTTGCCTGGAATCAGGGTGGTGTTGCGCTCTACAAACAGACCGTAGGGGCTG